>NZ_JBHXTC010000041.1:46291-73846 GCF_042677605.1 Streptomyces sp. NPDC127106 | reverse complement strand
GACGAACTCGCGGATGTCGGGGGCGAGCAGCGACTCCAGGTCGATGTCGGAGGCGTGCTGCGAGGACACCACGACCGTGTCGAGGCGGACGGCCTGGTCGCCGTGGTACTCGATGGTGACCTGGGTCTTGCCGTCGGGACGCAGGTACGGGACGGTCCCGTTCTTGCGGACCTCGGTCAGGCGGCGGGAGAGCCGGTGGGCGAGGTGGATCGGGAGCGGCATGAGCTCGGGCGTCTCGTCGCACGCGTAGCCGAACATCAGGCCCTGGTCGCCGGCGCCCTGCTGATCCAGGTCGTCGCGGTTCTCGCCCTCGGCGGCACCCTCCAGGCGCTGCTCCAGGGCGCTGTCGACGCCCTGGGCGATGTCAGGGGACTGCGCGCCGATGGACACCGACACGCCGCAGGAGGCGCCGTCGAAGCCCTTCTTCGAGGAGTCGTAACCGATCTCGAGGATCTTCTCGCGGACGAGCTGCGCGATCGGTGCGTAGGCCTGGGTGGTGACCTCGCCGGCCACGTGGACGAGGCCGGTGGTGATCAGTGTCTCCACGGCCACGCGTGAGGTCGGGTCCTCCCTCAGGAGGGCGTCCAGGATGGTGTCGCTGATCTGGTCAGCGATCTTGTCGGGGTGGCCCTCGGTGACGGACTCCGAGGTGAACAGGCGGCGGGACATGTTTCTCCAGGGTGCGGATGGACGGGTCAGATGGTGGCCGGGGCCAGCATCAGGGCGCCGAGCAGCAGTTCGCCGACGGCGCGGTCGATGCGGGCGGCCAGCTGCGGCGGCGGCTCGGCGATCAGTTCCGAGCGCTGCGCGATGACCTGGGTGGGCACGGCCCAGCCCCCGAGGGAACGGACGACGGCGCGCAGGTGGTCGCAGGCGGCGGCACCCAGGTGGAGGGTGCCGCCGGTGGCGGCCACCAGCACCGGCTTGTCGCGGAACGCCGCGCGCGGTGCGTGGTCGAGCAGGTTCTTCAGGGCGCCGGAGTAGCTGCCGTGCTGGACCGGCGTGACGAGGACGACGGCCCGGGCGTCCGCCAGGCGGTCGGCCAGGTGGCGGACGTGGGGATCGCGGGCGAGGGCGCCGCCGGTATAGGCGTCGGCGTCCAGGCCCGGGAGCCGCAGCAGGCTCCGGTCCAGCTCGGACACGAGGGCGCCGGGGTCGCGCCGTTCGATCCGGCTGCGGACCAGTGCGGCCAGGCGGGCGGAGGTGGAGGCGGCCGCCGTGCTGCCGGTGAGGATGAGCGTCTCCATCGGTGCCGCCCCGTCAGGACGCCAGGGCGGCGGCGCGGCCGGTCGGGCGGGTGAGGCCGAGCCGTTCGCGCAGCGTCGAACCGGTGGTGGACGGCGCGCGCAGCAGGCCCCGTCGGCGCAGCTCGTCGACGGTCGTGGTGAGGAACGGGTCGTCGGGTGCGGTGAGCGGGACGACGAAGCCGTCGGCGGTCTGCCGGGCGCACCACTCGGCGATCCGGTCGGCTCCGGCGCCGGCGGGCAGGGTGAAGGCGACCTTGACGGCGTCCGCGTCGCGGCCGAGGTCGAGGGCTTCCTCGCGGACGCGGGTGCGGATCCGGGCGGCCTCGGCGGGGTCGTCGGTCTCCAGCAGGAGGAGGTCCGCGCCGGCGGCGAGCGCGGGGTCGGTGACGGCGGTCACCGGGTGGCCCTGGGGCGGGCGGGCGACGTTGAGCGGGCCGGCGACCGTGTAGTGCTCGCCGGTGTGGTCGAGCTGGTGGATGCCGTCGAGCCGCCAGTAGACGCCCCCGGCGCGGTCGTGGACGAAGGCGTCGGCGTCGAAGCTCTCCCACAGGCCCTTGACGACGTGGAGGTATTCGGCTGCGGCTGCGGTGCCCGGGCCGGTGCCGGTGGCGCACCAGCCGGCGCGGCCGTGGCTGAGGTGGTCCAGGGACGCGGTGATCCGGGCCAGGTGGTAGGGCGCGAGGTCGCCGGGCGGGGTGCGCAGCAGCAGGCCGATGTGCTCGGTGGCGGCGGCCAGGGCCGCGGTGGCGGTGGTGCCCTCGAAAGCGGCCGGTGCCTCGGCGGTGCCGTCGCCGAGCAGGAGGGCGTCGAGGCCGGCCCGCTCGGCGGCGTGCGCGAGGGCCTTGAGACCGCGCAGGTCCAGGAGGGCTCCGTCGGCGGTGCGGGGGGCGACGGCCGCCACGAGCAGCGGGGCGGGGGCGGTGTTCTGGCCGGGGGTCACGCGGCACCTGCCTTCTGGGAGCGTACGGGGAGGTCGAGGCCGAGGTTCTCGCGCAGGGTGGTCCCCTCGTAGGCCGTCCGGTAGAGGCCGCGGCGCTGGAGTTCGGGGACGACGTGGTCGACGAAGGCGTCGGCCGAGCCGGGGAGGTACGGGAAGTCGATGTTGAAGCCGTCCGCGCCGCCCTGGGTGAACCACGACTCCATGTGGTCGGCGATCTGCTCGGGCGTGCCGGCGATGACGTCGCCCATCAGGCGCAGGGCGAGACCGCGGATCGAGAGGTTCTCGCGCCGGGCGAGGCCGATCAGGCGCTCGGTGGTGCTCTGGGACTGGTTGGTGTACGGGATGTCGGGGACGGGTCCGTCGGTGGGGTGGCCGGTGAGGTCGACGCCGAGGAAGTCCTGCAGGGTGCGCAGGGCGACGTGGTCGGGCACCAGGTCCTGGAGTTCGGCGAGGATGGCGCGGGCCTCGGCCTCGGTTCCGGCGATGATCGGGGCCAGGGTCGGCCAGACCAGGACCTTTTGCGGGTCGCGGCCGTGCTGGGCGGCCCGGGCCTTGAGGTCGGTGTAGAAGTCCTGGGCGTCGGTGAGCTGGTTGTGGCGGGTGAAGATGACCTCGGCGTGGCGGGCCGCGAACTCGCGGCCGACCGGGGAGGACCCGGCCTGGATGATGACGGGCCTGCCCTGCGGGGGGCGGGCCACGTCGAGCGGCCCGGCGACGTCGAAGTGTTCGCCGTGGTGGTGGACGGGGGTGCCCGGCCGGCCGTCGCGGACGTCGGCGCCGGCGTCCCACAGCTGCTTGACGACGTCGATGAACTCCTCGGCGCGCTGGTAGCGCTGTCCGTGTTCGAGGTGCTCGGCGCGTCCGAAGTTGACGGACTCCCAGGGCGCGGCGGAGGTGACGACGTTCCACGCTGCGCGGCCGCTGCTGAGGTGGTCGAGCGAGGCGTAGCGGCGGGCGAGGTGGTGCGGCTCGTTGTACGTGGTGGTGGCGGTGGCGGCCAGACCGATGTGCTCGGTGGCGGCGGCGTAGGCGGCGAGCAGCGTCAGCGGCTCGAAGTGCTCGGCACGCGAGGTGTGGCACAGCGAGTCCAGGTGCGTGCCCCACACCGCGACGATGTCGGCGATGAACACGGCGTCGAACAGGCCGCGTTCGAGGGTCTGTGCGTTGCGGACGTGGAAGTCGAGGTCGAGCTGGGCGTCGGCCTTGGTGGCGGGGTGGCGCCAGGCGGCGACGTGGCCGCCGGGGCCGTCGATGATGCCGGCGAGGGTGATCCGCCTGCGGGGTCGTGACATGGGGGTGGGCTCCTTGGGGCCTGGGGTCGGTCAGGTCCTGGCGGCGGACGCCAGGATGCGGGCGAGGACGCGCACGTTGTCGCCGGTCAGCATGGTCACGTGGTTGCCGGGCACGATCCGGATGGCGAGGTCCTCGCAGTGGTCCTCCCAGCCGAGGCCGGGGCGGCCGTGGAAGCGGTCCGACTCGTCGTAGTCGGTGCCGCGGCCGAAGCCGGTGTCGCCGGCCCGCAGGACCGCCACGGGACCGTGGTAGGGCACCGGCCGGTACCGCTGGACGGCTGCGACGCTGTCGGTCATCAGGGCGACCGGGTCGCCGCCACCGTCGCCGCGGACCCAGTCGGCGATCTGGGCGAGTTCGGCGAGGTACGCGTCGGCGTCGGCGGGCTCGTCCGTCGCCTGTGCCGGGCCGTCGGCGGCGCGTGCTTCGGCGGCGCGTGCTTCGACGGCGGACCCGGTGGCCGCGCCGTTCTCGGTGTCCGCGCCGTTCTCGGCGTCCGCGCGGTTCTCGGCGACGGCGCGCAGCCGGGAGGCGAACGATCCCTCGGCCTCGGCGTCGGTGACCTCGCCGTCGGGGGCGCCGGCGTCGATCATCACCACCAGGGGCGGCTCCCAGCCGTCGGCGGCGATCCGCTGGGCGATCTCGTAGGCGATGACTCCGCCTCCCGAGAAGCCGCCGAGTACGACCCGCTGTCCGCTCTCCAGGGCGGGGAGCAGCGCCTCCAGGTAGATCTGGGCGAGCTGTTCGGTCGTCAGGTGTTCGGGCTCGGCCTGGTCGACGCGCGGGTCGCGGATGCCGGTGAGGGCCTCGGGACCCGGGTAGCTCTGGGCGAGCTGGGCGTAGCAGGCGACCTGCCCGCCCGGGGGGTGGACCAGGTAGAGGGTGCCGGCGTCGGGGTCGGCGGCCTCGCGCAGCGGTACGAGTACGCCGCGCTCGCCGTCGGCCGTGCCCTCGGTCAGCAGCCGGGCCAGGGCTCCGGCGGTGGGGTGGCCGAGCAGGTCGTCCAGGCGCAGGGTGCGGCCGGTGCGTTCGGCGATCTCGCGCAGCAGCTTCATGGCGAGCAGCGAGTGGCCGCCGGCCTCGAAGAAGTGGTCGCCGGGTGCGACGTCCGCGGTGCCGAGGACGGCCTGCCAGGCGTCGCGCAGGAGCTGGGTGTCGGGGCCCTCGGGCCAGGTGGCGCCGCCGCCGTCGTCGTCGCGGTCCCGCTCGGGCCGGTCGGCCATCCGGGGCAGGGCGTCGTCGGGCAGGGTCTCCAGGAGGTCGGCGACGGTGGTGAGGTCGTCGGCGGTCACGGGGAGGTCGCGCAGCAGCCGGGCGCACAGCTCGACCATGGTGGCGGCGTCGGCGTCGGCCAGGCGGGACCGGTCGTGGACGGCGGCGAGCACCAGGCTGCCGTCCGTGTCGCGGTAGGCGAGCAGGGCGACCGGGAAGGCGGTCTCCGAGCCGGCGGCGTCGGGGAGTTCGACCCGGATGCCCTGGGCGGCGAGGTCGTCTTCCAGGCCGTCCTGGGAGCGCGGGTAGTTCTCCAGGACGAGGAGGCTCTCGACGAGCTTCTCGCCGGCGCCGCGGCCGCTCCACTCGTGGATCTGGCCGGTGGACACCCACTCGTAGGAGGCCATGTCCAGGGCCTGGTCGCGCAGGGTGGCGAGCAGGTGGGGGACGGTCGCCGCGGGGTCGACCTCGACGGTCATGGGCAGGGAGTTCATGAGCAGGCCGGGCAGGCGCTCGACGCCTTCGAGCGGGATGCCGCGTCCGGACACGGTCACGCCGAAGCCCACCCGGACGGGCCCGGCGGCGCCGCAGGCGCGGCTGACCAGCAGGGCCCAGGCGGTGTTGAGCGCGCTGCTCTCGGTGGCGGCGTGGGAGGCCGCCCAGCGGCGCAGGCGCTCGGCCTCGGCCGGCGTCAGCCGGGTCTGGGCGCGGCCGGAGCCGTGCTGCCCGGTCGGTTCGCCCGGCAGGGCGGGGCGCACCGCGAGCGGTCCCCCGGGTACGGCTGCGGACCAGTACTCGCGGGCCGGGCCGGTGTCCTGGGCGTGCAGCCAGCGCGAGTAGTCGCGGATGTCGGGACGGCGCGTGCCGGATTCGGGCAGGGTGCCGCCGGCCAGGTAGGCGCGGTAGAACTGCTGGATCAGCAGGGAGACGCTCCAGCCGTCCAGCAGGACGTGGTGGAAGGTCAGCAGGACGCGGGTGGAGGCGGTCGCGGTGCCGTCGGAGGCGTCCTCGTCGAACAGGGTGGCGCGCAGCAGGCCGGGACGGCGCAGGTCGAAGCCGCGCAACCGGTCGCGTTCGAGCAGGTCGTCCCAGTCGTCGCTGCCGTGGGCGAAGCGGACGACCTCGGGGCGCACCTCCTCGTGCAGGACGAGCCGCGGTTCGGCCTGCCAGTCGAAGGCGGTGCGCAGGACGGCCTCGCGTGCGAAGACCGCCTGCCAGGCCGCGGTGAAGCGGTCGGTGTCCAGCGGGCCGTGCCAGCGCCAGTGGAGCTGTTCGACGTAGCGGCCGGTGCCCTGGTGGGCCAGGGCGTCGAGGAGCAGGCCGTGCTGCTGGGCGGTGACCGGGACGCTCTCGCGCTGCGGTCCGGCGGCCGTGGCCGGGCGGCCGGTACGGGCGGGTCGGGCGGCCCGGGCGGTCTGGCCGGGGGCGGTGACCTCACCGGCGAGGACGGCGTCGGGGTCGGCGCCGGCGAGGGTGGCGAGCACCCAGCGCATCTGGGCGACCAGCGCCTCGACGGCGTCCTCGTCGACGCCGTCGGCGGGGCTGGGGACCCAGGTCAGGCCCATCCGCAGGCGGCCGTCGTGGACGATGCCGTAGACCTCGATGCCGTAGACGCGCTCGCAGCGCGCCGAGTGCTCCCGGGGGATCGGGCGGCCCGACATGCGGAACCGGCCGGCGGGGCTGAGCTGGTCGGCCTGGCCGTAGTAGTTGAAGCAGACCAGGGCGGGCGGCATCGCGCGCAGGGTGTCACGGACGGCCGCCCTGGGCTCGTACTCGCGGCAGGCGCCGAAGCCGACGCCGCCCTGCGGTACGGCGGCCAGGGCGCGGCCGGCCTCGGTGACGAACTCCTCGGGGTCCCGGGCGCGTTCGGCGCTGATCACCACGGGGTGGATGGCCGTGAACCAGCCGACGGTGCGGAACAGGTCGTCGCGGCCGTGGCGGCCGTGCGTCTCGACGTCGAAGGTGACCGTCGAGGTGCCCCGCCACCGGGCGAGGGCGTGGGCGAACGCGCTGGTCATCGTCTCGTGCACGGAGAGGCCGAGGCGACGCGGCAGCGGGCCGATCAGCTGCTGGGTGGCGTCCGCGTCGAGGGAGAACTCGATCCGGCGGATCTGCTGCTCGTCGGGCGCCGGGGTGGTCAGCAGCAGGGTGCGGGCCGCCGTGCGCTGCTCGGCCAGGTCGAGCCAGTGGTCGGCCTCGCCGGGGCGGGCGGCGACGGCGGGCAGGTCGTCGACCCACTCGCCGTACGAGCGGGCCTCGGCGGGCAGGGCGGGCAGCGCGCCGTCGGCGAGGGCGTCCAGGGCGTGCTCCAGGTCCTCCAGGAGGATGCGCCAGGACACGCCGTCGACGACCAGGTGGTGGACGGCGATGAGCAGCATCTCGGTGCCGTCGCGCCGGTCGCGGGCGAGGACGGCGCGCACGTGGACGCCGTCGAGCGGGGCGAGGCTCTCCTCGGCCCCTTCGAGGATCCGGTCGAGCTCGTCCTCGCCGCCGAACTCCCGCTCCCACAGCACCTCGCGGGGCGGGTAGGCGGCGAACGGCGGCGCGTCGGCCATCCGGCCGTCGCCGCTGGCGCCGTCGTGCTCGAAGCGGGCGCTGAGCGCGGGGTGGGCGGCCACCACGGCCTGGAGGGCGAGCCGCAGCGCGGAGGCGTCGAGCGGGCGGTTGAGCTCCAGCAGGACGGACTGGTTCCACTGGTGGAGGTCGGTCTTGATGTGGCGGAAGAACCACGACTGGACGGGGGCGAGCGGCCGTCCGCCCGCCGGGCCGGCGGACGCGGGCGCGGCAGCTGCTGCGGTGGGGGCCTGCGGCGCGCTGGAGTCGAGGTGGGCGGCGAGGTCGGCGAGCACCGGGTGCTTGTAGATCTCGCGCATCGTGAGGGTGTGGCCCTCGCGCCGCATCCGGGAGACCAGTTGCATGGCGAGGATGGAGTCGCCGCCGTCCTCGAAGAACTGGCTGCCGTCCTCGGTGGTTCCCAGCAGGTCGGCCCAGACGGCCCGGAGCTTGGGCAGTGCGGAGGGCCGTGTCGCCGCGGATGCCGGCGGCGCGGGAACGGCGGGGGCGGGGGCAGAGGAAGCGGGGGCGGAGGAAGCGGCGGCGGAGGAAGCGGCGGCGGAGGAAGCGGCGGCGGAGGAAGCGGCGGGGGTGGAGGCGGACGGAGTCGGTGCGGGAGCGGCGGCAGCAGGCACCGCGGCAGCAGGGGCGGCGGCGGGGACCGCGGCGGCAGCGGCAGCGGCGGCAGCGGCAGCGGCGGCGGGCGCCTCGGACGGCTCGGCCGCGGCGGCGGCGAGCCGGGCCAGTTCCTGGCGGTCGGTCTTGCCGTTGGCCAGCAGCGGGATCCGCGTCACCGGCGTGATCCGCACCGGCACCATGTGCGAGGGCAGCGCCCGGCTCACGTGCCGGCGCACGACCGCGGCGTCCAGGCCCTGCGGCACGACGTACGCGGTGATCTGGAGGCTGCCCGCGGCGTGCCGGGCCACCTGGACGGTCGCGTCCTCGACGCCCTCGACGGCCATCAGTGCGGCGCGTACCTCGCCGAGTTCGACCCGGTTGCCGTTGATCTTCACCTGGTCGTCGAACCGCCCGAGGTGGGTGAGGGATCCGTCCGGCAGCAGCCTGACGAGGTCGCCGGTGCGGTAGACCCGCCCGGTGCGGCCGTCGCCGAGGTCGAGCGTGCGGTAGCGGTCGGCGGTGCGCTCGGGATCGCCGAGGTAGCCGTCGGAGACCGTCCCGCCGCCGATCCACAGCTCGCCCGGTGCGCCCGGCGGCAGCAGCCGCTGTTCGTCGTCGAGCACGTAGCAGCGGATGTTGTCGAACGGCACCCCGATCGGCACCTCGCCGCGCCGGGTCCACGAGCCCGCGTCGCCGCGCGGCCAGGAGAAGACGGTCGAGTACGAGGTCTCGGTCGGGCCGTACGCGTTGTGCAGGCGGGCCGGGTGCACCGCCTCGAACGCGCGGCGCAGCTCGTTCGGCAGCGACTCCCCGGTGCTGACCACGGTGCGCAGGCTGCGGTTGGCGGGGAAGTCCTCGGCCTCCAGCAGCAGCCGCAGCTGGGAGGGGACCACGTGGAGCAGGGTGACCGCGTGCCGGTCGAGGGTCTGTGCGAGCAGGTCGGGGTCGCGCTCGGCGTCCGGCGGGGCGACCACCAGCCGGGCGCCGGCGACCAGCGCGACCAGCATCTCGTGCGCGCTGACGTCGAAGGTGAACGGCGCCTTCAGCAGCATGGCGTCGTCCGGGCCGATGTCGAAGTGGCGGATCGCGGCGAGCACGTCGGTGGCCAGCGCCCGGTGGCTGAGCTGCACGCCCTTCGGCAGGCCGGTGGACCCGGAGGTGTAGAGGACGTGCAGGGCGCTGTCGGCGGTGGGGGCGCCCTGCGGCACGGCCGACGGGCCGGCGGTGAGCGCGTCCAGGCGGACCGGCACGACACCGGGCGGGCAGGCCCGCTCGGTGTCGGCGGTGACCAGCACCGTCCGCATCCCGCTGCTGTCCACGATGTGGCGCCGGCGGGCCTCGGGGTGGGCCGGGTCGACCGGGACGTACGCGGCGCCGATCCGGAGCACGGCGAGCATGGCGGCGACCGCCTCGTCGGTGCGGGGCAGCATGGTGCCGACCCGGTCGCCGGCGCCGATCCCGCGGCCGGCCAGCGCCTGCGCGTACGCGTCGATGCGGTCGCCGAGCTCGCGGTAGGTCCAGGCGCGGTCGCCGAACTCGACGGCGACGCGGTCGGGCTGCCGCTCGGTGCGGCGGCGCAGCAGGGTGTCGACGTCGGTGTCGGGGATCGGGTGGTCGGTCGCGTTGAGCAGGTCGAGGGTGGCGCGGGCGGTGGGGCCGACGCCTTCCAGGTCGGTGACCGGGCGTTCGGGTTCGCGGACGATCTGCCGGGCGAGGGTGGTGACGTGCTCGGTGAAGGCCTCGGCGGTGGCGGCCTCGATGCGGGAGGCGTCGTACTTGAGTCGGCCGCGGACCCGGCCCTCGCCCTCGTAGAGTTCGAGCGTCAGCAGGCCGAGACCGGGCGAGGGGACGTCCTGGCGCCAGCGGGCGCGCAGGCCGCCGGGCAGCTCGACGCCGTCGGTGGCGGCCGCGGAGGCGTCGGCCCAGCTGTGCAGGACGAAGGTGCAGTTGAAGACCTGCGGGTCGGCGGGGTCGGTGCCGGGGATGAGCCGGGCGATCGCGGGGAACGGCAGCCGGGAGTGGTCGACGGCGCGGGCGAGTTCGGTCTGTACGCGGGCCACGAAGCCGGCCGCGCTCAGGCCGGCCTGCTCGGGGGAGCGGACGAGCAGGGTCCGGACGAAGTAGCCGACGGTGCGCTCGAACCGCAGGTCGTTGCGGACGCCCAGCGGGACGGCCACGGTCGGGGCGGACTGGCGCGCGTACGTGCCGAGCGCCTTGAGGTAGGCGGCGAGCAGCACGGCGGCCGGGCCGGCCCGGTGGGTGCGGGAGAAGCGGCCGATCTCGGCCGTCAGGTCGGCGTCCAGCTCGACGGGGACGCTCCGCCCGACCGGTGTGTCGCCGCGGCCGGGGATGTCGAGCGGGAAGTCGACGTCGACGTCCGCGCCGTCCAGGCGCTCGCGCCAGTACTCGTGCAGGGGCGTGGGGTCCGTGTCGGCGCGGCGGGCGCGGTCGGCGACGTAGTCGGCGAAGTCGGCCGGGGCCTCGCCGGGGATCCCGCCCTCCCGGTACGCGGTGAGGAGGTCGGCGAGCAGGATGGCGGTGGACTCGCCGTCCACGACCAGGTGGTGGACGACCAGCAGCAGGGTGTGGTGCTCGGCGGCGTGGCGCAGCAGCAGGGCGCGCAGGACACCGTCCCGTTCCAGGTCCAGTTCGTGGCGGGCGACGGCGAGCAGCGCGGCGGCGTCGGCTCCGTCGGCGGCGGGAGCGGCGGTGCCGCGTTCCAGGCGCGGGCTGCGGCCGGGCCGGATCTCCAGCTCGGGCAGGCCGTCGGCGTCGTCCACGACGCGGGCGGAGAGCATCGGATGACGGGTGGTCAGGACGCCGAGTGCGCGTTCCAGTGCGGCGGGGTCGAGGGGCCCGCGCAGGTCGAGCGCCAGCGGCACGTTGTACGGGGACGCGGCGGGGTCGGCGCGGTGCTGGAGCAGCAGGCCGAGTTGCTCCTCGGTCAGGGCCGTCCGGCGGGTGCCGTCCGCCGCCCGCGTCCCGGTCAGCACGCCTGCGGAGGGGTCTTGGGTCATCTGGGGTCTCTCCTGGATCGGATCAGGGGCGTGGGACGGCGGGCGGTCGCCTCCACCAGCTGTACGCACACCTCCGCAGCTCGGCTGCCGCTTCCTCGGGGGCAGCGTCGTGCTCCGGGCATGCCGCGTCACCGCTGTGACGTGCGGTCACGAGTCTGTCGGGGGCCGTCCACACGGCGCTGACGGTGCTGACAGGGGCCCGGGACGGCACGGAGGGCGGCGCGGTGCACCGGCGGGGCGTGCGAAAGGGCATGCGAAAGGGCGTGGGAAAGGGCGTGGGAAGGGCCCGCCCCGACGGGGGTGCGGGGCGGGCCCGTGGGGAGGATGGTCAGGGGGTCCGGTCGGCGACGAACGCGGCGAGCCGGTCGAGGCCGGTGTCGATCTCGGCCGGCGTCAGCACGCTGAACGACAGCCGCAGCTGTTCGGTGCCGCCGGTGCCGGCGTAGAAGTGGTGCATCGGCGTCCACAGCACGCCGAAGCGGCGCGCGGAGTCCTCCAGCGCCGCGTCGTCGGCGCGGAACGGGACGGTGACCACGGCGAACAGGCCGCCGGCCGGGGTGTTCCAGCGGACGCCGTGCGCCGGGTCGCCGAACCGCCGGGCGAGGCCGTCCAGCAGGGTGTGCCGGTTGCGTCGGTAGACCTCGGCCGCGGGAGCACTGGCCCGCTCCATGCTGCACCCGTGCTCCAGCAGCAGTCCGCCGATGGCGGCCTGCGCGACGGAGGAGGTGTTGAGCGTCAGCATGCTCTTGAGCTTGGCCAGCTGGTCGGCGAGGACGCCGCCCTCCCGGACGGGCTGGTCGGCGACGACGTAGCCGATCCGGGCGCCGGGGAAGGCGGTCTTGGCGAACGAGCCGAAGTACACCACCCGGGCGTCGCGGTCCAGCGACTTGAGGGTGGGGCGGCGGGGTACGCCGTCGTGGAACATCGAGTACGGGTTGTCCTCCAGCAGCAGGAGGTTCTCGCGTTCGGCGATCCGCAGCAGGCGCTCCCGGTCGGCGACCGGCATGGCGGCGCCGCCCGGGTTGGCGAAGTCGGGGATCACGTAGCAGGCGCGCGGGTTGAGGCCGGCGGCGCGGGCCCGGCGGATCTGTTCCTCCAGGTCGTCCGGGTCGAGGCCGCCGGGGCCCTCCCGGACCAGCCGCACCGGCATCTCCACGAGCCGGGCGGCACCGGTGAACCCGACGTACGTCGGGGCGGCGGCGAACACGACGTCCCGCCGGTCGCGCCGCAGCGCGCGCAGCACCAGGACCATCGCCTCCTGGCAGCCGGTGGCGACCACGACCGAGGCCGGGTCCACCGTCAGCTGCTCGTCGACGGCGAGGTGGCGGGCGATCAGGTCGTTGATGATGCCCTTGGTGTGGCCGTACTGGAACAGTGCACGGGTCACCTGGTCGGGGTCGAGGCCCTGCGCGGCCAGGTGGCCGGTGTAGGTCTCCAGGTGGCGGTGGAGGGCCGCCACCTCGTAGCCGCCCTCGAAGGGGCGGCCGGCCGCGAACGACACGGCCTGCGGGTACCGGCCGGTGATCTCGTTGAGCAGGGTCATCGAGGTCAGCGCGGGGTCGACCAGCGAGGCGTGGAGGTCGGCGGTGCTCAGGATGCCCCCGGCGGGCGCCGGCGTCCGCGGGGGGTCGAGGAGTCCGGCTGCCGGGCCGGGGGCGGGACTCATGCGGAGGCGCCGTTCATGGCGTCGACCAGGCTCTTGGGCCGCATGTCGGTCCAGAGCTCGGCGATCCGGTCGAGCGCGTCCTGCCGCCCGGTGGCCTGGACGGCGACCGTCCAGCCGGCCGGGACCTCGGCGAACGACGGCCACAGCGAGTACTGGCCCTCGTGGTTGACCAGGACGAGATAGGTGGCCTCGGCGTCCTCGAAGGGGTTGGTCATGATGCTCCTCGGATGGGTCGACGGATCGGTGGACCGGGCTCCGGGCCGGCCGGGCCGTGCGGACAGCGTCCGGTGCGGCGCTGTCAGCGCGCTGACGCCGTTGACACGGCCGCGGTGCGCGGGCGCTCCGCGGGGAGTCCGGTCATGACACTGCGGGCCGGTGGGGGCTGGTCGCGCAGTTCCCCGCGCCCCTACCGGGCGCGGCCGGTCAGGTCGGTCAGGACGTCGGCGACGACCGGGGCCGGGTCGGCGGCGGGGTGGAAGTGGTCGCCGGGGAAGGTCCGGTGGGCGGTGCCGGCGGTGGTCGCCAGCCGCCACCCGGCCGCCTCGGCCCCGGTCAGCTCGGGATCCTCCAGACCCCGGTGGGTCGTCACCGGGGCCCGGAGGACCGCGCCGGGCGCGGACCGGTAGGTCTCGGCCAGGCGGTAGTCGGCCCGGGCGGTGCGCAGCACCAGCTCGCGCAGGTCCGGGTGTTCGAGCACTTCGGGCGGTACCCCGCCGAGGCGGTCCAGTTCGGCCAGTACGGCCCGGTCGTCGCCGAGGTGGACGGCGCCGGGGCGCACCAGGTGGGGCGCGGGCATCCCGGAGGCGGTCAGCCGGACCGCGGTGTGCCCGCGGGCCTCCAGCCGGCGCGCGGTCTCGAACGCGACGAGGGCGCCCAGACTGTGCCCGTAGAGGGCGAACGGCCGGTCCAGCAGCGGCAGCGCGGCCTCGCAGGCCCGGTCGGCGAGCAGGGCGAGGTCGTCGACCAGCGGTTCGAGGAGGCGGTCGGCGTGCCCGGGGTACTCGACCGCGTGCAGCTCCACCTGTTCGGGCAGCAGGGCGTGCCACTGGCGGAACGCGGCGGAGGATCCGCCGCCGTGCGGGAAGCACAGCAGCCGGATGCGGGCGGCCGGTCGGGGGCTCAGGCAGCGGAACCAGGTGCGGGTGGACTCCGTGCTCATGCCGGGACCGCCTCCCACTCCAGGGACGCCACCGCGTCCAGGATCCGGTCCACGCCCGGCAGGTAGTGGCGCTCCAGCAGCGGCGCCGGGTACGGCACGTCGAATCCGGTGACCCGGCGCACCGGCGCCTCCAGGTGGTAGAAGCAGCGTTCGGTGATCCGGGCGGCGATCTCGGCGCCCGGGCCGGCGAACCCGTGTGCCTCGTGCACGACGACGGCGCGGCCGGTGCGGCGCACGCTGGCGCACACCGTCGCGTCGTCGAGCGGCATCAGGGTCCGCAGGTCGATGACCTCGAGGTCCCAGCCGAGCTCCGCGCCGGCCTCGGCGGCCTCCAGCGCGGTGCTGACGGCCGGACCGTACGCGACGAGCGTGGCGTGGGTACCGCGGCGCCTGACGACGGCCGAGCCGAGCGGGCCGGTGTCGACCGGCAGCCCGATGGGCTCCTTGCGCCAGTACAGCCGCTTGGGTTCGAGGAAGACCACCGGGTCGGGGGAGGCCACCGAGCGGCGCAGCAGCGAGTACGCGTCGGCGGCGGTCGCCGGGGTGACGACGGTCAGGCCGGGGGTGGCCATGTAGTAGATCTCGGAGGAGTCGCTGTGGTGCTCGACCGCACCGATGCCGCCGCCGTAGGGGATGCGGATGGTCAGGGGCAGGCCGATCGCGCCGCGGGTGCGGTTGCGGAGTTTGGCGACGTGGCTGACGAGCTGTTCGAAGGCGGGGTAGGCGAAGGCGTCGAACTGCATCTCGACGATCGGGCGGTAGCCGTACATGGCCATGCCGACGGCGGTGCCCAGGATGGCGGACTCGGCGAGCGGGGTGTCGAAGCAGCGCTCGTCGCCGAATTCGGCGGCCAGCCCGTCGGTGATCCGGAAGACGCCGCCGAGGGCGCCCACGTCCTCGCCGAACAGGATGGTCTTCGGGTCGTCGCGCAGGGCGTCGCGCAGGGCCGTGTTGAGTGCCCTGGCCATGGTGGTCTCGGACATCAGGCCCCCTGCTCGGCCGCGGCCAGTTCGGCCGCCAGCTGCTCCGACTGCTCGCGCAGGTGGGGCGGGAGGTGGTGGTAGACGTGCCGGAACAGCTGCATCGGGTCCCCCGTCGGCGGCTCGGCGAAGCGGGTGCTCAGTTCGGCGGCGAAGGCGTCGGCGGCCGCGGCGATACCGTCGGCGGCGGCGCGGTCGAGCACCCCGGCGGCCAGCAGGTCCCGTTCGAGGCGGTCGACCGGGTCCTGCGCGACCCAGGCGTCGGCCTCCCCGGCGGGTCGGTACCGGGTGTCGTCGTCGGCGTTGGTGTGCGCGTCGATCCGGTAGGTGACCGCCTCGACCAGGGTGGGGCCGTGGCCGGCCCGGGCCCGTTCGGCGGCGTCGTGGACCGCCCGGTACACCTGGAGGACGTCGTTTCCGTCGATCCGTACGCCCGGCATGCCGTAGCCGGCGGCCTTGTCCGCCAGGGTGCGGGCCGCGGTCTGCTTGGCGAGCGGGACGCTGATCGCGTACTGGTTGTTCTGGACGAGGAAGACGACCGGGGCGCGGCGGACGGCGGCGTAGTTGAGGGCCTCGTGGAAGTCGCCCTCGCTGGTGGCGCCGTCGCCGATGTAGGCGAGCGCCACGACCGGGTCGCCGGCCATCCGGGCGGCGTCGGCCAGCCCGGCGGCGTGCAGGCACTGGGTGGCGAGGGGGGTGCACTGCGGGGCGGTGCGCTCGGCCGCCGGGTCGTAGCCGCAGTGCTGGTCGCCCCGGAAGAGGGTGAGCACCTGCACCGGGTCGATCCCGCGGGTGAGCAGCGCGACGCTCTCCCGGTAGGTGGGGAACAGCCAGTCGGTGGGGCGGACGGCGAGCGCCGAGCCCACCTGGCACGCCTCCTGGCCGCGGGAGGAGGGGTAGACGGCGAGCCGACCCTGCCGGCTGAAGGCGGTGGCCTGCCGGTTGAAGGCGCGGCCGACGACCATGGCCCGGTACATGAGGAGTTGCCGGGCGGGCGGCACCTCGGTGGCGGCCGGATCGGCGGGGGCCGCGGCGGCGGGGGCCGCTTCGAGTACGGTCACCCCTGGCCACCCCCGCTGCGGGCGCGGCGGCTGATCCAGGTCCGCTCCAGGTTGGCGATCAGATCCGGGCTGTACAGCCGGTGGGACTGCTCCAGGGCGTAGGCGGCCATGTAGCGGCGGAAGAGGTCCAGCGGCTCCTCCCCCAGGGCCATCATCCGCCGGTTGGCGGCGACGGCGGGATTGTCGAGGTGCTGGGCGGCCCGCTCGACCGCGGCGTCCATGGCGTCGGCGGGGGCGGTCTCGTCGACCAGCAGCGCCGCGTCCGGGTCGCCGGCGCGCAGCCGGTGGCCCCACAGGACGATGCGGCGGGCGGGGCGACTTCCGGTCAGCGCGGTGAGCCGCAGGTTGGCGACGCCGGGGACGAGCCCCTCCTCCATCGCCGGGAGGCTGAACCACGAGTCGTCGGCGGCGACCACCCGGTCGAGGGTGGGCAGGATCTGCATGCCGCCGCCGATGGCGAAGGAGTCGACGGCGCCCACCCACGGCTTGTCGGCCTGCGGCCACCAGCGCTCGCCGCCCGCCTCCTCGTCCAGGCACAGGCCGCGGGCGAACTTGGCAATGTAGCCCATCTCGCGGCGCAGGAAGAATCCGAGGAGGGAGATCTCGCCGTGGTAGAGGTGGGTGAGGTTGATGCCGGCGCTGAACACCCGTCGGCCGCGGTAGGCGGGGTGCGACATCGCGGCGCCGCGCAGGACGCCGACGTGGCTCGCCTCGTCGAGCAGCACCAGGTCGGTGCCGGTCTCCAGGGCGGCGACGGCGTCGTCGTCCTCGGCGTTGAGGTACGCGTCGTTGTACAGCTCCAGGTGGGCGATGCCGTCGCGGCGGGTGACGGTGGCGAGCTTCAGGTCGGCCCGGCCGGTGCGGCGGTACTCGGGGAGCGCGGCGAGCGCCTCCGGGGTGGGCCGGAGCATGGAGCACAGCAGGTGGGAGCCGGCCCGGGGGGAGTCGAGGACGGCGTGGAAGAAGATGCCGAGGTCGACCTCCCAGCCTTCCTTGTCGCGCTGGGCGAGCCGGGCGTCGGCGGCCAGCAGGTCGCGGCCGGGCACCAGTCCGGGGTAGCGGACGGCCGCCAGCTCGGCGAGCCGGTCCAGGCGGGGGTGGCGGGTGTGGCCGTCGGTCAGCTCGGTGTAGACGTGCTCGGCGTGCCGGGCCAGGAAGCGCCGGCGCAGGGTGCGGGCGCGCCGGTGGAGGGTCTCGGCGGTGTGCTGCTGCTGCTCGGTCCGCTCGGGCCGGGGCGGCAGTTCGGTGATGCGGCTGGTGAGCGTGCGCAGCAGGCCGGTGGTCGTGTCGCGGTCGGCGGCGAAGTCGCCGGTCAGGGCGGGGTCGTCGGCGGAGGCCGGCTGCGGGCCGACGGTCGGGCCGTGTGCGGGGCCGGCGATGAGGGTGGAAGGCAAGGGTGTCTCCGATCGGGTGGGCGGGGCTGGTCTCATCGGGGCGTTGCGGCCGTCCGCCGGGGCGGCCGGGCGGCCAGGATGCGGCCGATCACGGCGAGGGCGTCGGGTCGGGCGAGTCCGGCGTGGTCGGTGTCCAGGCGGTGCTCCTCGATGACGCCGCCGATGTGCGGCCGCCACAGGTCGGCCGTCAGCGTCGGGTCGGTGCGGTCGCGGGTGGCGGCGAAGAACTCCAGGTCGCCGCCGAAGCGGCCGGGTACGAAGCCCTCCAGGAGGCGGGTGTTGTTGACGAAGACCTCGACCATCCGGGAGACGGCGTCCTCGTCGAGGCCGGCGAGGGCGCTGCCGGACTCGCGCAGCCGGGCCATGACCTCCGGCCGGCTGAGCGGGCCGTCGCCGAGTGCGGCCCGGTCCACCTGGGCGGCGTTCAGCAGGATGGCCATCACCTCCTCTTCGCCGACCTGGTGTTCGCCGGAGCCGTACGAGCCGGGGTAGCCGTCGAGGACGGCGAGCAGGGTCACCTCGGCGCCCTCGGCCTCCAGCCGCGACGCCACGGCGTGCGCGAGGAGCCCGCCGAAGGACCAGCCGAGCAGCTGGTACGGGCCGTTCGGGGCGGTCTTGCGGATCTGCTCCGCGTAGTCCCGTGCCATCTCGTCCAGGGTGGGCGGAAGCGGTTCGTCCCGGGCCAGTCCCCTGGCCTGGACGGCGTACACCGGCTGGTCGCGGTCGAGGTGGCGCAGCAGGCCGGAGTAGGTCCAGCCGAACCCGCCGGCGGGGTGCAGGCAGAACAGCGGCGGCCGGGTGCCCTCGGCCCGCAGGGGGAGGATGACGCCCAGCGGGTCGGCCGCGTGCTGCGGGCCGTCGGTCCGGGCGGCGAGCGCCGCCACGGTCGGGGCTTCGAACAGGGTGCGTACGGTCAGCTCGGTGCCGAGGACGGTGTTGATGCGGCCCATGAGCCGGGTCGCCAGCATGGAGTGGCCGCCCAGTTCGAAGAAGCCGTCGTCGATGCCGACCCGGTCCAGGCCGAGGACCTCCGCGAAGAGGGCGCACAGCAGTTCCTCGCGGGGGTCGCGGGGCAGCCGCCCGGTGCCGGGGCCGGCCCACTGCGGTTCGGGCAGTGCGTCGCGGTCGAGCTTCCCGTTGGGGGTGAGCGGGAGCGTGTCCAGCACCACGAACGCGGACGGGACCATGTAGTCGGGCAGGCCGGCCTCCAGGTCGGCGCGCAGCCGGGCCGGGTCCGGCGCGGCGGCCGGGTCGGCGGGCAGCACGTAGGCGACGAGGGCGGTGCTGCCGGAGCGGTCGGCGCGGGCGACGACGGCGGCCCGGGCGACCTCCGGGTCCAGCGCCAGGGCGCTCTCCACCTCGCCCGGTTCGATCCGGAAGCCGCGGATCTTCACCTGGTCGTCGGAGCGGCCGAGGAACTCGATCACGCCGTCGGCGGTGCGGCGCGCCAGGTCGCCGGTGCGGTACATCCGGGAGCCCGGGTCGTCGAAGCGGTCGGCGAACGGGTCGGCGACGAACCGCTCCGCGGTGCGTCCGGGCTGTGCCCAGTAGCCGCGGGCGAGGCCGGCGCCGGCGATGTACAGCTCGCCGGGGACGCCGGGCGGCACGGGCTGGAGCCGGGCGTCCAGCACGTAGGCGCGGGTGTCGTCGAGCGGGCGGCCGATCGGCACGAGGTCCGGGACCTGGCCGGCGTCGGTGAACCGGTGCCAGGTGCAGCCGAGGGTGGTCTCGGTGGGGCCGTAGAGGACCTTGACCACGGTGCCCGGGCAGTGTTGCAGGACGCGGCGCACCGCGGTCGGCGGTACGACGTCGCCGCCGGTCCACACCTGGGGCACGCCGGCGAAGGCGTCCGGGGCCTCGTCGGCGACGACCCCGAAGAGGCCGGCCGTCAGGAGCAGGGCGGTGACGCCCTCGGCGGCCACGACCCGGCGCAGTACGGCCGCGTCCAGGTTGCCGGGCGGGGCGACGACGATCCGGCCGCCGGACAGCAGGGGGCTCCACAGTTCGTAGGTGGAGATGTCGAACGCGTACGGGGAGTGCATCAGGACCCGCGCGTCCGGGCCGGGCTCCCAGCAGCTGTCCAGCGCGAGGTCGACGGCGTCGCGGTGGGTGATGCCGATGCCCTTGGGGAGGCCGGTGGAGCCGGAGGTGAACATCACGTAGGCGAGCTGGTCGGGTGCGGCCGCGACGCCGGGGTCGTGGCCGGGCCAGGCACCGGCGGCGTCCGCGGCGTCCGTGGGCTCGGCGGTGTCCGCGGTGTCCGCGTCGACGACCAGGCCGCGGGTGCCCGGTTCGGGCAGGCGGTCCAGCGAGGCGCGGTCGGTGAGCAGCAGCGGGGCGCCGGTCTGGGCGATCACCTGGCGCATCCGCTCGGCGGGGTGTCCGGTGTGCAGGGGGACGTAGACGCCGCCGGCCTTGAGCACCGCCAGGGTGGAGACCACCAGGTCGGCGGAGCGTTCCTGGAGGACGGCCACCGGGGTCTCCGGGCGGACGCCCTCGGCGATCAGCCGGTGGGCGAGCCGGTTGGCCCGGGTGTCGAGCTCGCGGTACGTCAGCCGCTCGGGGCCGGCGGCCACGGCGACGGCGTCCGGGGTGCGGGCGGCCTGCTCGGCGAACAGGCCGGTCAGCGAGGCCGCGGCCCGTCCCGGCCGGTGGGCGGTGGCGTTCCAGCCGGTCACGGCGCGCTCGTGCTCCGCCGCGTCGAGGATCGGCAGCAGGGCGATCGGCCGGTCCGGTTCGGCCGCCGCGTGCGCCAGCAGCCGCACCAGGCGGTCGGCGAGCGCCTCGGCTGTGGCCGGGTCGAACAGGTCGGTGCGGTACTCCAGCATGGCGTCGATGCCGCCGGGGGTGCCGTCCTCGGCGTGCCGCTCGACCAGGTTGAAGGTGAGGTCGAACTTGGCGGCGCCGAGGCCGACCATCTCGGGGCGGACGGTCACGCCGGGGAGCGACAGGCCGCCCTCCGGGGTGTTCTGGAGCGCCAGGAGGACCTGGAACAGGGGGTGGTGGGCGAGCGACCGCTCCGGGCGGACGGCCTCCACCAGCCGTTCGAACGGCAGGTCCTGGTGCGCATAGGCGGCCAGGGCCGTCTCGCGGGCGCGGCCGAGGAGGTCGCGGAAGGTCGGGTCGCCGGAGGTGTCGGTGCGCAGCACCAAGGTGTTGATGAACAGTCCGACGAGGTCGTCGAGTGCGTCGTCGGTGCGGCCGGCGACCGGGGTGCCGATCGGGATGTCGGTGCCGGCGCCCACGCGGGTGAGCAGGGCGGCGAGGCCGGCCTGGAGCACCATGAACAGGCTCGCGCCGTTCTCGCGGGCCAGCGCGAGCAGGTCCCGGTGGAGGTCGGCGGGGAGCGTCCGCAGGATGGCCTCGCCGCAGGTGCCGGCGACGGCCGGGCGGGGCCGGTCGGCGGGCAGGTCGAGCTGCTCCGGCAGGCCGGCCAGGGCCTGCTGCCAGTGGGTGCGCTGGCGGTGGAGCAGGCTGTCCGGGGCGTCCTCCTCGCCGAGCAGCTCCCGCTGCCACAGCGTGTAGTCCGCGTACTGGAGGGCGAGCGGCTCCCAGTCGGGGGCGCCGCCGTCCTGGCGCGCGGCGTAGGCGCGGGTCAGGTCGCGGCCCAGCGGGGCGAGGGACCAGCCGTCGCCGGCGATGTGGTGCAGCAGCAGGAGCAGGACGTGCTCGTCCGGTGCGAGGTTGAACAGGGTGGCGCGCAGCGGCAGTTCACGGGTGAGGTCGAAGCCGTACCGTGCTGCGGCGGCGAGGTCGTCGGGCAGGTCCTGCGGGGTGGTGGCCCGCACCGCGAAGGCGGGGCGGGCGTCGTTCCCGGTGAGCACCTGCTGGTAGGGGGTGCCGTCGTGCTCGGGGAAGACGGTGCGCAGGCTTTCGTGCCGGGCGGTGACGTCGGCGAGGGCGGCCTCGAGGGCGGTCGCGTCCAGCGGGCCGGTCAGTCGGACCGCGACCGGCAGGTTGTAGCTGGGGTCGGGGCCGCCGAGCCGGTTGAGGAACCAGAGCCGGTTCTGTCCGAAGGAGAGCGGGACGTGCTCGGGGCGCTCGACGGCGTGCGGGGCGGGGCGCCGGCCGTGATCGTCCCGCTGGAGGGCGTCGGCGAGGGCGGCGACGGTGGGTGCCTCGAACAGGTCGCGGACCGCGATCTCGGCACCGAGGACGGTCCGGATCCGGCTGGTCAACCGCGTCGCCAGCAGCGAGTGCCCGCCCAGGTCGAAGAAGTCCTCGTGGATGCCGACCTTCGCCAGCCCCAGCACCTCGGCGAACAACGACGCCAGGATCTCCTGCTGCGGCGTGCGCGGCACACCCGCACCCTCCACCACCCGGCCCGGCGCCGGCAGCGCCGCCCGGTCCAACTTCCCGTTCGGCGTCAACGGCAACGCGTCCAACACCACGAACGACGACGGCACCATGAACGCCGGCAACACCCGACCCAGCGCCTCACGCAGCACACCCGGATCCGGCACCACACCCGGCACCGCGACCAGATACGCCACCAGCCGCCGCTCCCCCGGCCGGTCCTCCCGCGCCAGCACCGCCGCCCGGGCCACCCCCGGCTGCGCCGCCAGCACGCTCTCCACCTCACCCGGCTCGATCCGGAACCCCCGGATCTTCACCTGGTGGTCCGCACGCCCCGCGAACTCCAGCACACCCGACGCGTTCCACCGCGCCAGGTCACCCGTGCGGTACATCCGCGTACCCGCCGCACCGAACGGGTCGGCCACGAACCGCTCCGCCGTCAACCCCGGCCGGTTCAGATAGCCACGCGCGACACCCGCACCCGCCAGGTACAGCTCGCCCACCACACCCGGCGGCACCGGACGCAGGAACCCGTCCAGCACGTACAACCGCGCATTGTCCACCGGACCACCGATCGGCACCGGCTCCGGCCACTCCCCCGGATCAGCCGGGAGGGTGTGGGTGGTGACGGCGTGGGTCTCGGCGGGTCCGTAAACGTTGTGCATCCGGCGACCGGGGAGCGTCCGGTACAGCGCGCGGACCTGCTCGCCGGCGGTGAGGGCCTCGCCGCCCTGGAGGACGTCGGTGAGGTCGGGCAGGGAGCTGCCGCGCCGTGCGGCGGCGTCGGCGAGCGCCTCGACGACCAGGTTGGGTGCGAACAGCTCGTTGACCCGGTGCTCTTCCAGCCAGGCGGCGAGCGCGTCGGCGTCGCGGCGGACGGTGTCCGTCGGAACGACCAGGGTCTTGCCCATGACGAGCGGCGAGAGGATCTCCTGGACGGAGAAGTCGAAGCCGATCGCGGTGTACTGGGCGGTGCGCACCCCGCGCCCGCCGGGGAAGCGGGCGGCGTGCCAGGTGAGCAGGTTGGCCAGGCCCGCGTGGGGCATGACGACGGCCTTGGGGCGGCCGGTGGAGCCGGAGGTGTAGATGACGTACGCCGGGTGGGCCGGGGCCAGCGGCGCCGTCCGCTCGGCGTCGGTCAGGTCGTTCTCCGCCGGGTCGCCGTCGGACGGGTCGCCGTCGGACGGCTCGGTGCCGGCGGCGGGGTCGAGGCGGTCCAGCCCGTCGGGCAGGCCGTCGCAGGCTCCGGGCACGGTGATCACGCACACGGGCTGCGCGTCACCGAGCATCTGCGCGATGCGTGCGGCCGGGTACTCGGTGTCCACCGGCAGGTAGGCGGCGCCGGTCTTGAGCACGGCGAGCAGCGCCACGATCAGGTCGACGGAGCGGGGCAGGGCCAGGGCGACGATCTGCTCCGGTCCGGCGCCGCGGGCCACGAGCCGGCGGGCCAGCCGGTTGGCGCGGGCGTTCAGCTCGGCGTAGGTCAGCTGAGCACCCTCGTGCACCAGTGCCACATCATCCGGCGTATGCGCCACCTGACGTTCGAGCAGCGCCGGTACGCACTCATCGCTGGTCACTCCGTTCGTCGTGTTCCAGTCCGTCAGCAGGCGGTGCCGCTCGGCCGGGTCGAGGATCTCGATGCCGCTCAGGGGGCGGTCCGGGTCGGCGGTGATCTGCTCCAGCAGGTGCAGCAGGCGCCGGGTGACGGCTTCGGCGGTGCTCCGCTCGAAGAGGTCGGTGCTGAATTCGAGGGCCGCGTCGATGCCGGCGGGCCCGCCGTCGGCTCCGCGGTGCTCGACCATGCTCAGGTGCAGGTCGAACTTGGCGATGCCGACGCCGACCGGCGCCGGGGTCGCGCGCAGTCCGGGCAGGTCGAGGTGTGCCTCGCCGTCGCTGAGGAAGGCCAGCATCACCTGGAACAGCGGGTGGCGGGCCAGCGAGCGCTCCGGGCGCAGCCGTTCGACCAGCTTCTCGAAGGGCAGGTCCTGGTGCGCGTAGGCGGCCAGGTCGCTCTCCCGGACCCGTTCGACGAGTTCGCGGAAGGTCGGGTCGCCGGAGGTGTCGGTGCGCAGTACCAGGGTGTTGACGAAGAACCCGACCAGGTCGTCCAGGGCCTCGTCGGTGCGGCCGGCGATCGGGCTGCCGATCGGGATGTCGGTGCCCGCGCCGTGCTTGGTGAGCAGCTCGGCGAAGGCGGCCTGGAGCACCATGAACAGGCTGGCGCGGGTGTCGGCGGCGAGGGCCAGCAGCCGCCGGTGCAGGGCGGTCGGCACGGTGAACGGCACCTGGTCGCCGCGGTAGCTGATCACGGCCGGGCGGGGGCGGTCCAGCGGGAGTTCCAGCATCTCCGGCAGACCGGCCAGTGCGGTGGTCCAGTGGTCGAGCTGGCGGGCGTACCGGCTGTCGGGGTCGTGCTCGTCGCCGAGCAGGTCGCGCTGCCAGAGGGTGTAGTCCGCGTACTGGACGGGCAGTGGCGCGTCGTCCGGGGCGCGGCCCTCGACGCGGGCCGCGTAGGCGGTGGACAGGTCGCGGGCGAGCGGCCGCCACGACCACCCGTCACCGGCGATGTGGTGCAGCACCAGCAGCAGGACGTGCTCGTCCGGTGACAGCCGGAACAGGGTCGCGTGCAGCGGGAGTTCGGCGGCCAGGTCGAAGCCGAGGGCAGCCTCGGCGGCCATCAGCGCGTCCAGGTCGGCCGTGGTGGTGTCCACGGTGCGCAGGGCGGGGCGGGCCCGGTCCGGCGGGAGGATCCGCTGGTGCGGTACGCCGTCGGTCTCCGGGTAGAGGGTGCGCAGCGTCTCGTGGCGGGCCGTCACGTCGGCGAGTGCGTCGGCCAGCGCGCCGGCGTGCAGTGCGCCGGTGAGTCGCAGGCTCATGGGGATGTTGTAGGTCGCCCCGGGGCCCTCCAGGCGGTGCAGGAACCACAGCCGGTACTGGGCGAAGGACAGCGGCAGCGGGCCGGTCCGCTCCAGCGGGCGCAGGGGCGGGCGGACGCCCTGGGCATTGCCGAGCACGGTGGCGAGGGCGGCGACGGTCGGCGCCTCGAACAGGTCGCGTACGGCCAGTTCGGTGCCGAGGACGGCGCGGATCCGGCTGAGCAGCCGGGTGGCGAGCAGCGAGTGGCCGCCGAGGGCGAAGAAGTCCCGGTCGACGCCGACCTTCGGCAGGCCGAGGACCTCGGCGAACAGGGTGCTGAGGATCTCCTCGCGCTGGTTGCGCGGGGCCTGGCCGGTGGCGTCGGCGTCCCAGTCGGGGGCGGGCAGCGCGGCGCGGTCGAGCTTGCCGTTGGGGGTGAGCGGCAGGTCGTCGAGGACGACGAACGCGGCGGGGACCATGTGGGCGGGCAGTACCCGCTCGGCGTGGGCCCGGACCTCGGCGGCCAGTTCGCCACCGCTGTGGACCCGGCCGGGGTCGTTGGCCAGGGTGGCGAGCGGGGTGCCGGCCGGGGCGGACGGACGGTACGGCTCGGCGCCGTCGACCGCCTCCGGCAGCGCGAACACCACGTCGAGGGCCCCGTCGCGGCCGGCGGACCAGGTGACGGCGGTGTGGTAGCCGAGCCGTTCGCCGAGGGCGTGGAAGTCCTCGGGGTCGGGCAGGCCGGCGGGCGCCGGCTCGTCCAGCCGGGCGAGGGCGGCGGCCGCGCCCTCGTCGTCGTGCTGGAGCGCCCTGCGGGCGTGGTTCTCCTGGGCCAGACGGAGGTTGGGGACGGCGCTGATGCGCAGGCGCGCGGGCCGGCGCTGCTCCAGCAGCGCGGCGAGCGCGTCCGGGCCGGTGCGGTCGGCGTCCCAGGCGAGCGTCTCCTCCGTGCCCGCGGGGACGGCGGCGGCGCCGGTGCGGAGCACCACGTCGTAGCGGTGGCGGCTCATCTCGTTGTGGTGGCGGCCGCGGCGGACCTCCAGTCCGACGCCGGTGACGGCGGGCGCGGCCGCCGCGAACACGGTGAAGAAGTCGGGGTCGAGGAGCAGTTCCGGCTCGCCGGCGGTGCTCTGGGCGACGGCCCGGCGGACGGCGCCGTCGTCGGCGAAGGCGCCGGCCCGGCGCAGTTCGACGGCGGTGCGGAAGGTGTCGAGCAGCCGGTGGTTGCGGACGTCGCCGACGTAGACGGAGCCGCCAGGGGCGAGGAGGTCCAGGACGCCGGTGAGGACGTCCGCCAGGTAGTCGGCGTTGGGGAAGTACTGCACGACGGAGTTGAGCACGACGGTGTCGAAGAACCCGTGGGGCAGGCCGTCGAGGACGTGTGCGGGCTGGGCCCGCAGCTCGACCTTCCCGGCGAGCTCGGGTCGGCGGTCGACCTGGCCGCGCAGGCGGGCCACCACGGCCGGGGAGATGTCGGTGCCCCAGTACGCCTCGCACGCGCCGGCCAGCGGGGCGAGGATCAGGCCCGAGCCGCAGCCGATCTCCAGGATCCGGCGCGGGCGCAGGGCGCGGATGCGCTCCACGCTGGCGCTGCGCCAGTCGGCCATCTCCTCGGCGGGGATGGCGGTGTTGGTGTAGCTGCTGTTCCAGCCGGCGAAGTCGTCGCCGAAGGTGCCGGTCAGCTCGCCGTAGTGCTCGTCGTAGGTTTCCTGCCAGCTGTCGAGCTGGCTCTGCTCGCGGCCCGGGTCGCGGCCGTCGGTCGGGGCGCCGCCCTCCTCGGCGGGGACCAGGTAGGCGACCAGGCGGCGGTCGTCCTCGTGGCGGGCGGCGATGACGGCGGCGCGGTCGACCGCCGGGTGGGCGGCGAGTGCGGCCTCGACCTCGCCGGGCTCGATCCGGAAGCCGCGGATCTTCACCTGGTGGTCGGTGCGGCCGGCGAACTCCAGCTCGCCGTCGGTGCGCCAGCGCGCCAGGTCGCCGGTGCGGTACATGCGGGTGCCGGGCACGCCGAACGGGTCGGCGACGAACCGCTCCGCGGTGAGGCCCGGCCGGTTCAGGTAGCCGCGGGCCAGGCCGCCGCCGGCCAGGTACAGCTCGCCGACCACGCCGGGCGGCACCGGCTGGAGCAGCTCGTCGAGGACGTAGACGCGGGCGTTGGGGACGGGCCGGCCGATCGGCGGTACGACGGCGCCGGCGAGCGGGGCGCTGATGGTGGCGCACACCGCGGCTTCGGTGGGCCCGTAGGCGTTGGTCATGCGGCGGCTGGCGGACCAGCGTCCGACCTGGTCGGGCGAGGTCGCCTCGCCGGCCACGACGAGGTCCGCGCCGGGCGGCAGGGCGTCGTCGGCGAGGACCGCCAGGGCGGTCGGCGGGAGGGTGAGGAAGGTGGTGCCGGTCCGGGCGAGCAGCTCGGCGAGGGCGGGGCCGGGCTGGAGCTGCTCGGCCGGTGCGACCACCAGGGCGGCGCCGGACAGCAGGGCGAGGGTGATCTCCCACAGGGCCGCGTCGAAGCTGATCGAGGCGAACTGCAGGACCCTGCTGCCGGGGCCGAGGCCGAACTCCTCGATGAGCGGTACGAGGACGGACGCCACGCTGCGGTGCGGCACGGGCACGCCCTTGGGCCGGCCGGTGGAGCCGGAGGTGTAGATGACGTAGGCGGGGTGCAGCGGGTGCAGCGGTGCGGTGCGCTCGGCGTCGGTGAGGTCCACGCCGGGGACGCCGTCCAGGCTCACCCGGTCGACCAGCAGGTGCGGTACGCCGTCGGGCAGGCCGGCCGCGACCGAGGTGTCGGTGAGGACGAGCGCGGGGGCGCCGTCCTGGAGCAGGTAGGCGATCCGCTCGGCCGGGTAGCCGGGGTCGACGGGGAGGTAGGCGGCGCCGGTCTTCAGCACGGCGAGGACGGAGACGATCAGGTCGGCGGAGCGGGGCAGCGACAGGGCCACCACCTGCTCCGGGCCGATGCCCCGCGCGACCAGCAGCCGGGCCAGCCGGTTGGCCCTGGTGTTCAGCTCGGCGTAGCCGGTCTGCGCGCCCTCGCAGACGAGGGCGACGGCGTCGGGGTGTTCGGCGGCGCGGGCCTGGAACAGCTCCGGCCAGGTGGCGTCCGCGCCGGGGCGGGAGGTGGCGTTCCAGGTGTGGAGCACCCGGTGGCGTGGGGGGGGGGGGGGGGGGCCCCCCCCGCCCCCCCGGGGGGGGGGGGGGGGGGCGGCCCCCGGGGCCCCCCGGGCCCGCCGGGCCCCCCCGCGCGCCCCCCCGGCGGGGAGGCA
>NZ_JBHXTC010000041.1:0-46281 GCF_042677605.1 Streptomyces sp. NPDC127106 | reverse complement strand
TGGTGGCGTTCCTGGTGTGGACCACCCGGTGGCTTTCGGCGGGGTCGTGCACCCCCACCCGGCCGATCGGCTGGTCGGGGTCGGCGGCGACGGACTCCAGCAGGGCGGCCAGCCTGGCCCCGAGGGCCTCCACGGTGGCCTGCTCGAACAGGTCGGTGCTGAACTCCCAGTCGCCGCGCAGGGACCGGCGGCCGTCGTCGTGCCGTTCCTCGGCCACCGCCAGCGCGAGGTCGAACTTGGCGAAGCCGACCCGGACCGGCTCGTGGACGACGTCGAGACCGGGCAGCGCGGGTTGCGCCGACGGCATGCTCTGGAAGGCCAGCAGCACCTGGAACAGCGGATTGCGGGCGAGCGAGCGCTGCGGGTTGACGGTCTCGACGAGCTTCTCGAAGGGCAGGTCCTGGTGTGCGTAGGCGGCCAGGTCGGTGGCGCGGACCCGGGCCACGAGTTCGCGGAAGGTCGGGTCGCCGGAGGTGTCGGTGCGCAGCACCAGGGTGTTGACGAAGAACCCAACGAGGTCGTCCAGGGCCTCGTCGGTGCGGCCGGCGATCGGGCTGCCGATCGGGATGTCGGTGCCCGCGCCGTGCTTGGTGAGCAGGGTGGCGAACGCGGCGTGCAGCACCATGAACATGCTGGCGTCGCAGGACCTGGCGAGGGCGGTGAGCCGCTCGTGCAGCTCCGGCCCGAGGTGGAACGGCACGGTGCGGCCGCGGTGGCCGGCGGTCGCCGGGCGGGCGTGGTCGGTGGGCAGTTCCAGCTGCTCGGGGGCACCGGCCAGCGCCTGGGCCCAGTGGGCGAGCTGCCGGGCGCCGAGGCTGTCGGGGTCGTCCGGCGAGCCGAGCACCTCCTGCTGCCAGAGGGCGTAGTCGGCGTACTGGACCGGCAGCGGCTCCCAGTCGGGGGCGCCGCCGTCCCGGCGCGCGGCGTAGGCGCGGGTCAGGTCGCGGGTGAGCGGGGCGAGGGACCAGCCGTCGCCGGCGATGTGGTGCAGCACCAGCAGCAGGACGTGCTCGTCCGGTGCGAGGGCGAACAGGGTGGCACGCAGCGGCGGTTCACCGGTGACGTCGAACTCGTGGCGGGCGGCCTCGGCCAGCAGGCCGGCGAGGGCGGCCTCGTCGGCGGGCACGACGGCGAGCTCCGGTTCGGCCTGCTGGGGTGCGAGGACGTGCTGGTACGGCCGGCCGTCCAGGCTCGGGTAGACGGTGCGCAGGCTCTCGTGGCGGTGCGCCAGGTCGGTGAGGGCCAGCCGCAGCGCCTGCCGGTCCAGTTCTCCGCGCAGGCGCAGGGCGATCGGGATGTTGTAGGTGGAGTTGGGTCCCTCCAGGCGGTTGAGGAACCACAGCCGCCGCTGGGCGGAGGAGAGCGGGACGTGCTCGGGGCGCTCGGCGGCGCGCAGGGCGGGACGGACCTCGCGGGCCTCGTCCAGGGCGTCGGCGAGGGCGGCGACGGTGGGTGCCTCGAACAGGTCGCGGACCGCGATCTCGGCACCGAGGACGGTCCGGATCCGGCTGGTCAACCGCGTCGCGAGCAGCGAGTGCCCGCCCAGGTCGAAGAAGTCCTCGTGGATGCCGACCTTCGCCAGCCCCAGCACCTCGGCGAACAACGAGGCCAGGATCTCCTGCTGCGGCGTGCGCGGCACACCCGCACCCTCCGCCACCCGGCCCGGCGCCGGCAGCGCCGCCCGGTCCAACTTCCCGTTCGGCGTCAACGGCAACGCGTCCAACACCACGAACGACGACGGCACCATAAACGCCGGCAACACCCGGCCCAACGCCTCACGCAGCGCACCCGGATCCGGCACCACACCCGGCACCGCCACCAGATACGCCACCAGCCGCCGCTCCCCCGGCCGGTCCTCCCGCGCCAGCACCGCCGCCCGGGCCACCCCCGGCTGCGCCGCCAGCACGCTCTCCACCTCACCCGGCTCGATCCGGAAACCCCGGATCTTCACCTGGTGGTCCGCACGCCCCGCGAACTCCAGCACACCCGACGCGTTCCACCGCGCCAGGTCACCCGTGCGGTACATCCGCGTACCCGCCGCACCGAACGGGTCGGCCACGAACCGCTCCGCCGTCAACCCCGGCCGGTTCAGATAACCGCGCGCGACACCCGCACCCGCCAGGTACAGCTCGCCCACCACACCCGGCGGCACCGGACGCAGGAACCCGTCCAGCACGTACAACCGCGCATTGTCCACCGGACCACCGATCGGCACCGGCTCCGGCCACTCCCCCGGATCAGCCGGCAGTTCGACGCCGGTCATCACATGGGTCTCGGCCGGGCCGTAGTGGTTGTGCAGGCGCCGCCCGGGCACGGCCGCGCAGAAGTCGCGGACCCGCGGTCCGGCGGTGAGCGCCTCTCCGGCCTGGGCGAGGTGCCGCAGGTCGGGCAGGGTGCGGCCGTGTTCGGCGGCGGCCTCGGCCAGCGCCTCGATCACGAGGTCGGGTGCGTACAGCTCGGTGACCCGGTACTCCTCCAGCCAGGCGGCGAGCGCGGCGGCGTCGCGGCGCACCGCGTCGGTCGGGACGGCGAGGGTCGCGCCGTACAGCAGGGCGGAGAGGATCTCCTGTGCGGCCACGTCGAAGCTGAGCGAGGCGAACTGCGCGACGGTGGTTCCGTCGCCGCCGGGGATCTCCCGGCGGTGCCAGGCGAGCAGGTTGGCCACCGCGGCGCCCGGCATGACGACGGCCTTGGGGCGGCCGGTGGAGCCGGAGGTGTAGATGACGTACACCGGGTGGGCCGGGGTCAGCGGCGCCGTCCGCTCGGCGTCGGTCAGGTCGTTCTCCGCCGGGTCGCCGTCGGGGAGGCCCGCGGGGTCCTCGGTGAGGTCGTCCTCGGTCAGCACCAGCGCCGGGCGGGCGTCCTCCAGCATGGCGGCGATCCGGTCGGCCGGGTACTCGGGGTCGATCGGCAGGTAGGCGGCGCCGGTCTTGAGCACGGCCAGCACGGCGACGTACAGGTCGACGGAGCGGGGCAGGTGCAGCGCGACGACCTGTTCCGGTCCGGCGCCGCGGGCCACGAGCCGGCGGGCCAGCCGGTTGGCGCGGGCGTTCAGCTCGCAGTAGGCGACGGTGCGGCCCTCGAAGGCGAGGGCGGTGGCCCCGGGGGTCCGGGCGGCCTGCTCCTCGAACAGCTCGGGCAGGGTGCGGTCGGACACGGCGCGGGCGGTCGCGTTCCAGTCCTCGACGACCTGGTGGTGCTCGGCCGCGGAGAGCAGGTCGAGCCTGCCCACCGGGCGGTCCGGGTCGGCCGCGAAGCCGGTGAGCAGTCGCTCCAGCCGTTCCAGCAGGGTGCGGGCGCCGACGGCGTCCAGTACGTCGGCGCGGTGGTCGAGGCGGAAGCGGATCCGCTCGCCCGGGATGGCGAGCAGGGTCAGCGCGAAGTGGGTGGCGTCCCCGACCTGGAAGTCGGCCAGCCGCAGCCCGCGGCTCTCGGCCCGCAGGACGGCCGGGTCGAGCGGATAGTTCTCGAACACGACCGCGGAGTCGAAGAGCTCGCCGTGGCCGACGGTCCGCTGGATTTCGGCGAGCGAGGTGTGCCGGTGGTCGATGAGCGCGGCCTGCTCCCGCTGGACCCGGGCGAGCAGTTCGGCGAACGGCTCCTCGGGGCGCATGGCCACGCGGACCGGCAGGGTGTTGATGAACATGCCGATGGTGGACTCGATGCCGGGGATCTCCGGCGGGCGGTTGGCCATGGTCGCGCCGAGGACCACGTCGTCGCGGCCCAGCAGGTGGCCGACGAGCACCGCCCAGGCGCCCTGCACCACGGTGTTCAGGGTCAGGCCGCGGGAGCGGGCGGCGGCGGCCAGCGCGGCCGACGCGGGGGCGTCCAGCTCGTACCAGAGCTGGCCCGGCAGCTCGCCGCCGGTGCCGCCGCCGCGGCCGGAGCTGCCGACCAGGGTCGGCGCTTCCAGGCCCGCCAGGTAGCCGCGCCACGCCTCGCGGGCGGTGTCCTGGTCGCGGCCGGCCAGCCAGGCGAGGTAGCTGCGGTAGGGCGGTGCGGCGGGCATGCCGCGGTCGTCGCCGCCGCGCTCGTACAGCTCGAACAGCTCGCGCACCATCAGCGGCATCGACCAGCCGTCCATCAGCAGGTGATGGGTGGTCAGTACGAGGGTGTGGTGTTCGGGGCCGAACGCGACCAGGCCCAGGCGCAGCAGGGGCGGCCTGGCGGGGTCGAAGCGGTGGGTCCGGTCCTCGGCGACGAAGCGGGTGAGGGCGTCCTCGCGGGCCGCCGGGTCGAGGGCGGTGAGGTCGAGCTCCTGCCAGGCCGGTTCGACGTGGTGCGGCACGAACTGGACCGGCTGGTCCACGTCCTGCTGCCAGAAGCCGGCCCGCAGGTTGGGGTGGCGGCGCAGCAGGCCCTGGACGGCGGCCCGCAGGCCGTCGGTGTCGAGCGGGCCGCGCAGTTCGAGGACCATCTGGACGTTGTAGACGTCCACCCCGTCCCGGTCGTACTGGACCTGGAACAGGAGCCCCTCCTGAAGCGGCGACAGCGGCAGGACGTCGGCCAGGCCGTTCTGCATCATCGGGACACCTTCCACATGGCTTCGAGTCGGTCGATCTGGGCCTGGTTCAGGGAGACCAGGGAGAGGTCGGACGGGGTGTGCCCGCCGGCGTCCGGGCGCTCGGCGTGGGCGGTCAGGGCTTCCAGGGCGCGGAACCAGCTCTGCCCGAGGTCGCGTACGGCGTCCTCGTCGAGCAGGTGCCGCGGCCAGCTCCAGGTGGCCGTGAGGCGGGGGCCGGCGGGGCCGTCCAGGGTGAGGGCGTTCACCTCGACGCCGTGGGCCATGGGCAGCCCGGGGTCGGTGCCCTCGCCGAGCGATTCGGCGTCGGGGGTGACGGTCCACTCGGCGGCCGGCCCGTTCGGCTCCTGGAAGCGGCCCAGGTAGTTGAAGCCGAGGTCGGGCGCAGGCAGCGCGGCGAGGTGCGGCGCGGTGTCGGCGTTGAGGTGGCGCAGCAGGCCGTGGCCGAGTCCGCCGTCGGGCAGTGCCCGCAACTGCTCCTTGACCCGTTTGACGGCCTGTCCGGCCGCCGGTCCGCCGGACAGCGCGTCCCGGCGGTCGAGCGGGCCGAGGTCGAGGCGTACCGGGTAGAGGCTGGTGAACCAGCCGACGGTGCGGGACAGGTCGGCGCCGCTGTCGCCCGGTTCGCGGCCGTGGCCCTCCAGGTCGAGCAGGACGGCTGGGGCGTCGCCGAGCCCCCGGCGGGCCCGCCAGTCGGCGACGGCCAGCGCGAAGGCGGTGAGCAGGACGTCGTCGACCTTGGCGTGGAACGTCGCGGGCACGGTGGTGAGCAGGGGTTCGGTGGCGGCCGCCGGGAGGGTGAGGGTGAGGCTGCGCGCGGTGGCCGCGGTGTCCCGGGCGGGGTCGAGCGGCCGGCCGGTGACCGGGAGGGTGGGCGCCGCCAGGCGGCTGGTCCACCGTTCGAGTTCGGCGGTGCGGGCGGGGCGGACGGCCTCGGCGGCCAGGTGCCGGGCCCAGCTGCGGAAGGAGGTTCCCGCGGGGGCCGGACGCGGGGCGGTGTCGTCCCCGGTCTCGGCCTGCCAGGCGGTCTGCAGGTCGGGCAGCAGGATGCGCCAGGACACGCCGTCGACGACCAGGTGGTGGAGGGTGAGCAGCAGGCGTCCGGGCCGGTCCGGGCCGGCGTCGAACCAGACGGCCTGTCCCATCACGCCCGACCAGGGGTCGAGCCGACCGCGGGCGGCGGCCGCCTCGGTGGCGATCAGGGCGCGCAGTGCGTCGTCGGTGCGGCCTGCGGTGTCGATCCTGCGGACCCAGTCGCCGGCGGTGCCGCCGCCGGGCGGGTCGATGCGCATCCGCCAGCCGCTGTCGGCGTCGGTGGACAGGGCGGCGCGCAGCACGTCGTGCTGGTCGGCGAGGGCGCGCAGGGCCGCGGCGAGGCGCTGCTCGCCGAGCCCGGCGGGGACCCGGACGAGCAGGGACTGGCTGAACGCCTCCACCGGGCCGCCGCGTTCGCGCAGCCAGTGCATGACCGGGGTGAGGGGTACGTCGCCCCACGCCTGGTCGTCCGCGGGCGCACCGCCGGGGGCGGGCTCGCCGTCGGCCGTGGCGGTGGCGACGGCGGCCAGCGCGGCGACGGTCTTGTGCTCGAAGACCTGCGCGGGCGAGAGCAGCAGGCCCGACCGGCGGGCCCGGCCGACCAGCTGGATCGCCATGATGCTGTCGCCGCCGAGGTCGAAGAAGCTGTCGTGGGTGCCGACCTCTGCCAGGCCGAGCACCCCGGCGAACAGGCCGGCCAGCAGTTCCTCGCGGGGGGTGGCCGGAGCCCGGTGGTCGCCGGCGGGCGCGAACTCGGGGACGGGCAGCTGCCGGCGGTCGAGCTTGCCGTTGGGGGTCAGGGGCAGCCGGTCCAGCAGGACGACGGCGGCCGGGACCATGTAGTCGGGCAGGGACGCCGCGACGTGCCGGCGCAGTTCGCCGGCGTCGGCCGCGGCGCCGGCGGCCGGCACCACGTAGGCGGTGACCCGCTTGTCGCCGGGGCGGTCCTCGCGCACGAGTACGGCGCCCTGCGCGACGGCGGGGTGGCGGCCGAGGACGGACTCGATCTCGCCGAGTTCGATGCGGAAGCCGCGGACCTTGACCTGGTGGTCGGCACGGCCGAGGAACTCCAGGATGCCGTCGGCGCGGCGGCGCACCAGGTCGCCGGTGCGGTACATGCGGGCGCCGGGCGCGCCGAACGGGTCGGCGACGAACCGTTCGGCGGTGGCGTCGGGGCGGCCGAGGTAGCCGCGGGCGAGGCGGGCGCCGCCGATGTAGAGCTCGCCGACGACGCCCGGCGGCACGAGCCGCAGCCGCTCGTCGAGGACGTGGCAGGTGGTGTTGTCCAGCGGGCTGCCGATCGGGACGGTGGTCTCCTCGGTCCACGGTGCGCGCATGAAGTGGTGGGTGGCGAAGGTCGTGGTCTCGGTCGGGCCGTAGCCGTCGACGACGAGGGTGTCCGGGGAGGCGGCCAGGACCCGGGTGACGGCCGCGGGCGACACCACGTCGCCTCCGGTCCACACCTCGCGCACGCCGCGGAAGCACTCGGGGCTCTCCTCGGCGAGCAGGTTGAACAGTCCGGAGGTGAGCCACATGCCGGTCACCCGGCCGCCGGTGACGGCCTCGCGCAGGGCGGCGGTGTCGAGGTCACCGGGCGGGGCGACCACGACGGTTCCGCCGGAGAGCAGCGGCACCCACAGCTCGTACTGGGAGGTGTCGAAGGAGTACGGGGAGTGCAGCAGCACCCGCTGCTGGTTGCCGGTGCGCCAGCAGCGGTCGGCGGCCAGTACGGCGACGTCGCGGTGGGTGATGGCGACGCCCTTGGGCGTACCGGTCGAGCCGGAGGTGTACATGACGTACGCCAGCCGGTCGGGGTGGCTCGGGACCACCGCGGCGGGGGCGGGCGCCGGCGCGGGCGCGGGGGCGGGGGCGTCCACCACGAGCACCTCGGCCTGGCCGGCCCACTCGTGGCAGCGGTGCCGCGTGTGCGCGATCTGGTCGGTCAGCAGGACGCGGGCCCCGGCCATGGTCATGATCTGGCTCATCCGGGAGGCCGGGTTGCGGTGGTTGAGGGGGACGTAGAAGCCGCCGGCCCGGAGCACGGCCAGCAGGGACACCACCAGGTCCGCGGAGCGTTCCTGGAGCACGGCGACCGGGCTCTCGGGGCCGACGCCGAGGGCGGTCAGCCGGGCTGCCAGGGCCCCGGCCCGGGCGTCCAGCTGGGCGTAGGTCAGCTCGGTGCCGCCGGCCACCACGGCCGTCGCGTCGGGGCTGCGGCGCACCTGGGCCGCGAACAGCTCGGCGAGGCCGGTGTCCGGCACCGGGGCGGCGGTGTCGTTCCAGCGGCGCAGCAGGGCCCGCTCGGCGTCGTCGACCAGGTCGAACCGGCTGATCGGCAGCTCGGGGCCGGCGGCGACGGCCCGCAGCAGGGCCAGCAGCCGGCGGGCGACGGCCTCCGCGGTGGCGGGGTCGAAGAGGTCGAGGTCGAATTCGAGGTCGCCGTCGATGCCGCCGGGGGCGCCCGCGTCGGCGCGGTGCTCGACCAGGTTGAAGGTCAGGTCGAACTTGGCCACGCCGAACTCGACCGGTTCCCGGCGCACCGCGAGTCCGGCCAGCCGGGGCCTGGCCTCGGACTCCTGGTACGAGAGGACCACCTGGAACAGCGGGTGCCGGGCGGCCGAGCGGGCCGGTTGGAGGCGTTCCACCACCCGGTCGAAGGGCACGTCCTGGTGGCTGTAGGCGGCCAGCGCGGTGGTCCGTACCCGGGCGAGCAGGTCGGCGAAGGCGGGGTCGCCGGAGGTGTCGGCGCGGACCACGACGGGGTTGACGAAGAACCCGACGAGCCCGTCGAGGGCCTCCTCGTCCCGGCCGGCGGTCGGGCAGCCGATCGGGATGTCCGTGCCGGCGCCGAGCCGGGTGAGCAGCGCGGCCAGGGCGGCCTGGAGGACCATGTGGACGGTGGCGCCGCGGGTGCGGGCGAGCCGGTCCAGCTCCGCGTGCAGTGCCGGGTCGACGGCCAGCGGCACCGAGCCGCCGCGGTGCCGGGCGACCGGCGGGCGGGGGTGGTCGTAGGGCAGCTGGAGCTGGTCGGGCAGGCCGGCCAGCGCACCGCTCCAGTGGTCGAGCTGACGGGCGCTCAGGGAGGCCGGGTCGGCCTCGTCGCCGAGCAGTTCGCGCTGCCAGTGCGCGAAGTCCCGGTAGGTGACGGGCAGCGGCTCCCGGCGGGGTGCGGTGCCCGTGGAGCGGGCCGCGTACGCGGCGGCGAGGTCGCCGAACAGCGGGCGCAGCGACCAGCCGTCCCCGGCGATGTGGTGCAGGACCAGCAGCAGGACGTGCTCGTCGGGGGCCAGGCCGAACAGGTGGGCGCGCAGCGGGATCTGCGTGTCGAGGTCGAACGGTTCGCGGGCGGCCGCGGTGAGGGCCTGCGCCAGCTCCGGCTCGGTCACCTCGGTCTCGGAGAGCCACGGCGGGAGGTCATCGAGCGGCAGCACCCGGGGCAGCGGCCCGTCCGGTCCGGCGGGGCAGACCGTGCGCAGGGTGTCGTGGCGGCCGAGCAGGTCGCCGAGGGCGGCGTGCAGCGCGGCGCGGTCCAGCGTGCCGGTGAGCCGCAGCGCCAACGGCATGTTGTACGTCGGGGCGCGGCCCTCGACCTCGCGTATCACCCACATCCGCTGCTGGGCGGGCGACAGGACGGCCGGTCCCTGCGGGTCGCCGGCGGGCCGCAGCCGCGGCCGGGTGGTGTCGGCGCCGCGGGCCAGCCTGGCGAGACCGGCGGGGGTCGGCCGGTCGAAGAGGTCCTGGATGGTCAGTTCCACGCCGAGTTCGGAGCGGGCCGCCGACAGCAGCCGGTTGGCGAGCAGGGAGTGCCCGCCGAGGACGAAGAAGTCGCCCCGCGGTCCGACCTCGGGCACGCCCAGGACGCGGGCGAACAGGCCGCACAGCAGTCCTTCCAGCGGACCGGCGGCGGCTCCCGGCGCGCCCTGCGCCGCGGGGGCGGCCGGGGCGGGCAGGGCGGCCCGGTCGAGCTTGCCGTTGACGGTGAGCGGGATCGCGTCGAGCGCGGTGAACGACGCCGGCAGCTGGTGGGCGGGCAGCACGGCGGCGAGCTCGCGGCGCCAGGCGGCCGGGTCGGCCGGGACGCCGTCGGCCGGGACGGCGTACGCGGCCAGCCGCCGGTCGCCCGGGGTGTCCTCGCGGACGGTCACCGCGGCGTGGGCCACCGAGGGCAGTGCGGCGAGCGCCGCCTCGATCTCGCCGAGCTCGATCCGGAACCCGCGGATCTTCACCTGGTGGTCGCCGCGGCCGACGTACTCCAGGGTGCCGTCGGCCCGGCGGCGGACCAGGTCGCCGGTGCGGTACATGCGCGCTCCGGCATCGCCCGCCGGTGCGAAGGGGTCGGCGACGAACCGCTCGGCGGTGAGGCCGGGGCGGCCGAGGTAGCCGCGGGCGAGGCCGGGGCCCGCGACGTACAGCTCGCCGGTGACGCCCGGCGGCACCGGGCGCAGCGCGCCGTCGAGCACGTGGGCGCGGAGGTCCGCGAGCGGCGCGCCGACGGCGCCCGGGGCGCCGTCCGGTCCGTGGAGGGCGGTGTGGGTGACGTGCACGGTGGTCTCGGTGATCCCGTACATGTTGGAGAGCACCGCGCCGTGGCCGTGGCGCTCGTACCAGCCGGCCAGCCGGGAGGCGTCCAGGGCTTCGCCGCCGAAGACGACGTGCCGCAGGGCCGGCAGGGGGGTGGGCCGCGGCCGCTCCCGGTCGGCCTCGACCAGTTGGTAGAAGGCGGACGGCGTCTGGTTGAGCACGGTGACCCGCTGCTCGGCCAGCAGGTCGAGGAAGGCCCCGGGGGAACGGCTGACGGAGTACGGGACGACGACCAGGCGGCCGCCGTGCAGGAGCGGCCCCCAGATCTCCCACACCGAGAAGTCGAAGGCGTAGGAGTGGAACAGCGTCCACACGTCCGCGGGGCCGAAGCCGAAGTGCGACCGGGCGGTGGTGAACAGGCGCACCACGTTGTGGTGGGTGACCACCACGCCCTTGGGGCGGCCGGTGGAGCCGGAGGTGTAGATGACGTACGCGGGGTGGGCGGGGTCGACCTCCGCCCGCGGGTGGGTGTCCGGCAGGCCGGCCTGCGGCTCGTCGTCGAGGAGGACCAGGGCCGTACCGTCGGGCGCGGTGACCGGGGCGGCGGACGTCGCGACGATCACGGACGGGCCGGCGTCGGCCAGCATGTACGCGAGCCGCTCGGCGGGGTAGTCCGGGTCCAGCGGCAGGTAGGCGGCGCCGGTCTTGACCACCGCGAGCAGGGCGACGACCAGGTCGGCCGAGCGGGGCAGGGCGAGGGCGACGGTCCGCTCGGGGCCTGCGCCGTGGGTGGAGAGCAGGTGGGCCAGGCGGTTGGCCCTGCCGTCGAGTTCGCGGTAGGTGAGCTGCCGGTCGCCGTCCACCACGGCGACGGCGTCCGGGGTGCGTGCGGCCTGCGCCTCGAACAGGGCGGGCAACGTGACGGGACGGTCAGGGGCGACCGGCGCGGGGGCGACCGGCGCAGGGGCGACCGGCGCAGGGGCGACCGGCGGGTGCTCGCCGGGGGCGAGGACGTCCAGCCGGCCGCTGGGCAGTGCGGGGTCGGCGGTGGCGAAGGACTCCAGCAGGGCGGTGAAGCGGGCGAGGTGGGCGGTGACCTCCTCGTCGCGGTGGCGCAGGGGGTCGGCCTCCAGGTCGATCCGCAGGCCGGCGCCGCCGGGGCGCTCGTACACCGAGAACTTGATGTCCTCGACGGGGCCGGTCGACACCGGGTGGACCTGCGCCTCGGTGCCTTCGAAGTCCAGGCCGTGGTCGAACGGCATGATGTTGGCGACGATCGAGTGCAGGCGGCGGTCCTGTGCCAGCAGCCCCAGTTCGCGGCGGAGTTCGGCGTACGGGTAGCCCTGGTGGCGCAGCGCCTCGGCGACCCGGTCTCGGACCTCGGCGACGAGGCCGGTGAGGTCGGTGGCGGGCCGGGCGGGGACCCGCAGCGGCGGCACGTTGGCGAGCATGGCGGGGGTGCGGCGGGCCGCGCCGGAGCGCCGGTTGGTCACCGGCAGCCCCAGCACGGCCTCCCCGGCACCGGTCAGGCGCCGGGAGTAGAGGGCGACGGCGGCCAGCGCGGCCACCTGCCAGCCGGTCCCCGCGGTGCGGGCGAGCGCGTCCAGGCCCTCCCGGACGGCCGCCGGCAGGAACACCGTCCGGCGCAGCGGCGCGGCACCGCCGGCGTCAGCGCCGCGGGCGCCGGTTCCGGTTCCGGTTCCGGTGAGGGTGCCGGTGCCGAGGCCGGGTGCCTCCGGGCGGTCCGCCCAGGAGGTGAGCCAGTAGGCGCGGTCACGGGCGTGGCCGCGCGACGCGCGGTAGGCGCTCTCGGCCTCGACCAGCGCGGCGAGGTCGTCCGCCGCGGCCGGCGTGCCCGCGCCGTTGTAGGCGTCGGCGACGCGCCGGGCCACCAGGCGCAGCCCGTAACCGTCGAGCAGCAGGTGGTGGACCTGCTGGAACCAGCGGTGGCGGTCGGGGCCGAGGGTGAACAGGACCTGGTCGAACAGCGGTCCGTCCCCGTCGACGGCCATCGGGGCGGCCAGCTGCCGGCGGATGATCTCGTCGGCGGCTGCCTCCGGGTCGGGTTCGCCGCTGACGTCGACGTGCCGCAGCTCCCAGGCCGGTCCGTCCGCGGGAACGACCCGCTGGCGCACCTCGCCGTCGGCGCGGGTGTGGAAGCGCAGGCGCAGGGCCTCGGTGGCCTCGACCGCGGCGCGCACGGCCGCGGCGAACCGCCCGGCGTCCAGCGGGCCCGTCAGCTCGACGTACTCGCCGGTGTTGAACGCCGGGCTCTGCGGGTTCCTGGCCTGGGCGAACCAGACACCGAGCTGTGCGTCGGTGAGGGCCATGGACGCGACCTTGGCACCACTCATCTCTTCCCCTCCTGTCGAGCCGGCCGCCGCGGCCCGACGGGCCGGGGGCAGGCGCAGCCGACCACCTGGGGTCGACGAGATCGAATCCATGCTGACCTGGGCGATTGACGGACGGCTGACGCGCCTGACGCGCCCGGCCGTGACCGGTGGGCGGTCAGCGGGGGCGCCGCAGCCCGGTCTCGTACGCGTAGACCACGGCCTGGACGCGGCTGCGCAGTCCGAGCTTGTTGAGCAGGTTCTGCACGTGGGACTTGACGGTGTGTTCCGACAGCATCAGCTCGTCGGCGATCTCCGCGTTGGACAGGCCGCGGGCGATCAGGTCCAGCACCTCGGTCTCCCGCGCCGTCAGCTCCGCGGGGTCGACGTCGCAGACCTCGGCGCGGCGGAAGCCGCCGTCGTCGTCGGCCGTCCGCCGGGACGGCCGGCGGGTGAGGTGGTAGCCGACGGCGGCCATCCGCACCGCGGCGGCGAGGTCCGCGGGCGCCACCGTGGCGGGGAGGCAGCCGTTCAGATGGGGGCCGGGCTCGGCCGGCTCCGGGCCGCCGACGGCCAGCAGCGGTGTCCCGCCGAGGTCCTGGCTTCCGGTCAGCCCGATCACGTGCGGGTCCGGCACCCCGTGGAGCACCGTGACGTCGGGGCAGCTGACCCTCAGGTCCGCCAGGGCCCGGGGGCCGGGTTCGCCCTCGGCCACGACCACGACCCCCGGCTGGCCGTCCAGCAGGGCGCGCAGGCCGGCCCGGGCCAGCGCGTCGGGCGCCAGCAGGAAGACCCGGACGGCGTCCGCGCCGTCGGGCGCGGGCTCCTCGGTGCGGACGTCGTGACGGGTCGGCGCCCACCGGTGGGCGACGGGCGTCACGGCCCGGTCCGCGAGCGGGGAAAGGGCGGTGTAGCGGCTGCGCGGCCGGTCCGGCACGGCTCCGCCGGGCAGGACCCGCAGCGCGGCGGTCCCGCTGGACGCGGGCCAGCCCTGTGCTCGCCGTTCCATCCTCACTCCAACCTCTGCGGTGTCCGTCTTCCCGGGGGCCGCCGCACCGTGCGCGGCGTCCTCCCGAGAGGAGAAGGTAGCCGCGGCCGGGCCGCCGGGACCGATTTCTCAAGCGCGCTTCAAGCGCTTCGCCAATACCACCCCAGCAGGCAATCCAGGAATCATGCAGGGGATTTCGCCGCAGCATTTCTGGTGCTACGTTTCCACGCCATGAACACCACATCCGAGAACCCCACCATGAGTAAAGAAGTACTGCGCGCCGTGATCGCCGACAGCATGGGGTTGACCGCCGATGAGATGCCGGGCGACGACGAGGACCTCGTCGACTACGGCCTGCACTCGATCGCCGTCATGCAGGTCGTGAGCCTCTGTCAGCAGAGCGGCGTCGAGGTCACGTTCCCCCAGCTGATCGGCGTGCCGACGGTGGACGCCTGGTGGCGCGTGCTGTCCGCGGCCGACCGCGCGGCAGCGCACTGAACGGCTTCGGCCGCCCCGCCCGCCCCCGGCGCGGACGGCCGCGCCCCACGCCCGCTTGAGAGCCGTTGGAATCCCGCTGGGAGGGCGGTCGCGAAATTCCCACCCCGGCCGCCCGCCCGGTTACCGTTCTCCTCTCCGGGCACATTCACCGAACATTCTCGCCCCTTTTTCCCAGTGCCCCGCACCGGGCCTTCGGACGGAGTCGTCATGGAATTCGGAGTCAATTTCTTCCCGGTCGTGGACCCGGAACGGAAGAGTGCCGCCGAGTATTACGCCGAGAGTCTGCGACTGGTCGAACTGGCCGAGTCGCTCGGCTACGAACACGTACAGATCGTCGAGCACTACGGCTCCCCGTACGGCGGCTACAGCCCCGATCCGGTGGCGTTCCTGGCCGCAGCCGCCGCGCGGACCAGCCGCATCCGGCTCGCGACCGGCGCCGTGATCGCCGCCTTCACCCACCCCGTCAAGCTCGCCGCCACCCTGGCGATGCTCGACAACCTCTCGCACGGCCGCCTCGACGTCGGCTTCGGACGGGCCTTCCTGCCCGACGAGTTCGAGGCCTTCGGCGTGCCGATCGAGGAGAGCCGCGCCCGGTTCGAGGACGGGATCGCGGCCTGCATCGCGCTGTGGACCGAGGAGAGCACGGTCTTCGAGGGCGCCGTCCACCGGTTCGGGCCCTTCACCGGCTACCCCCGCCCCTACCAGCAGCCCCACCCGCCGGTGTTCGTCGCCTCCGCCAGCAGCCCGGACTCCTGCGCGGCGGCCGGCCGGGCCGGCCACCACCTCCAGGTCGTACCGTCGGTCACCACCCGACAGGGCCTGAAGGAGATGATCGAGGGCTACCGGCGGGCGCGCGCCGCCGCCGGGCACCCGGGCGGCGGGCGGATCCAGGTGAAGTACACCTGCTACCTGTCCGAGGACCGCGACCTGGCGCTGGCGGACGCCCGCGCCCAGGAGCAGAACTACGTCTCCCGGATGGCCGAGGCGGTCTCCTCCTGGGCGCACACCCGCAGCAGCCAGTACCCCGGCTACGAGCGGTTCGTGGAGAAGGCCCGCAGTTACGACTTCGACCGGGCGCTGGCCGACGGCAAGGTCCTCGCGGGCACCCCGCAGGACGTCACCGAGCAGGTCCGGGCGATCGGCGCCGAGTACGGCTCGGACGTGTGCCTGAGCCTCCAGTTCAGCCCCGGCCACCTGCCGTTCGAGCGGGCCGCCCGCGCCATGGAGCTGTTCGCCCTGGAGGTCGCCCCCTCCTTCACCGGCCGGGCCGCGGCCACCGCGGCGGACGCCGCCGCGGTGCCGGCGGCGGGCTGAGGGGGACCCACCGGCCCCGCCGGCGGCACCACGCGCCGGCGGGGCCGCGTCGGAGCCCGCGCCCGGAGCACATCGCAGCACGAGACCAACACGAGGAGAAGGGGACATGGCCCGTACACCCACTGGCCGGGACACCGGCCCGGACACCGGCCCGGACACCGGCTTGGACACCGGCTTGGACGCCGAGGCCGCCGTCGTGGGACTGGGCGCCTGGGGCGCCTGCGCCCTGTGGCAGCTGGCCCGGCACGGGGTCGACGTCATCGGCATCGACCGCTACGGCATCGGCAACGTGCACGGTTCCTCGCACGGCGAGAGCCGGATGTTCCGCACCGCCTGCCTGGAGCACCCGGGCCTGGTCCCGCTCGCGCAGCGCTCCCGGGAGCTGTGGGCCGAGCTGGAGGAGCAGACCGGCCAGGTGCTGATGGAGCGGACCGGGGCCATGCTGATCGGCCCGCCCGACGGGCGGATCGTCGGCGGCGCGCTGCGGGCGGCCCGCGAGCACCGGCTGGACGTCGAGCTGCTCGACCCGGCCGCCATGCGCGAGCGGGTCCCCGCGCACGCCGGGCTGCCGGACGAACACGTGGGCGTGCTGGAGCCGGCCGGTGGGCTGACCTACCCCGAGCGCACCATCACCGCGGCGGTCGACGCGGCCCGGGCCGCCGGGGCCCGGGTGGTCACCGACACCCGGGTCACCGCGATCGAGCCCGGCGACGACGGCATCGTGGTGCGCACCGCGCTGCGGACGCTCCGCGTGGCCAAGGTGGTGGTGGCCGCGGGACCGTGGCTGTCCCAGCTGGTGCCCGGGCTCTCCCTCGACGTGCTCCGGATGCCCACGACCTGGTTCACCCCGGCCGAGCCCGATCCGCGGTTCACCCTGGAGCGGTTGCCGGTCTTCATGCGCGAGCTCGCCGACGGGAACGTGATCTGGGGTCACGGCACGCTGCCCGGCGGCACCGAGGTCAAGCTCGGTCTGGAAGACGGCGGGCGCCACTTCCGCCTCGTCGACCCCGAGAACATGGACCGCTCGGTCTCCCCCGCCGACTGGTCGGTGCTCTCCCGCATCCTCCCGTCGGCCGTGCCCGGCCTCGGCGACACCCCCTCGCGGGCCACCGCCAACCTGTACGCGCGCACCCCGGACGGCCAGTTCGTCCTCGGCCCGCTGCGGCACGACCCGCGGATCGTCGTCGCGGGCGGGTGCAACAGCCACGGCTTCAAGCACGCGACCGGGATCGGCGAGGTCGTCGCCGACCTGGTCCGCGGCAGGACGCCGGCCGTCCCGCTCGGTTTCGCCGACCCGAACCGCCTCCGCTGACGCCCGGGCATCCGTCCCACGACCCCATCCGGACGCATAGGTGAGGAAAGATGCAGTTCCGCATTCTCGGCCCTGTAGAGATCCACGACGAGCGGCGCGGTCTGCGGACCGTACCCACGGGCTCCAAGCAGCGCGTCCTGCTCGGCGCCCTGGTCGTGAAGGCCGGTCATCTGCTGTCGTACCACCGCCTGATCGACGAGCTGTGGGGCGAGCACCCGCCGGCGAACCCGGCCAACGCCCTACAGGCCCACATCGCCCGGCTGCGGAAGCTGCTGGAGGACGCCGGATCGACCGGTCAGGAGCGGATCGACACCCACGCACTGGGCTACCAGCTGCACACCGGGCCGGACGCGACCGACGCCGGGAGGTTCCACCGGCTCTGCGCCCAGGGCCGGGCCGTGATCGCCACCGATCCCGAGCAGGCCGTCCACCTGCTGCGCCAGGCACTCGCCCTGTGGCGGGGTCCCGCGTTGCAGGGCAGCCTCGGCGGGGACATCTGCCTGGCCGAAGCCGCCCAGTTGGAGGAGAACCGGCTGGTCGCCCTGGAAACCCTGTACGAGGCCAGCCTGCGGGCCGGCCTGCACCATGAGATCACCGGTGAGCTCGAGGAGCTGACCGGTGACAACCCGGTCCGGGAGCGGTTCTACGAGCTGCTGATGGTCGCCCTCCACCGCTGCGGCCGGCAGGCGGAGGCGCTCGGCACGTACGAGCGGGCCCGGACGAGGCTGGCCGAGGAGCTGGGCGTGGAACCCGGTGCGGCGCTGCGCCGACGGGTCCGGTCGATCCTCAGCCCGGGCCGCGAGCCCGCCCCCGCCGCGACGCGCCCGGCGGCGCCGGTGGTCCGCTCCCTCCCGCCGCGGCCCGGCACCGCCGGGCCGCGCACCGCGGCGCCCGCCCCCCTGGGCGGGGGCGTCGTGCTCGACCTCGGCGACGAACTGGCCCGGCTGCGCAGGCGGCTGGAGAGCCTGACCCGCGAGCAGGAGGACCTGACCCGCCGGTTCGACCAGCTCACCGCCCGCACCGCGGCCTCCGCGCGGTGACGACGCCCGGTGACGACGCCCGGGCCCCCGACGCGGCGCGTGCCCGCACCCGGTCGGGAACGGCTCCCGCTCAGGCCCGTTCCAGCATGAGTGTGCGGCCCGCCGACCTGCGCATCCGGCGGTCGTGCGTGACGGTCACCACCGGCCCGGGGAACGCGTCCAGCGCCGTCTGAAGGTCCTCGATCAGCGTCAGGCTCAGATGGTTGGTGGGCTCGTCCAGCAGCAGGACGTGCGGTCGCATCGCCACCAGCCTGGCCAGGTCGAGCCGCCGTCGCTGCCCCGCGCTCAGCGCGCCGACGGGCACCGTGAGGTCGGCCGGGCGGAACAGGCCCAGCTCCAGCAGCTGCTCCGCCGCCTCGTCCTCGGTCGCGGCGACCGCCTGCGCGTACGTGCGCAGCAGCGGGAGCCGGCCGGCCGGGTAGTGGCTCTCCTGGGGCAGGTGGCCGATCCGCACGCCCGGACGGGTGGCGACGGTGCCGGAGGCGGGCGCCAGCTCCCCCGCGAGCACCCGCAGCAGCGTCGACTTGCCCGCCCCGTTGGGGCCCGCGACCACCAGCCGGTCGGTGCCCGCCAGGGCGAGTTCCGGCAGCCGGACGCCCTGGGTCGTCCTCACGTCCCGGAGCTCGATCAGCGGCCCGGCCTCCGCCCCGGCCTCCGACCCGGTCTCCGGCCCGGCCTCCGCGGCCGTCCGCGCCGCCCGGTCGGTCAGGCCGACCGCGGTGAAGCTGAGCGGGGCGGGCGGCCTCGGCACCGCCTGGAGTTCCAGCCGCCTGATCTCCTCCTTGGCGGCGCGGGCGGTGCGCGCCACCGCCGCCTGGGCTCCGGCGCCGCGCAGGTCGTAGTTCATCTTGGCGTTGTCGCGCGGCGGCCGGTAGTGCCCGGCGGCCCGGTCGGAGCGGGCGAGCCGGAGCCGGGCGGCGGCGATCGACTCCGTCCAGACCGCGTAGTCCGCCTCCCAGCGCCGCCGGGCGGCCGCCTGCGCGGCGGCGTACTCGCGGTACGTCCCGCCGTAGCGGACGGCGGACCCGCGCGGTCCGTCCAGGTCCACCAGCCCCGTGACGGCGCCGTCCAGCAGGTCGCGGTCGTGGGAGGCGATCAGGCAGGGTCCCCGGAACTCGCGGAGCCAGCCGGCGAGCCACTCGACGGCCTCGTCGTCGAGGTGGTTGGTGGGCTCGTCCAGCAGCAGGGCGGGCGGTCCCTGGAGGACGAGCAGCGCGAGCCCGAGCCGGGCCCGCTCACCGCCGGACAGCTGCCCGGTCAGACGCTCGGGCGGCAGCCGGTGCAGGCCGAGCGCCTGGAAGACCTCGAACGCCCTGGCCTCGAAGCGCCAGCCGTCGCGGGCCTCGAACTCCTCCTGGAGCGCGGCGTACTCGTCGAGGAGCGCGGCCAGCTCGGCGTCCTCGGCCGCGCTCATCAGCAGCTCGACCTCCTGCATCCGGTCGGCCGTCCGGTCGATCTCGCGACGGGCCTCGGCCAGGCAGCGGGCGAGGTCCCACTCGGCGGGCAGGTCGGGTTCCTGGGCCAGGTAGCCGGGGGTGCCGCCGCCGAGGCCGGACCGGACCCGGCCGCCGTCCGGGGCGTCGAGGCCGGCCAGCACCCGCAGCAGGGTGGACTTGCCGACGCCGTTGTCCCCGATGAGGCCGAGCCGTTCGCCGGCCGAGACGGTCAGCGAGATCCCGTTGAGGACGGTGCGGTCGCCGCGGATCCTGGTCACGGAGTCGGCCGCGAGGTGGGCGGTCGTGCCTGCGGCCCGTACGGTGCCGATCATGCGGCGCTCCTGAGGGGTTCGGTGTGGTGCGGTCGGTTCGGCGCGGCCCCGGTGACGGGGAGCGCGGCGGCGGACAGGGTCCCGGGGGCGAGCAGCGGGACGGGGTCCCCGGGGTGGAGGCTCGCGCGCAGGGCGGAGGGCCGCCACGGGAAGCCGGCGTGCAGCCGGAGCGCGGTCATCGGGGTGGCCCCGTCCTCGACGGCGAGGGAGACCAGCACCCCGGGCTCGGGCTCCAGTACGAGCAGCCACCAGCTCCCCGCCGGGTCGTCGGCCGGCGGTTCGAACGCGGCGACCCCGCCGTTCTCGGAGAGCACGAAGCCGAACGAGTCGAAGGGCAGTCCGAGACCGAGTCCGCGCGCCTTGGCATAGGCCTCCTTGAGCGTCCACAGGCGCAGCACCGTGCGGTCGTACGCCTCGCCCGCGGGTATCCGAGCCAGCCGGCCCCGTTCACCGGGTGTGAAGCTCTCGGCGATCCCCGCCAGTGCACGGCTGTTCACCCGGTCGAGCCGCTCGACGTCGACCCCGACCCGGCGGCCCCGGCCGACGGCGATCGCGTTGTAGCCGTGGGCGTGCGAGAGGTTGAAGTCCAGCGGGCCGTCGCCGGCGGGCCAGCCCCCGTCGGGCGGCCGTACGGACGGCCGGCCCCGGTCGGACCTGCGCAGCTCGACCAGTGCCTCCGGGACGCCGGTCTCCAGCGAGAGCAGGCGCCGCACCAGGACGTGTGCCACGAGGTACTGGCGGCGGTCCCGCTCGAAGATGAAGCGGTCCGCGGTCGCCAGTTCGTGCTCGTCCAGCCAGTGTCCGGCCAGGGCGCTGGCGGTGCCCGGCCCGAGCTCGTCGTTGGCGCAGACCCAGAGCCTGACCTCGCCGCTGTCGCCGGACGGCCGTCCGGCCGCGGCTCCCTGCGCGCTCATCGCACCGCTCCCGTCACCGGGCGGTCCGCGGTCGCGGACCGGATCTGATCGGTGATCAGTCGGACCATCTCGGCGGAGCGGCCCCGGAAGTAGAAGTGGTCGCCGTCGAGCAGGTGGAGGCCGAGGAAGCGCTCGGCGTGCTGCTGCCAGGCGGCCAGCCGCTCGGGCGAGACGACCACGTCGTCGGCGCCGCCGAAGACCGACAGCGGGACGGCGAGCGGCGGGGTCTGGGGCCGCGGGGTCCAGGTCTCCACCAGCCGCAGGTCGTTGCGGATCATCGGCCCGAACAGCTGCCAGATCTCCGGGTCCTCCAGGACCTCGGGCGGGGTGCCGCCCATCCGGGCCAGGTGGCGGCGGAGGTCCGCGTCGGGCAGGCGGTGGCGGGTGTCGGCCGGGCCCGGCTGCCGCGGGGCGCCGCGGGCCGACAGGCCGAGCCAGACCGGCAGCGGCAGCCCCTCGGCGGCCAGTCGGTTGGTCAGTTCGTAGGCGGCCAGGCCGCCCATGCTGTGTCCGAAGAAGGCGAACGGCCGGTCCATCGCCAGCACGATCTCGTCGTGGAAGAAGTCCACCAGCTGTTCGGCGTCGGCGCAGGCCGGCAGGTCGGTCAGCCGTCCCCGGCCGGGAGCGTCCAGCAGGTGGACCTCCCAGTCGGCGGGGAAGTGCGCGACCCAGTCGCGGTACAGCAGGTGGGAGCCTCCGGCGTGGTGGAACAGGAACAGGCGCAGGGCTGCTCCCGGAACCGGGCGGGGGCAGTACCCCGCCCCGGCCTGCGGGCGGAACCTCAGGGTGTTGCTCGTCATCGGCGTCTCCTTCGTGTGGTGCGTGTGCGTCGCCTCAGGCGACGGCCCGGCGCGGGAGGGCCGCGCCGGCGGGCTCGGCGTCCCGCCTGATCTGCCGGACCATGCTGGTCAGCACGGTGCTCTCGCCGATCTCGGTGAACACCGGGTCGGGCTCGTCGAGGAGGGCCCGGACGCTCTCGTGCCAGCGCACGGGGTGGTCGATCTGTTCGAGCAGCAGGTCCGCCGCCAGTTCGGCGCGGTACGGCTGGGCGGTGCGGTTCGCGATCACGGGGAAGGCCGGCGGCCGGAGCCGGACGGCCCGCACCACCGGGGCGAGCGCGGCGGCGGCGGGCGCCATGTACCGGGAGTGGAACGGACCGCTGACGTCCAGTCGGCGCACCATGCGCGCGCCGGCGTCCTCCAGTACCTGTCCGGCCTCCTCCAGGTCCTCCACCGGCCCGGCCAGGACGGTCTGGGCCGCGGTGTTGAGGTTGGCGAGGTCCAGCGTGCCGAATCCGGCGCGCAGCAGCAGGAAGCGCAGCTTCGTCTCGGTGAGCCCGACGACCGCGCTCATCCCTCCGCCGCCCACCTCGGCCATGGCCGCGGCGCGGGCGGCGACGAGCCGCAGGCCGTCGGCGAAGCCGAACACGCCCGCCGCCTCCAGGGCGTTGTACTCGCCGAGGCTGTGGCCGATCGCGATGTCGGGGCGGGCGCCGTCCTCGACGGCCGCCCGGTGGGCGAGGGCGTTCACCGCGAACATCGCCGGCTGGGTGTAGCGGGTGTTGCCGAGCCTTCCCTCGGGGTCCTCCAGGCACAAGCGGCGCAGGCTGTAGCCGAGCACCTCGCTGGCCTGCCGTTCCAGTTCGGGGAAGCGGTCGAACAGCGTACGGCCCATGCCGACGCGCTGTGCTCCCTGGCCGGGGAACATGAAGATCCGGGTCATCGTCGTTGGCTCCTTTCTCGGGGGGAGGTCGTTCAGGCGGGCACGGCGGCGGGATAGGCGAGCTCGGCCAGGGCCGCGAGGTCGGGGGCGGTGAAGAGCGACTCCAGCGGGAGCTCGCTGCCTCCGTCGGCGGCCACCCGGGCGGCGATCCGCAGCAGCTGGCGGCTGGTGACGCCCATCGCGAACAGGTCGTCGGCGGGGGCGAGCCGGTGCAGCGCCGCCCCGGTCTCCTGGGCGACGATGCCGGCCATCCGCTCGAACGGCGTCGGCCCGGCCCCGGTCGCGCCGTCCTGCTGCTGCCCGTCGTCCGACCGCGGCGCCACGGCGGCGGGAGCCGGCGGCACGACGGGCACCGGGAGCGGCACCCGGCGGACGGCCAGCGGCACCGGCGGCAGCGCCCGGCGGCGCGGCCCGGCGGACGCGGCCGGCAGCGGGAGCGCGTCGCCGGCCGACCAGGCCGCCACCAGGGCGCGCTGGTCCGCCGTCGTCGCGGTGGCCTCGACGGTGGCGCCGGTGCCGTCGCGCAGGACGCGCTCGGCGAGCGTGCGCAGCGCGTCGGCGGCCCGGCCGCGGTCGGTTGCCACCGCCCCGCGGACGGTGCGCTGCACGCGTCCCTCCCGCAGCGTGCGGGCGAGGGCGGCGAGGCCGAGCGCGGGGTCGCCGTCCAGTTCCTCGGCGAGGGAGCGGGCCCAGCGGGCCAGGTTCTCCGGGTTGTCCGCGGACAACACCAGGACTTCGGTCTCCTCGCCGGCCCCGGTCGGCGCCGCCGCGGTCGCGGTCGCGGCGGCCGGCGGCTCCTCGACCACGAGGCTGCCGTACGATCCGCCGCCGGCGAAGCCGTTGACCAGGGCCCGGCGGGTGCCACCGGGCGCGGTGCGCCACTGGTCGGCGGACGGCCCGGCCAGGGCGACGGACCCGCCGTACGCGGCCAGGGCCGGGTTGGCGGCCGAGGTGAGCCGGGTCGGGTAGAGCCGGTCACGGCGGAACTGGGCGATGAGCTTGCCGAGCTGGGCGAAGACGGAGGCCGCCTCCAGGTGACCGGTGTTCGGCTTGACCGAGCCGACCGGCACGGGCCCGCGGCCCGCCCCGGCGCCGTTCCCGGCTCCCGCGGCGTCGCCGCTCCCGGTGGCGGTGGCGGTGGCGCCGAACAGTCGGCCCAGCGCGGTGAACTCGAGTGCGTCGGCCAGCGCCGCGCCGGCCGCAGCCGCCTCGACGTAGCCGATGTCCCCGGCCGTCAGTCCGGCGTCGGCGAGCGCGGACCGCATCACCTGCTCCTGGCGGCGCGGGTCCGGAATCCCGAACTGGCGGGTCGTCCCCGAGTGCAGCAGCGCTCCGCCGCGCAGGACGGCGTGGACGGGGTCGCCGTCCGCCAGGGCCTGGTCCAGCGGCTTGAGCAGCACCGCGCCGACGCCCTCGCCGACCAGCCAGCCGCTGGCCCGGTCGGTGAAGGCGCAGGAGTCCTCGTGCTCGGCGACCAGGCCGAGCTCGGAGAGCACGTCCAGGTGGTCCGGGTGCAGCACGAGGTTGCTGCCGGCCGCCACGGCGGCCCCGCACCGGCCGTCGGCGACGGCCCGGAAGGCCGCTTCGACGGCCGCCAGCCCGGAGACGCAGCCGGTGTCGATCACCAGGCTCGGGCCGGTCAGGCCGAACGCGTGCGAGATGCGGTGCGCGAGCCCGCCGCGGGTGGCGTGGGTGCCGGTCCGGCCCTCGGCGCGGGCCTCGACCCCGTACAGCGCGTGGTCCTGCCACATCGACCCGACGAACACGCCGACCTGGCCGGTCTCCGACAGCCGCTCGGGGGTGAGCGCGGCGTCCTCCAGGCAGTGTCGGGTGACCGTCAGCAGCAGCCGCTCCTGCGGGTCGACGGCCGCCGCCTCGGCGTCCGCGAGCCCGAACTCCTCGGCCTCCACGGCGGTCACGTCGGCCAGGTAGCCGCCGATCCGGGCACCGGCGCGCCGGGCGTTGCTGCGCAGCGGGGCCCAGCGCTCCTCCGGGGCGGGGCCGAGGCCCGAGTCGCCGGCCGCCAGCATCGCGTCCAGCCCGCGCAGGTCGTCCGCCCCGGGCAGCCGGGCCGCGAAGCCGACCACGGCCACCGCGCGCGGGCCGGACGACACCGGACCGCTCTCCTGCGGCCGCTCGGCGGCGGCCAGCTCGGCGGCGGCCAGCTCGGCAGCGACCAGCTCGGCGCGGCGGCGCAGCGCCGGCTCGTCCAGGGCACCGCCCCACAGCGAGACCAGCAGCTCCTGGTCGTCCTGGAGGTCGAAGTGCCCGCGGACCGCGCCGAAGTCCATTTCCCCGACGGCGCACATGCCGAGGCCGCGCTCGGGGGCGGCGGTCAGCAGGAGCTGGGCGACGTGCCCCGCCTCGATCATCGAGAACCGGGCGGCGTTGCGCTCGCCGTACGCCGGCGCGATGGCCGCCGGGGTGGACACCAGGAAGACGCCGAACGCAGCGGCGTCCACCAGGGCGCGGTTGTGGAAGACGTGGGCGTCGGTGCCGAAGCGGGCCTGCGGGTCGATCGCCACCAGGGCGCGCTCGCCCGGGTGCAGGTAGTAGAGGCCGCCGTCGACGCCCTCCACTGCGCCCGGCTTGACGTACAGGTAGACCTGCACCGGGTAGAAGCCGCCGGCCGACGGGTAGCGGTGCTTGGAGCGGCCGTCGAGCTCGCCACGGGCCAGGGTGCTCAGCAGCTCGGTGAGCCGCTCGCCGGGCAGCGGCGCCTCGGCGAACTCACGGAAGGCGGAGGCGTCGTGCAGCGCTCGCCGGTGCTCGGGGCCGGCCGCCGGGAACGGCAGTCGGGCCAGCGACCCGGGCAGCCGGCGCTCGGCGACCCTGGCCTCCTTGAACGCGGCCTTGGCCTGCGGGTCGAAGGCGATCCGGATGTCGGCCCGGGCGGCGGGAGCGGCGGCCTGCGGGGCGGGAACGGCCTGCGGGGCGGGAACGGCCTGCGGGGCGGGGGCGGCCTGCGGGGCGGGGGCCAGGCTGACGGCGATGCCGCGGGCGGTGGGGGTCTGGATCAGGGCGTCCACCGGGACGTCCGCCCCGAACCGCTCGGCGAGCGTCTGGGCCAGCCGGATCATCGTGAACGACGTCGCGCCCAGGTCGAACAGGTCGGCGTCCGGGTCGACCTCGGGCAGGCCGAGCAGGCCGGCGGCCAGGTCCGCCACGGCCGCCGCGTCGGCCTCCGGGCCGGCCGGGGTGGCCGGGGCGGCCGGGGCGGCCGTCTCGGGCTCGGTCCGGCCGGCGGTGGCCCGGCCGGCGCGGACGGCGGCCAGCAGCGCAGTGACGGTCGGCCCGCTGATCAGGGCGTCCACGGACAGGGCGACACCGGTCAGCCGCTCGATCTCCTGGGCCAGCCGGATCATCGTGAACGAGGTGGCGCCCAGGTCGAACAGGTCGGCGTCCGGGTCGACCGCCTCCAGCCGGAGGCAGTCGGCGACGGCCGCCTCGATGAGCGCGTCCGTCCCCTCCTCGGGTCGTCCGGGCCGGGGGTCGTACACGGGGTCCTCCTCGATGGCGGGGGCCGGGTGGCCGATGGAAACGGGAGCCTGGGGGGCGGCGGCGGCAGGAGCGGCGGCGGCAGGAGCGGCGGGTTCCGGGGCGGTCGGCCCGGTGTCGCCGAAGAGCGCGGCGGCGGCCCGCCGGTCGAGCTTGCCGTTGCCCGTCAGCGGCAGCCGGTCCACGAACCGGAAGCTGCTCGGCACCAGGTACGGCGGCAGGGAACGGGCCAGGCTGCGGCGCAGCTGCCCGACGGCCGGGGCGAGGCTGCCGTCCGCCTCGACGCACACCGCCGCCAGGACCTGCTCGCCGGTGGCCGGGTCGGTGACCGGGAGCACCCGGGCCTCGGACACCCCGGGCAGGTCGGTGAGTGCGGCCTCGACCTCCTCCGGCTCGATCCTCAGGCCGCGGAGCTTGAACTGGCTGTCGATCCGGCCGAGGTACCTGATCTCGCCGTCCGGGCCGAGCTGGCCCAGGTCACCGGTGCGGTACAGGCGCGGTGACGGGTCGTCGGCGAACGGCGACGCCACGAAGCGCTCGGCGGTGAGCTCGGGCCGGCCGTGGTAGCCGAGTGCGACGCCCGCGCCGCCGATGACGATCTCGCCCGGCGTACCGTCCGGCACCCGTGCCATCTGCTCGTCCACCAGGTGGATGCGGGTGCGGGCGATCGGCCGGCCGATCGGCACGGTGGGCTCGTCCCAGTCGGGGCGGCACGCCCAGTGGGTCACGTCGATGGCCGCCTCGGTCGGGCCGTAGAGGTTGTGCAGCTCGGCGCCGCCCGGCAGGACCTGGAAGAACTGCTTCATGGTCGCGACCGGGAGCGCCTCGCCGCTGGCGAAGACGTACCGCAGTGACCCGCAGCCGGACGCCGCCCGGTCGCGCAGGAACAGGCCGAGCACGGAGGGCACGAAGTGGGCGACCGTCACCCGCTCGTCGCGCAGCAGCCGGGCGAGGTAGCCCGGGTCGACGTGACCGCCGGGCCGGGCGACCACGATGGACGCCCCGGCCAGCAGCGGCCAGAAGAACTCCCAGGCCGAGACGTCGAAGCCGTACGGGGTCTTCTGGGCGACCCGGTCCTCGGCGCCCAGCGGGAAGCGGTCCTGCATCCACAGGACCCGGTTGACGAAGCCGCGGTGGGTGTTGCGGCAGCCCTTGGGCTTGCCGGTGGTCCCCGAGGTGTAGATCGTGTAGACCGGGTCGTCCGGCCCCACCTCCACCTGGGGGGGCGTCACCGGCCGGGAGGCCAGCAGGGCCCGGTCCTCCTCGCGGTCCTGGCAGAGGACGACCGCGCCGGCTCCGGCCGGTACGGCGGCCAGCGCCGCGTCGGCGACGACCACGCGCGCGCCGCTGTCCTCCAGCAGGTAGCGCACCCGCTCCGGCGGGTTGGCCGGGTCGACGGGGACGTACACGGCTCCGGCCCGCACGATGCCGACCAGCGCGACCACCAGGTCGTCGGAGCGGTTCATGTGCACGGCGACGTGGTCGCCCGGGCGGACCCCGGAGGCGATCAGCTGGTGGGCCAGCCGGGCCGTACGGTGGTCCAGCTCGCGGTAGTCGACGACGCGGCCGTCCCAGTGGACGGCCGGGCGGTCGGGGTGGCGCGACAGCGCCTCGGTCAGCAGACCGGTCATGGTCGGCGACGGCTCGCCGGCCGCCCCCGGCTCCTCGGCGAGCTCGGCGGCCTCGGCGGCCTCGGCGGCCTCGGCGAAGGAGCGGATCCGCCGCGCGTAGCCCTCGAACAGGGTGTCCAGCCGGTCGGCGGGCAGGCAACCCTCGGCGGCGTCCCACTGGCCGACCAGGTCGTCGCCGACGAGCAGCGGGACGTGGTCCAGTGCGACCTGGGCGGTCTGCGACTGGCTTTCGCGCAGCCGTACGCCGCGCGGGTGCAGTGCGGGATCGATCTCGGGCACCCGGGTGAAGACCACCGGCAGCCGCAGCCTGCCGCCGGAGCGGAAGACCCGGCCGCGCAGCTCGGCCAGCCCGGGCCGCACCTCGCCGCGCTCCAGGTCGGCGCGGACGCGGCCCCACAGCTCCCGGGCCCGCTGCGCGAAGTCGGCCGGCAGCGTGTCGTCGACCACCACCCAGGCCAGCTGGGTGAAGTCGGCGACCATGCGGTCCGCGTGGGCCAGGCCGGCGGGCCGGTCCCAGGAGACCACGGTCACGGTGAACGGCTCCGGGCCGAACTCGCGGCGCAGCTCGTCGGTGTACGCGGTCAGCAGCACCATGTCGGCCGGGACACCGATGGCGGCGGCCCGCTCGGTGAGGCGCCGCCAGGACCCGAGGTCCGTGCGGCGGTGCAGCCGGGCGGCCTGCGGAGCCGGGTCGGGGAGCGCGGGGCCGCCGGGCAGCGCGGCGAACTTCTCCCGCCAGGCGAGCCGGGCGGCGTCCGCCGGACCCTCCTGACCGGGGGCGGCCAGGCCGAGCAGGTACGGGGCCGGGTCGGCGGGCACGTCCAGCACCGACCGGTCGCCGTCGTGCAGCGCGAACAGCTGGCCGAACAGCAGCGCGAAGGAGCGGGCGTCGGCGAGCAGTGCGTCCAGGACGACGTGCAGGACGGTGGTGCCGTCCGGCAGGGTGCTGGCCTCCAGCGCGTACATCGGCCGGCTGCCCAGGGGGAAGGTGCCGCCGCGCAGTCGGGCGGCGGTCCCGGCCAGCGCCCGCTCGACCGGGGAGGCACCGTCGGTGCCCGGCTCTGCGTCCGGTCGCAGGCCCGTCAGGTCGTGCCGGGCGATGCGGTAGTGGGGAACGGTCGGCGCGACCTCCAGGGTGCCGTCCTGGTGGACGGCGGCGCGCAGCATCGGGTGGTGGGCGACCAGCCTGTTCCAGGCCGCCTCCAGGGCGTCCACGTCGTGGTTCTCCAGCAGGAACTCCTGGTAGACGCGGGTCTCCGCGGCGCCGCCGAGGCCACCGAGGCGGCCGACCAGGTAGGCCGACTGGACCTCCGTGAGCGGCAGTCGGCGGGCGGTGGTGCCGGACGCCTCGTCGGCGGCTTCGGTGCCGTCGGCGGTCGGCACGTCCGTGTCCCACACGGCCGGACCGAGCTCCGCGACCCGGCGCAGCAGGGCGCCGAGCCGTTCGAAGGCGGCCCGCACCCCGGCGCCGTCGAGCGCCTCGGGCAGGTGGTCCCAGGACACGTGGAGCTCCCCGGCGCGCTCCTGGACGCACATCTCCAACTGGACCCCGGGAGTGCGGGTGGCGGATGCGTCGACGTCGACCCGCGCGGCCCAGTTGCCGGGGTCGTCGGCCCGCTGGTCGGCGATGCTGCCGAGCAGGCTGGTGAAGACGACGGGTACCGGGACCGCCCGGCGCCCGGGCTCGGTGCGGGCGCGTTCGCGCAGCGCGCGCACCCCGCTGACCTCGCCGTGCTCCAGGTCGCGCCAGAGCTGGCCGCTGACCTCGGAGACCAGCTCGCCCAGGGTGCCGGCGGGCTCGGGGGCGACGAAGACCGAGGTGGACAGGAACGGGCCGACGAGGCGGGCCACGTCGGCGTGGACCGGGAGGCGGTTGTAGGTGGTGAGGACCAGCGGGAGCGGTCCGCTGCCGGCCGCGCGGACGACGGCGGCGTGCAACGCGAGCAGCATCGCCGAAGGGGTGGCCCGGGCCGCGCGGGCGGCCTCCTTGGCGCGGTCCCACTCCTGGCGGTCCAGGTGGAGCGTCATGCGCCGGTGCTCGCCGTCGGCGGCGGCGGCCGGACCGGCGTCCCCGGCGTCCCCGGCGTCCGCGGCGTCCGCGGCGTCCGCGGCGTCCGGGCGGGCGAGCGGCAGCGGCCGGCCGAAGTCCACGGCCCCGAGCTTGTCCCGCCAGTACGCGAGGGACTCCTCGGACGGGCGGCGGCCGCCGGTGGCGAGCGCGTAGTCACGGAAGGAGATCTCCGGGAGACCGGGCTCCTCGCCGAAGCCGTAGCGCGCGTACCAGTCCTGGAGCAGCAGCGAGACGCTGGGACCGTCGGCGATCAGCTCGTCGACGGTGAGCATCACCCTGGTGCGCCCGCCGGGCAGTTCGGCCGCGGCGACGGCGAACAGCGGCCAGCGGTGCGGGTCGATGGCGGCGGCGTTCCGCCGGCGCATCTCCTCGAGGGAGCCGCGCAGCTCGTCGGGGCCGGCCGAGGTGAGGTCGCGGACCTCGAACCGGTACTCGGGCACCTCCTCCAGGACGACCTGCCGGGCGTCGGGCAGCAGGTGGGCGCGGAGCATGTCGGTGTCGGCGACGAGGCGGTTCCAGCTCTGCCGCAGCCGTGCCGCGTCGAGGCGGTCCGCCTCGAACTCCAGGTGGATCTGGGTGCCGCCGGTGTTCCCGGCCGCCGTCCGGCCGACGTAGAAGGACTCCTGGACCTCGGTGAGGGGGAAGGGCTGGTACCGGTCGGCGGGGTTGCTCTGGATGGTCATGGCGTGGCGCCAACTCTCTGGTTCAGGCCCGGTCGCGGGCGGGGTCGGCGGACAGGTGGGCGGCGAGCGCGGGGACGGTCGACTCGCTGAGCAGCTGGAGCGGCAGGGTCCGCCCGAACCGCTCGGTGATCTCGAAGCGCAGGTTCATCAGGTTGATCGAGTCGATGCCGTGTTCGAGCAGGGTGCGGTCGGGGTCGATCGGTCCCGCCGCGTCCGGTACGAAGCCCGCGACCAGGCGCGACAGCAGCTCGGTCGCCGGCTCTCCGGAGCCGGCCGGCTGCGCCGCCGGCGCTGCTGCCGGGGCCTCGGCGGCTGTGGGGGCCGGGGCGGCTGCGGGGGCCGGCGCTGCTGCCGGGGTGGGCTCGGGGGCGGGGGCCGGTACCGGAGCGGACACCGCCACGGGCAGGGGGTCCGGTACGGCCGCAGTGTCCGCCGTGACCGGGTCGGTGATCCACAGCCGGCGCCGCAGGAACGCCGACGTGGGGAGCGGGACCAGTCGGGTGCCCGGCTCGCGGGGCGCGGCCCGCTCGATGTCGAGGCCCGACAGCCAGAGCTCGGCGAGCTGGTGCAGGCGCCGGTTGCGCCACAGGTCCGCGAGGAACGCCGTGGTCTCCGGCACCGTGTCCAGGTCCCGGTGGGCGCCGCGGCCGTCCCGCAGGTCGGCGTACCGCGCGGCGGTCTCGCCCCCGCCGGTGCCGGCCGGGCGGGCGAAGGCGCCCAGCGTGGCCGCCAGGCCGGCGGTGTCGGTCGCCACCACGGCGAGGCGGCAGTCCATGGCGGCCCGGCCGGTGCGCAGGCTGTACGCCACCGCGCGCAGGTCGGCGGGCGCCTCCGGGCCCTCCAGCCGGCGCGCGAGGCGGTCGGCGGTGGCCACCAGGTGCTCCCGCGTCGGAGCGGAGAGCAGGACCAGTTCCGGACGGCCCGGCAGGGCGGCGGCCCCGGCCGCCCGGCCGTGCCGCTCGGGCAGGTACTCCTCGACGATGACGTGGGCGTTGACCCCGCCGGCGCCGAAGGAGCTGATGCCCGCCCGCCGCGGCAGCGGGCTGCCGTCCGCGCCGGTCAGCCGCTCCCACCGGCCCGGGGTCTGCTGGAGGACGAAGCGGGTGTCCTCCAGGCGCAGGTTCGGGTTGACCGGGTCGGCGTGCAGGGTGGGCACCAGCTCGCCGTGGCGGAGCTGGAGCACCACCTTGGTCAGCGCCGCGATGCCGGCCGCCGACTCGCCGTGCCCCACCGCGGACTTGACCGACCCCAGCGAGCAGGGCACGGAGCCGGAGCCGTACGCGTCCTGGAGGCCGGCCAGCTCGACCGGGTCGCCGAGTTCGGTCCCGGTGCCGTGCGCCTCGATCACGTTGACGGTCGCCGGGTCGGTGCCGGAGTCGCGCAGCGCGGCACGGAGCACCCGGGCCTGTGCCCACGGGCTCGGCGCGGTGAAGCCGTTGGTCCGTCCGCCGTGCGCGACCGCGCTGCCGCGTACCACCGCGTGCACGGTGTCGCCGTCGGCCAGGGCGGCGGCGAGCGGCTTCACCAGGACGGCACCGCCGCCCTCGCCGGGGCCGAAGCCGGCTCCGCCGGCGCCGAAGCTGCGGCACAGGCCGTCCTCGGCCAGGAAGCCGGACTGGCGCAGCATCCGGAACCGGGAGGGGTGGACGTACAGGTTGACCCCGCCGACCAGGGCGGCCGCGCACTCGCCGCGGCGCAGTGCGTCGAGCGCCAGGTGCAGCGCCACCAGGGACGAGGAGCAGGCGGTGTCGACCGGCTGGCTCGGACCGCGCAGGTCGAGCAGGTAGGACAGCCGGTTGGGCAGGCTCCAGTAGTGCCCGGACGGCATCTCGCGGTGTCCGGCCGCCCAGCGCTCGGCGCCCAGCAGCTTGTAGTCGCTGGAGGTGATCCCGGCGAACACGCCGACACTGCGGCGCTCGCCGTCCGGCGCGACCAGGTCGTGCAGGCGCGAGCCGGTGTATCCGGCGTCTTCCAGTGCCTCCCAGGCGACTTCGAGGAAGAGCCGCTCCTGCGGGTCGAGCAGGGTGCCGTCGTGGGCGGACAGTCCGAAGAACGTCGGGTCGAACGCGTCGACGCCGTCGAGGAAGTGGCCCCGGGCCCGGACGCCGCCGGCGTCCGGCCAGCGGTCGGTGGGCAGGTCGGAGGTGGTGTCCTTGCCGTTCGACAGGTTCTGCCAGAAGGCGTCCAGATCGGGCGCCTGCGGGTAGCGGCCGCTGATGCCGACGATCGCGAAGAGGTCGTCGTCGGACGGTGCCGGCCGGGCGCCGGCGGTCGGGGCCGGTTCCGGTGCCGGTGCCGGTGCCGCGGCGGGAACGGCGGGGGCGGGTGCGGCCGGGGCTGCGGGGGCAGCGGGGGCAGCGGGTGCCGTGGGTGCGGCCGGGGTCGCCGCGGGTTCGGCCGGGACTTCCTGGCCGGCCGCCAGGTGGTCGACCAGCTCGTCCAGATCGCGCAGACCGAAGAGCATCTCCGGCCCGACCGGGGCCACCTCGGCGCTGAGCCGGGAGGCGAGGGTGCGGATCATGACGGAGTCCAGCCCCATCGACTCCAGCGAGGTGTGGCCGCCGATGCTGCCCGCGGGGCGGCCGAGGGTGTCGGCCACGGTCCGGCTGACCCGGTCGGCCAGCTCGGCCCGCCGGGTGGCGTCCGTCGCGGCGGACCCGGCCGACGCGACGGCGGGGGCGGCAGGAGCGGCGGAGGGCTCCTGGACGGCCGCGCCCGGCGCGGCACCGGGGCCGTTCTCCAGGTGGAGGGCGGCCAGGTGGGCCCGCCACTTGGCGGCGTCGCCGTGGAACAGCGACACCACCTCGGGGCCGTCCGCAGCCAGCAGGCGGTCCAGGGCCGCGAGCCCGGCGGCGGCGGGCAGCGGCACCATGCCGGTGTGCTGGGCCACCACCTCCAGCACCGGCTCGGGAATGCTCATGCCCGGGACGTCCCAGAGCGGCCACTGCACCGACAGCGTCCGGCCGTGCCGCTCGCCGCGCGCCACCCGCTCGGCGCGGCGGGTGGCGAAGCCGTCCAGGAAGCCGTTGGCGAACGCGTAGTCGCCCTGGCCGAGGTTGCCGGTCACCGCGGCCACCGAGGAGAACAGCACGAACGCGTCCAGCGGGAGGGCCGCGGTCGCCTCGTCCAGCGCCCGCGCTCCGAGGATCTTGGGGGCCAGCACGTCGGCCACGTCCCGCGGGTCCTTGCGCACCAGGTAGCCGTCGCGCACCACGCCGGCGGCGTGGAAGACGCCATGCAGGGCGCCCTCGGTCCGGACGATCTCCGCCACCAGCGCGGCGGCCGCCGCCGGGTCGGTGACGTCGGCCCGGACGTAGCGCAGGCGCTCGCCGTCGGCCACGGCGGTGCGGGCCGCATCGGACAGGTCGTCCCACGCGGTCCGGCCGCAGAGCACCACCCGGGCGCCGGGGCGGTCCGTCAGGTGCCGGGCCAGCGCCAGGCCGATCCCGCCCGCGCCCCCGCTGACCAGGTACACGCCGTCCCGGCGCGCGGCGGGGAGGGTGCCGGGCAGCGGCGCGGGGGCCAGCACCCGGCGCAGCCGGCCGGCGGAGCGGAGGTCGGCCAGGTGCCCGTGCTCGGCGGCCGGGGCGGCGATCTCGGCGAGCAGCCGCCTCGCGTCCGGCGTGCCGTCGGCGGTCAGCACCGCCCGGCCGGAGAGCCGGGGGTTCTCCTGGCGGAGCGTCTGGACGAGCGCTCCGGCGGCGTCGGCGCGGGTCGGGTCCGCGGTGACGGCCAGCAGGGTGAGCTGCTGGGTGCGCAGGACCGCCAGCGCCGAGCGGGCGGCCTCGAACGCCGCCAGGTCCGCGGCGGTCTCGGGAGCGCCGTCGGCGGGAGCGGTGAGCCGCAGCACGACGGTGACGGCCTGCGCGCCGGTGGCCCGCAGCGCTTCGGCGGCGGTCCGGTCCGTGCCCAGCTGGTGGACGTCGAGCCCGGTGGCGGCCAGGGCGGCCGCCAGGTCGCCGGCCGGGTCGTGCACCAGCAACGGGGCCGTGGGCGCGGGTGCGGCGGCCGGCAGCGGGGCCGGGATCCACTCCTGCCGGTGCAGGACCGGGTCGGTGAGCGGCGCGGCAGCCGGGGTCCCGGCCGGGGTGTGGGCGGTGGCCGGCTCGGCCGGGGTCCCGTGCGGGGTCCCGGCGGGTGCCGGGGTTGCGGCGGCTGCGGCCGTCGGGCGCGCGGCCCGCTCGACGTAGTGGCGCTCCGGGGCGAACGGGTAGCCCGGCAGTGAGAGCCGCCGGTGCCGGGCGGCGGGGCTGACCGCGGCCCAGTCCACCGTGTGGCCCTGCACGTAGAGCTTGGCCAGGGCCGTCAGCTCGGCCGGCCCGGGGTTCTCGCCCGCCCGCTCCACCAGCCGGGCCAGCAGCGCGGCCTGGGCGCGGCGGACGGCCGGGTCGGGCGCGGCGGCGTCGGGCGCGGTGTCGGTGCGCCGCGGGTCGGCCGAACCGCCGGCGAGCAGGTCCAGCGACTCCAGCAGCTCGTCCCGGTCGGAGACCAGCAGCGCCGAGCGGTACGGGTGGTGGGTGCGGGCGACGGCCAGGGTGTGGGCGACGTCGGCGGGCGCCGCGTCGGAGCCCGGGCCGCGCAGCCAGCGGGCGAGGTCGGCGGCGTGGGCCGCGGGCGCGTCGGCCCGCCGGCCCGACAGCGGGACCAGGACGGGCGAGCCGCCGTCGCCTGCGGTGGGGTGGGCGGCGGGCTCGGGAGCCTGCTCGACGACGACGTAGGCGTTGGTGCCGCTGAAGCCGAAGGAGCTGACGGTGGCCCGGCGGGGCCGGCCGCCGGCGGGGCCGGCCAGCTCGTGGCGCTCGGCCGCGACCGTGAACGGGCCCTGGTCGAACGGGATCTGCGGGTTGGCCCGGTCGTAGTGCAGCGACGGCGGGACCTGCCCGGTGCGCACCACGCCGACCGCCTTCAGCAGCCCGGCCAGGCCGGCTGCCGCCGACGTGTGGCCGATGTTGCCCTTGACCGACCCGATCGGCACGCTGGCCGGCGCCAGCCCGGCGCCGGCGAACGCCTCGTTGAGCGCGGTGACCTCGATCGGGTCGCCCAGCGGGGTGCCGGTGCCGTGGCACTCGACGTAGTCGATCCCGGCCGGGTCCACGGCGAAGCGACGCAGCGTGTCGCGGACCAGTGCGGCCTGCGAACGGGCGCTGGGGGCGGTGATGCCGTTGGTGCGCCCGTCCTGGTTGAGTCCCGAGGCCCGGATCACCGCGTGCACCGGGTCACCGTCGGCGAGCGCCTTCGACAGCGGCTTGAGCACCACGACGGCGCAGCCCTCCCCCGGCACGATGCCGTCGGCGCCGGCGTCGAACGGGCGGCAGCGCCCGTGGGGGGACAGCATCCCGGCCGCGCTCATGAACACGTGCGGCAGCTCGGTCAGGTACAGCGTGACGCCGCCGACCACCGTCAGGTCGGTCTCGCCGAGCCACAGCGACTGGCAGGCCAGGTGCAGTGCGGTCAGCGAGGACGAGCAGGCGGTGTCCACCGTGACGGCGGGGCCCTTGAGGTCCAGGTGGTAGGCGATCCGGGCGGCGAGGATGGAGTTGGAGTTGCCCTGCATCACCTGGGGCAGCCGGGCGTACGGGCTCTCCCGCTCGACCAGGTCCTGGTAGTCGTTGAGCATCACCCCCGCGTAGACGCCGCAGCGGGCGCCGGCGAGCGACCGGGCGTCCCGGCCGGCGTGCTCCAGCGCGCGCCACGCCTCCTGGAGGAAGAGCCGCGCCTGGGGGTCGGTCAGCTCGGCCTCACGGGGCGTCATCCGGAAGAATTCCGCGTCGAAGCGGTCGGCGTCCGCCACGTAGCCGCCCCAACGGGAGACGGACCGGCCCTCGGCTGCCGGGTCCGGGTCGTAGAACTCCTCGGTGCGCCAGCGCTCCGGCGGCACTTCGGTGACCAGGTCGTCGCCGTCCAGGATCCGCTGCCAGAACGTGTCCGCGTCGGCGGCGCCGGGGAAGCGCGCGCTGTAGCCGATCACCGCGACGGGCTCGGGCCGGCCGGCCGCGGCCCCGGCGCGGGGCACGGTCGGCCCGGCCGCGGGCCCGGCCGCGGGCGCCGGCTCAACGGCGGGCACGGTGAGCGCGGCAGGCACGGCAGGCACGGCGGGCACGGTGGGCACGGTGGGCGCGGCGGCGGGCGCGGACGGCCGCGGTGCGGCCGCCGGGCTCCGGCCGGCGAGCAGCGCCTGGGCGGCGGCCCGGTCCAGGCCCCCGTCCTTGAATCGGGTCAGGATCTCTTTCGCGTCCATCAGTTCTCGCGGTCCTCGCGTCGGCGGTGTCGGTCTGGTCGGGCGGCGGTCCGGCCCTCGGCCGGCGGGGTTCTTCAGGGGTGCTGGCGGTCGGCGGCGCCGTCGCCGCCGACGATGCGGTCCATCACCTCGGGCAGCCGGAAGGAGGTGCGGTGCATGGCCGCCTCCCGCGCGATCGCCGCGTCGGTGGCGGCGAGCAGCGGTGCGGCCAGGTCCCGCTTGAGCAGTTCCAGCGAGGCGCGCGGCGCGTTCGCGATGCCGGCGGCCAGCGCGTGGGCGGTGGACGGCACCTCGTCGTGCGCCGCCACCCGGACCGGCGCCCCGCGTCCGCGCAGCTCGGCGCCGCGGTAGTTGCGCGCGGTGTAGAGCATTTCGGTGCCGAGCTGGTGGCCGAAGCGGGTGGGCAGGAGGTGGGTCGCGCCCATGCCGGGGGTGAATCCGTAGCGCATGAAGTTGGCGGCGTACACCGACCGCTCGCTGAACACCGCGAGGTCCGCGTAGAGCGCCAGCACCAGGCCGCCGCCGATCGCGTGCCCCTGTACCGCGGCCACCACCGGCAGCGGGCAGCGGGCGAAGACCCGGAAGAAGTCGTCGGTGTCGAAGCTGCCGTCGCCCCGGGCGAAATGGACCAGCTCCCGCTGGGACCCGCCGGCGCAGAACAGCTCGGGCATGCCCTCGACCACCAGGACGCGGGTGCGTTCCTCGGCGACGGCCCGGTCGACGGCGTCGACCAGGCCGCGGCTGAGGGCCGGGCCGAAGGTGTTGCGGCCCTCGTGGTCGGCCATGCGCACCACGGCCACCGGTCCCTCCCAGGACAGGCGGACCACGTCGTCGGCGGCGGCGCCGGTGCCCGCCGTGACCGCGCTCATGCCGCCGCTCCGGCCTCGCGCAGCCGCGCCAGCAGCTGCCCGGTACCCGGGGCGGCGAACCGCTCGACCAGCAGCTGCGAGGCCTCGTGGCCCAGGCGGACGTCCCGGGGGAACAGCCGGGCGCGGTAGTCCTTGAGCGCCGCGGTGGTGCTCCGGTCGGTCCGGCCGAGCCCGGCGAGCACCGGGGGCAGCAGGTCCTCGGCGCGCGGGCCGGCCAGGTCGGCGAGGCCGGCCCGGTGGGCGGCGCCGGCGTCGAACTCCTCGGCGCGCAGGGTCGCCGCGAACGCCCGCTGCTCGCCGGTCCGGCGGGCGACGAACGGCAGCGCCATCGCCGGGACGAGCCCGGCCAGCACCTCGGTGAGCCGGAAGCGGGCCCGCTCCCCCGCCAGGACGAGGTCGCAGGCCGCGGCCAGCCCCACCCCGCCCGCGGTGGCCCGGCCGTCGACGACCGCGACGGTGGCCAGCGGGCTGCGGGTCAGCCGCTCCAGCAGCGTCCAGTAGGGCAGTTCGACGCCGTCCGGCAGCGGCTCGGGGGCGGGGTCGCCGCCGGACAGGTCGGTGCCCGCGCAGAAGTCCTCGCCCGTCGACGACAGGACGAACACCCGGCAGTCCGGGTCGCCTTCGGCCTGGTCGAGGGCCCGGGCGAGCGAGGTGAGCAGTTCGGCGTCGATCGGGTTGCGCCGCTCGGGGCGGTCGAGCACGGCCCGCAGCAGCCCGCGGCCGCGGACGACGCGCACGGCGTCCGGGCGGCTCATCGGTCGGCCCCCAGCCAGACGTACTCGCGGTGGTAGTCGCGGACGGCCTCCAGGACCAGCCGGGGCCGGCTCGTGCCGCCGCCGAAGCGGGCCTTGGTGATCTGCGGGAAGCGGTCCAGGTCGAAGGTGAAGTCGCGGGCGCCGAACTTCAGTTCGGCGGTGGCGGTGAGCAGCTCGTCGTACTCCGGCACGGACAGCTCGTAGCGGTCGTCCAGGGCCTCGCGGATGCCCATGGCGCGCACCGCCCGCTGCGACTCGGGGGTGACGACGGCGCTGTAGAACTCGGAGCTGCACCCGGAGCCGTAGGAGAAGATCCCGACCCGGCGCTCCCGGTCGATGACCGCGTTGTCGATGGTGCTGGCCAGCGCCAGGAAGACGGTGCCGGCGTAGATGTTGCCGACCTGGCGGGGGTACTCGACGGCCGCGGACAGCCGGGCGGTGAAGTCGTCCTCGATGGCCTGCGGGGACATCCGCTTGAGCTTGCGCAGGACGGCCCGGTGCGCGCCCTTGACCATGCCCGGGAACGGCGTGTGCATGGCCAGCAGGTCGAAGCTGTCCACCAGGTCCGCGCCCTCGACCTTGCGCGCGTAGTCGGTGAACGAGCCCTTCAGGCAGTCGATGTAGGTGAGCAGCGACAGGTCGACGTCGCCGGCCTCCGCCTCCGGGTCGGGGCGGCAGGTGTCCATCACCTCGTAGCTGTGGAAGCCGTTGGCGCCGCGGTCGAAGGAGGCGACCACCGGCTCGTCGCCGATCAGCATGGCGACCGCGCCCGCGCCCTGGCTCGGCTCGACGTAGGTGTGCGGCACGGGACGGGCGACGTCGCTGCTGATCACCAGGGCCTTGGCGCCGTCGAACGGGCTGGCGGCGACGACGGCCGCGGCCATCTGCATCGCCGCCGTGCCGCTGTAGCACGCCTGCTTGGTCTCGAACAGGCGGCAGGAGCGGGGCAGTCCGAGGTGGTCGTGGACGTAGGTGGCGAGCGACTTGCCGAAGTCGACGCCGGACTCCGTACCGACGATCAGGAGCTCGATGCGGTTGCGTTCCTCCTCGGACAGCGCGTCCACGATGGGCTTGGCGGCGTTGACCGCGAAGGAGACGGCGTCCTCGCAGTGCAGCGCCACGCTCTTGCGCGCCATCATCAGGTTGTCGATCCGGCTGTCGTCGAGCTGCCGGGCCGCGAACAGGGTGGGGACGTCGACGTAGGTCTCTCCGCAGTAGACGTTGATGGCTTCGATGCCGACCGGCTTCATGGGGGTGGTCTCCCTAGGTCAGGTGTGGTCAGGGTTCGGGTGGGCCGGCGCGGCCGCGCGCGCGGTGCCCGGCAGGCGCAGGACGACGGAGGCGTTGACGCCGCCGAACGCGAAGCTGTTGCTGAGGGCGGTGCGCATCGGGTGGCGTTCGGCGCGGGTGCCGACCAGCGGCAGTCCGGGGTCCACCGGGTGGTCGAGGTTGGGGTTGGGGTGGGCGCTGCCGGCCCGCAGCTGGCCGATGACCGCGACGGCCTCGACCAGCCCGGCGGCGCTCAGGCAGTGCCCGGTCAGCGGCTTGGTGGAGTTGATCCGCAACGAGGGGCGCTCGCCGAACACCTCGCGCAGCGACGCGGCCTCCACCTCGTCGCCGAGCACCGAGCCGGTGCCGTGCGCGTTGACGTAGTCGACCTCTTGCGCGGTCAGGCCGGCCGAGCGGAGCGCCGCCCGCATCGCCGCGACCTGGCCCCGGGCGTCCGGCTCGGTGCCCCGGCGGGCGTCCAGCCGCTGTCCGTGGCCGGCGACCTCGGCGAGCACCTCGGCGCCGCGGGACCGTGCGCCGGCCGCGGACTCCAGGACGACGGCCGCGGCGGCCTCGCCCCGGACGAACCCCTGGCGGTCGCGGTCGAACGGCCGGCACATCCGCTCCGGCGTACCGCGCAGCGCCTCGTGGGCCATCGCCCCGGTGCGGCGGAACGCCTCCGCCTCGACCGGGGACAGCTCGGCGACGGGCGCCACCACCAGGACCCGGCGCGCCCATCCCGAGGCGATCATCCGGGCGCCCTGGAGCAGCGCGATCGTGCCGCTGGCGGACGCGCCGCCCACCGTCCAGCCCTCGCCGCGGACGCCGGTGACCTCGCTGACGGCGCCGACCACGTCCACGTCGAGGTGGGTCAGGGCGTACGAGGCCCGCAGCCGTCCCGGCGCACCGTGGTGCCCGAGCACGGTGGCGGCCTGGTGCGCGAGGGCGAGGTTGCTGCCCGCGACGAGCAGTGCGGTCTCCTCGCCCCACGCGCCGCCGGGCTCCAGTCCGGCGTCCAGCACGGCCCGCAGCGCCACGCAGGCCGCGGTCCTCGCCGGCAGCGCGGCCCGGCCGGCGACCCGCCGCAGCAGGGCGGCGGTGTCGGGGTCACCGGCGAGGTGGCGCTCGGCCCAGCTCCCGAGGACGAAGTCGTCGAGGGCCGCGACGGGCAGCGGCCACCCGTCCGGGGAGCCGCCGGCGTCGCCGGACGGCATCCGCACCGCGCTGCGCCCCGCCAGCAGGGCGGCGGTGAAGCCGTCCAGCCGGTCGCCGAGCGGGCTGAGGACCGCCGCCGCGGTGACCGCCACCGGCTGCGCCGCGGCGGCGGGCGCGTCGCCGCTCACACGTGCTCGCTCAGCACCGCGACCAGGGACCGGAGGTCGTTGGCCCGGGTCAGCTGCTCGGCGGGCACCCGGACGCCGAGGTCGTCCTGGGTGGCGATGACCACGTCCATCCGGTCGATGGAGTTGGCGCCCAGCTCCCGCATGCTGTGGTCCAGCGTGATCTGGGACTCGGTCAGCTCCGGGAGCACGTCGATCAGGTTGCGGCGGACGACGGCGAAGATCTCGTCGGGGCTCATGGTGTCTGGTTCCTCGGTTCTCGTACGGGTCGGACGGCGGGGGTGCCGGAGGTCGGGGTCAGTGCCGGGGGGCGAGCAGGGTGACCGCCTGCTCGATGGACAGCCGGTTGTCGCGGACGGCGCTGAGCAGCGCGTCCAGGTCCGCCTGGGAGGGCTCGCCGGCGCCGGGCACCGGCAGCGGGAGGGCGGCGGGCTGCGCAGCGGCGGCGCGGGCCGGGGCGGCCGCCCGGGCCGGGGCCGCAGCGGCCCGTCCGGCGACGTGGCGGCTCAGCGCGGCGAGGCTGGGGTGGTCGTAGAGGATGCCGGCCTTCTCGTCCAGGCCGTACGTCTGGTTGACGAAGGCCACGAACTCCACGCCGAGGATCGAGTCCAGGCCGAGGGTGTTGAAGCTCGCCTCGTCGTCGATGTCGCCGGGCTCGCAGTACAGCGTCCGCGCCAGCTCTTCGCGCAGCGCCAGGGCGATCGGGGCGGGGTCGACGGCCACGACCGACGTGGCGGGCGCGGTGGACGTGGCGGGCGCCGCGGCCGGGGCGGGGGCCGGAGCCGGGGTGGAGGAGCCGAGCGAGGCGGCGACGTGCCGGGCGAACGCGGCCGGCGTCGGGTGGTCGTACAGGGCGGTCGCCTTGACGCCGACCGGGTAGGCGGCGTTGACCGCGGCGACGAACTCCACGCCGAGGATGGAGTCGACGCCCAGGGTCAGGAAGGTCTCCTCCGGGTCGAGCTGGTCCGGTTCGAGGTACAGCACACCGGCGAGCAGCCGGGCGACCTCCTCGGCGACCTCTTCCTGACGGCCCGCCGGTACGGCGGCGGGGGCCGGGGCGGCCGGGGCGGCCGGGGCGGCGGGGGCCGCCGGGGCAGCCGGGGCGGGAGGGGCGGCGGGGGCCGCCGGGGCCGGGGCCGCGGGTGTGGTCACGGCCGCGGCCGGGGCGAGCGGCCGGAGCGTGATCTTGCGGTCGCTGGTCATCTGTGGCTTCTCCATCGGGTCGGGTGCGGTGGCCGGCCGGCGGGCCGGCGCGCCCGCACCGCGCAGGGTGAGGGCGGGTACGGCTGCGGACGCGGCAGCCGGCGCGGGTACGGCGGCCGGAACGTCTGCCCGGGCGGGTACGGCTGTGGAGGCGGCGGCCGGCACGGCTTCGACGACCGGCACGGCGTCGGCGGGCTGCGGCCGGTCGGACGGGGCCCGGCCGAAGTCGCGCAGGTGGCTCCGGGCGAACGCGGGTTCCCGCCCCGCGCTGCCGAGGCCCTGCCGGTGCAGGTGGGCGATCTGCAGGTCGTACCAGCAGCGGACGCGTTCGAACGGGTAGTGCGGCAGCGGGATGCGGCGGCCGACGGAGGCGGAGCCGGAGGCGGCCTCGCGGTCGATGCGCCGGCCGGAGAGCCAGGCGGCGACCGTTTCGCCGGCCGGCGGGGCGGGCTGCGGCCGGCCCTCTGCCAGGGCGTCCAGACCGGCGAGCAGCAGGTCGAGGGAGTCGGCCGGCAGGGCCGCGCGGCGGGCCAGGTCGACGCGCCCGACCGCGAAGGTGAAGGCGACGTCGGCCGCCGAGGGCTCGTGGCCGGCGGAGCGGGCCCGGAGCAGATGGTCCCTCAGGTCCCGGGCGTACGCGGCGAGCGCGGTGTCCGTCCGGGCCGACAGGAACAGTACCAGCGGCTCCCGGCGGTCGGCCGCCGGACGCGGGGCGGGTGCGGGCGCCTCCTCGACGATGAGGTGGGCGTTGCCGCCGCCGGCGCCAAACGAGCTGATCCCGGCCCGCAGCGGGCGCGGGGCGCCGTCGTGGGTGCGCCACGGTGCGAGCTGCTGCTGCACGCTGAACGGGACCCCGTCGAAGTCGATCTCCGGGTTGGGCGGGGTGGCGTGCAGCGACGGCACCAGGGTGCGGTGGCGCAGCTGGAGCAGCACCTTGGCGAGCGCCACCGACCCGGCGGCCGACTCCAGGTGGCCGACGTTGGACTTGACCGAACCGATCGGGAGGCTACCCGGACCCTTGACGCCGTCCCGGGCGAACGCCGAGGCGAGTCCGCGGATCTCGATGGGGTCGCCGAGCGAGGTGCCGGTGCCGTGCGCCTCGATGTAGTCGAGGTCGCGGGCGGTCAGGCCGGCGTCCCGCAGCGCCTTCGTTACCAGGTCGGCCTGGGCGCGGGGGTTGGGCACGGTGTAGCCGTTGGTGCGGCCGCCGTGGTTGGCGGAGCTGCCACGGATCACGGCGTGGATGTGGTCGCCGTCGCGCAGCGCGTCCCGCAGCGGCTTGAGGACCACGGCTCCGACGCCCTCACCGGGGACGTAGCCGTCGCCGCCGGCGCCGAAGCTGCGGCAGCGCCCGTCGCTGGAGGCGAACCTCCCCTGGCCGAGCATGAAGTACTTGTTGGGGTGGATGAGGACGTTGACACCGCCCGCGATCGCCACCCGCGACGTGCCCGCGCGCAGCGACTCGACCGCCAGGTGGACGGCGGTGAGCGCGGAGGAGCAGGCCGTGTCGACGGCGACGCTCGGGCCCTGGAAGTCGAAGAAGTAGGACACCCGGTTGGCGATGGACCAGTAGGCGCTGTTGGCCAGCACGGGGTTGCCCCTGAGCCGTTCCTCCGCCTCGTGGAGCTGGTACTCGCCGTACATCGCCCCGACGAACACGCCGACGTCGCGCTTGTGGACGGGGTCCTCGGCGGCGGTCACCAGGCGGTCCGGGGTGTAGCCGGCGTCGTCGAGGGCCGCCCAGCAGGTCTCCAGGAACAGCCTGGCCTGCGGGTCGACGATCCCCGCCTCGCGGGGCGAGATGTTGAAGAGCGCGGCGTCGAAGTTCTCCACCCCGTCGAGGAATCCGCCCCACTTGGTGTGGGTGCGGTCGACGCGGGTCTTGTCGGCGTCGTAGAGGGCTTCGGCGTCCCAGCGGTCGGCCGGGACCTCGGTGATGCTGTCGCGGCCCTCCGTCAGGTTCCGCCACAGCTGGTCGAGGCCGTCGGCCTCGGGGAAGCGTCCGGCGACGCCGATGACGGCGACCGCCCGGGGGTCGGCGAGGTCGTCGGCGGACGGTCCCGCCGGGGAGGCGGCCACGGCGACCACGGCGGCCTCGGCCGGCGCGACGGGTGCGGCGGCCTGGACCGGCGCGACGGGTGCGGCGGGTGCGGCTGCCTCGGCCGCGGCGGCGGGCGCCGCCGGGGCGGTCCCCTCCGGTCCGCCCGCGAGCGCGGTGCACCGCTCGGGGTGCTCCTCCCTCAGGTACTCGGCGAGCTCCGCCACCGAACGGCACTCGAACAGCAGGGTCTTGGAGAGCCGCCCGAAGTCCTGTTCCAGCAGCTCGACGACCCGGATGGCGAGCAGGGAGTCGATCCCCAGGTCGTCGAAGAGGCGGTCGGCGGTGACGTCCTCGACGGGGGTGCGGGTCGCCTCGGCCACGACCTCCGCCAGCCGCCGGTGCAGGACACCGGTCACGTCCTCGGCCGGCCCGGCGGCAGGGGCCGCCGCCCGCTCCGGGACGGGCGCGGGTTCGGGGGCGGCCGTACCGTCGGCCGAGACGGCGGCGGGGGCCTCGGAGGTCAGCAGCGGGAAGGCGGCGAGCAGCGCCTCCCGGTCGCCGTACAGCACCACGGGCGCCGGCGCGGGACCGGCGAGCAGGGACTCCAGTACGGCGAGCCCGGCTCCGGTGGGCAGTGCCCGCATGCCGAGGGCGGCCAGCTCCTCCTGGGCCGGCCCGTCCGGGCGCATCCCGCCGTCCGCCCAGAACGGCCAGGCGATCGACACCGACCGGCCCCGGCCCGCCCGGTCCGCGCGGCGGCGGACCAGCTCGTCGGCGGCGGCGTTGGCGAAGGCGTAGTCGGCCTGGCCGGCGCTGCCGAGGGCGCCCGACACGGAGGAGAAGACGGCGAAGCAGTCCAGGTCCCAGTCGGCCGTCGCCGTGTCGAGCTCGGCCGCACCGACCAGCTTGGGGACGATCACTTCGCGTGCGTCGGCGACCGTCTTGCGCAGGACGTACCCGTCGCGCAGCACCCCGGCGCAGTGGAAGACGCCGTTCACGGCGGGACCGGTGGCCGCGATCCGCCGGGCGGTGTCGCCGACGGCGGCCGGGTCGGCCGGGTCCAGCCGCAGGTACTCGACCGAGCCGCCGGTCCGGGCCGCCCGGTCGGCGAGCCGGCGCAGCTCCTCGCCGCGCGCGCCGTCGGCGGCCGACCGGCCGGTGAGCACGATCCGTGCGGCGTAGCGGTCGAGCAGGTGCTCGGTGAGGAGGACGGCGAGGCGTCCCATCCCGTGGATCCAGTAGCGGCCGCCGTGGCGCAGGACGGGCCGGGAGCCGGCGGCGGGCGTGAGCGGTGCCAGGACGGTGGTCTTCAGCCCTCCGTCGGCCGCGACGGTCAGCGCCCGGGAGAGCGGCACGCGCACCGTCAGGGCGTCGAGCGCGCGGCGCAGCCCGGCCGGTCCGGCGCCGTCCTCGACGGCGAGGGCGGTGAGGTCGAAGCGGGGGTTCTCCCCGGCCAGCGAGCGGCCGAGCGCCGCGAGACCGCCGCCGGTCACCGCGCCCGCCGGGGATCCGGCCGGGTACGGGACGACGAGGTGGGCGCCGCGCCGGCCGAGCGGGCGCAACAGGGCCCGCAGCAGGGCCAGGACCCGCAGGGCTCCGTCGGCGGCGGTGGCCGCGGGAGCGGAGTGCGGGTCGCCGTCGGCGGCCGGCCACACGATGGTCGGCCGTCCGCCGCCGGCGGGCAGCCGCGCGGCCAGCTCGGCGCCGGTCGCCGCGGCGGCGTCCGGGTCGGCGGGCTCGGGGAGCACCAGGTCGGCGCCGTCGAGGGCGACGTCCCCGATCAGCACCAGCGGTCCGGCGGCCGGGGCGGCGTCCTGGCCGGGCAGGGTGAACTCCTGCTCGACGGCGGCGAACAGGTGGACGTCCTGCGGCACGGCGGGCACGGCGGGCACGGCTGGCGCACCGGGCGCACCGGACGCGGCGGCCGCGGTGACCGGGCGCAGGGCGAGGCCGCGCAGCGTCAGCAGTACGGCGCCGTCCTCCGCCGCGACGGTCACGTCGTACCGGCGCACCCGGCGGCCTCCGCCGGCGAGCCGCTGCGGGCTGACCCTGACCCACACCTGGTCGGGGAGCGGAGCGTGCACCGTCAGCTCGTCGACGGCGAACGGGATGAAGGTCTCGCCGGCCAGGTCCTCGCGCAGGACGCAGCCGATCACGGACTGGAGGGCGCCGTCCAGGACGGAGGGCGAGACGGTCTCGCCGTCCGGGGACTCCGGCGCGGCGGCGACCCGGGCCAGCACTCCGGTGGGGCCGTGGTGCAGCTCGCGCAGGACCCGGAAGGCCGGGCCGTAGCCGACGCCGTTGTCCGCGAAGTAGCGGTAGAGGGCGGCGGGTTCCGCCGACTCCGGGTACGTGCCGCGCAGTGCGGCGAGGTCGAGCGGGGCGGGTCGCTCCGGTGCGCCGGCCGACAGCCGGGCCTGGGAGTGGACCTCGGTGGAGACCACCCGGACCTGTCCGTCCTCGATCTCCACCCGCAGCTCGACCGGGTTCACCACCTCCACGGTGCGGTGGAACGCCAGGTCGGCGAGGCCGGCCGCCGGGCCCCCGGCCTGCCGGCCGGCGGCGGTCAGTGCGAGGTCGATCTGGGCGGCGGCCGGGAACACCGGCCGCCCGCCCCCCCGGGGGGCGGCGGCCGGGGGGGCGGGGGGGCCCCCCCCCCCGCCCCGGCGCGCCCCGGCGCCCCCGGCGCCCCCGGCCCCGCGGGCCCCGCCCGCCCGCG
>NZ_JBHXTC010000040.1:37046-74494 GCF_042677605.1 Streptomyces sp. NPDC127106 | reverse complement strand
TTTCGCGGGCGCCCGGGTCTGTTTTTTAAACCCCCCGGGCGACGCCCGCCCCCCCCCCGGGGGGGGAGACCCCCCCCGCCCCGCCGGGGGGCCCCGGGCCCCCCCCCCCGGGGACCCCCGGGGGCCACCGGCGCGTTCCGGGGACCGCGGGGACGACGCCCCGCGCCTCAGGGCCGGGGGCGCTGCTCCCCGGGGGTGGAACTGTGCACGCCCGCCCGGTACTTCGGGATCCGCAGGGTGACCTTCATGCCCGCGCCGATCCCCGTCTCGATCACCGGCCCGTACGCGTCCCCGTACACCTGCCGGATCCGCTCGTCCACGTTCGTCAGACCGATCCCGGACGAGGACCCGGCCTGCTCCCCGGCCAGGATCCGCCGCAGCAGGGCCGGATCCATCCCGACCCCGTTGTCCTCGATGCTGATCACCGCCTCCGCCCCCGCGTCCCGGGCGGCGATCGTGATCAGGCACTCCCCGGCGGAGTTCTCCAGCCCGTGCTTGACCGCGTTCTCCACCAGCGGCTGCAGGCACAGGAACGGCAGCGCCACCGGCAGCACCTCCGGCGCCACCTGCAAGGTCACCTTCAGCCGGTCCCCGAACCGCGCCCCCGCCAGGGCCAGGTACTGCTCGATGGACCGCAGCTCCTCGGCCAGCGTCGTGAACTCCCCGTGCCGTCGGAAGGAGTAGCGGGTGAAGTCGGCGAACTCCAGCAGCAGGTCACGCGCCCGCTCCGGGTCGGTCCGGACGAACGAGGCGATCGCGGCCAGGGAGTTGAAGATGAAGTGCGGGGAGATCTGCGCCCGCAGCGCCTTGATCTCCGCCTCCATCAGCCGGGTCCGCGAGCGGTCCAGCTCCGCCAGCTCCAACTGCACCGAGACCCACCGCGCCACCTCGGTCGCCGCCCGCACCAGCACCGCCGACTCGCGCGAGCCGTACGCCACCAGCGCCCCCAGCACCCCGTCCTCTCCGGTCAGCGGGGCGACCACCGCCCACTTCAGCGGACAGTCGGGCCGCTGGCACTCGGTCCGCACGCTCTGGCTGCGCCCCGAGTCCAGCATGACCGCGACCCGCGCCATCGCCCGCCGCTGGTGGTGGTCGGCGCCCGGCCCGTCCCAGGCCAGCACCGACTCCCGGTCCGTCAGGCACAGCGCCTCCGTCCCCAGCAGGGAGCGCAGCCGCCGGGCCGCCTTGCGGGCGGCGTCCTCGGTCAGCCCGGCGCGCAGCGGGGGCGCGGCCAACGACGCGGTGTACAGGGTGTGGAACGTGGCCCGCTCCACCGGAGTGCCCAGGTCCGGCCCGGCCGCCCGCTCCCCGCGCCGGGCGTGCCACCGCCCGCCCGCCCAGCCCAGCCCCAGCAGGACGGCCCCCGACACCGCCGAGGCGGCCAGCAGGGCCGCGGTCACCGTGCGCCCCCGGCAGGGGCACGGCCCGGGCGGCCGTCGGCGGGGCGGCCGTCGCTCCCGGGGAGGGCCCCGGCCACGGTCTCGGGCAGGTGGAGCCGGGCCAGCGTCGCCGCCGTCCCCGCCGGGACCCGCGACCGGGTCGCCACCGACACCAGCACCATGGTCATGAAGCCCAGCGGCACCGACCAGGCCGCCGGCCAGGCCAGCAGGGCGTGCGCCCAGCCCTCCGGGGCCAGCCCCGCCCGGGTCGCCAGCACCGCGCCCAGCGCCGCCCCGCCGCCGGTGACCATCCCGGCCACGGCGCCCGGCGGGGTCAGCCCCCGCCACCAGATCCCCAGCACCAGCAGCGGGCAGAACGACGAGGCCGACACCGCGAACGCCAGCCCCACGGCGTCCGCCACCGGCACGTCGGCCAGCGCCACGCTCCCCGCCAGCGGCACCAGCATCGCCAGCAGCACCGCGATGCGGAAGGTCCGCACTCCCCGCCGCGCCAGCACGTCCTGGTGCAGCACCCCGGCCACCGCCATGGTGAGCCCCGACGCCGTCGACAGGAACGCGGCGAACGCGCCCCCGGCCAGCAGGGCGCCCAGCAGATCGCCGAGCAGCCCGCCCAGCATCCGCTCCGGGAGCACCAGCACCGCCGCGTCCGCGTCCCCGGTCAGCGCCAGCTCGGGCACGTAGGTCCGGCCGAGGGCCCCGTACACCGGCGGCAGCAGGTAGAAGAAGCCGAGCAGGGCGAGCACGGCCAGCGTGGTGCGGCGCGCGGCCGGGCCGTTGGGGCTCGTGTAGAACCGCACCGCGACGTGCGGCAGTCCCATGGTGCCGAGGAAGGTGGCCAGGATCAGCCCGTACGTCGCGTACAGGCCGAACGCCGGCTGGTCCCCGGCCAACGGCTCCGACCAGCGCGAGGCCCCGGCCCCGGCCGCCGGCCGGGACTCCGGCACGGGGGTGCCGGGCGTGAACTCCAGCCGCGCCCGGGCCCGCACGAGGTGCTGCCCGGCCCCGAGCGTCAGCGGCGCGGCCGTGTGCGTCCGCCCGTCCACCTGCCCGGTGACGGTCACCGTCAGCGGCGCGTCCAAGGTGAGGCGCACGTCCTCGGCGAGGGTGACCGCGGTGCGCTCGCGGAAGACGGCCGGTGCGTCGAAGGAGGCCCGGGGCGCGCCGTCCCCGGCCCAGGCGGTGAGCAGGAAGAAAGCGGGCACCAGCAGCGCGGTGAGCTTGAGCCAGTACTGGAAGGCCTGCACGAAGGTGATGCTCCGCATGCCGCCGGCGGCCACGGCCGCGGTCACGACGAAGGCGACGACCACCCCGCCCACCCAGTGCGGGGCCCCCGTCAGGATCTCCAGGGTCAGCCCGGCGCCCTGCAACTGCGGCAGCAGGTAGAGCCAGCCGACGCCGATCACGAACAGCACCGCGATCCGGCGCACCGCCTGCGACTGGAGGCGGGCTTCGGCGAAGTCGGGCAGCGTGTACGCCCCCGAGCGGCGCAGCGGGGCCGCCACGAGGGCCAGCAGTACCAGGTACCCGGCGGTGTAGCCGAGCGGGTACCAGAGCATGTCGGGCCCCTGGAGCATCACCAGCCCCGCCACCCCGAGGAAGGAGGCCGCGGAGAGGTACTCCCCGCTGATCGCCGCCGCGTTGAGGCGGGGGCCCACCGTGCGCGAGGCGACGTAGAAGTCGGAGGTGGTCCGGGATATCCGCAGGCCCAGCGCGCCGACCAGGACCGTCACCAGGACGACGACGGTGACCGCGGTCAGCGCGTACGTCTGGTTCACCGGGGGTCCTTCGGCCGGGGGAGGGGACGGCAGGGGTGACCGGAGTCTACGCAGCGCGACCGGCCGGCAACAGGCGTGATCCGGCGCGTTCCGGGGGCCCGCCGTCGGCCATGCGGGAGCTCATCCGGCGGGGTCGCGGTGCTCCGTGCAGTCCCGCAGCGCGATCTCCAGCTCCACGTACGAGTCCTCGGCGCGCCGGAACGCGAGCCGCAGCGCGGCCTCCGCCCGGGGCGGCAGCTGGAGGTGGACCCCCTCGTTCGCCGCGTACAGGACGTCGGCCCAGCGGGCGGCTGTGCTGCGCAGCCGGGCTAGGAGCACCTCGGCCTCGGCGGGACCGGCCGGCCGGGTCCGGGGCAGTCCGGCCACTGCGTCGAGCAGTGCCTGGATCTCGGCCATCGGCACCCCCCTTCCCTGATGACCTGCGGTTCCACGATAGGGGCGGCCGGGGGGCCCGGGCGCTGCGCGCCGGCGGCCCTGCGACCGACGGCACGGGTGGGGCGCCGTACGTCCCGTGCGACGCGACGAACGGCCGTCCCGCGCGCCGGACGGTCGGCGCGTCGGCTGGGGTGGTGCGTCGGCGTGGGCGCGTCGGCTGGGGTGGTGCGCCGGCCGGGCGCCTTGCGCTGTCGGACCGGCCCCGCGGCGCGTCAGCCGGTCGCCTGGCGCATCAGCAGGTCCCGCAGCTGGCGCGCGTGCCGGCGGCTGACCTGGAGCTCGGCCGCACCGACCCGGACGCTGGTGGTGCCGGCGTCCAGCCGGAGCTCGTCGATCCGGCGCAGCGCCACCAGGTGGCGGCGGTGGATGCGGACGAACCCGCGGGCCGCCCAGCGCTCCTCCAGGGTGGACAGCGGGATGCGCACGAGGTGGCTGCCCGCGTCGGTGTGCAGGCGGGCGTAGTCGCCCTGGGCCTCGACGTACGCGATGTCGGCGATCGCGACGAACCGGGTGACCCCGCCGAGCTCGACGGCGATCAGCTCCTGGGCGCGCTCGGCGCCGGCCGCCGCGGGTCCCGCGGCGGCCGTGGCGGCGGGGCGGTGCTGCGCGGGGACGGCGGGCGGCACCGCGGCGGGGCCGGCCGCGGCGGGAGGCTGCTGCGCGGCGCTGCGGCCGAGGTGGTCGCAGGCCCGCCGGACGGCCTCGGCCAGCCGCTCCGGCCGGACGGGCTTGAGGACGTAGTCCACCGCCTTGAGGTCGAAGGCCTGCACGGCGAAGCCCTCGTGGGCGGTGACGAACACGATCAGCGGCGGCTGCGCGAACCCGGCCAGCAGCCGGGCGATGTCGAGGCCGGTCAGCCCGGCCATGTGGATGTCGAGGAAGACGACGTCGATGGCGTCGGCCCCGTCGGGGCCGCTCTCCAGTGCGCGGGTGATCCGGCGCAGGGCCCCGGTGGCGTCGCAGGCGCCCTCGGCGCTCAGGACGCGGTCGTCGGACCGCAGCAGGTACAGGAGTTCCTCGAGGAGGGGCTTCTCGTCGTCGACGGCCAGTACGCGCAGCATGCGACGAGAGTGTAGGGAGCGGCGCGTCACGACGGAACGGTGCGCGGCCCGCCCGCCGGGGGAGGGGGAGCGGGGGGCCGCGCGGCTCGAAGGGTGGGGGGAGGGGAGGCGGTCAGGAGATGGTGATGGCCTTGCCGTCGGGAGCGACGGCGTACCAGGTGCCGCCGACGCCCTGGCCGTTGATGTCACCGGGCTTCTTGTCGCCGGTGAAGGTGTAGATGGGCCAGCAGTCGATGCTCTGCTGCTTCTTGCCGTCGGGGCGGTCGAGCACCGAGAAGCCCTTCTCCGTGATGCCCTTGGCGTTGGCCTTGTCCACCGGGGGCACGACCGGCCACTTGGCCAGGCAGTCGCCGGTGCAGTTGGAGGCCATCGGCCAGGCGGTGTCCTTCTTGAAGCGGTAGACGGTCATGCCGTTGCCGTCGACGACGTGGTCGCCGAGCTTGGGGTCCTTGGCCACGGACAGCGCGCCCGTGGCCGGGGCCGCGCCGGAGCCCGCGCCCGCGCCCGCGCCCGCGCCGGAGCCCGCGCCCGCGCCGGAGCCCGCGCCCGCACCGGAGCCCTGGCCCGCACCGGCCGCCCCCTTCGCGGCCTTCTTGCCGTCGGGGGCGAGCGCGAACCAGGTGCCGCCGACGCCCTGACCGTTCAGGTCCCCGGCCTTGGCGTCCTTGGCGTAGCGGTACACCGGCCAGCCGCCCACCGTCAGCTGCTTGCTGCCGTCGCTGCGGACGACCTCGCCGAGCGCGGAGGCGTCCATGCCCGCGGCGGCGGTGACGTCGCCGGCCGGGACCGGGGGCCAGGCCTTGGCGCAGTCGCCGTCGCAGTTGGACTTCGGGGGCTTGGGGGTGTCCTTGTCGAAGCGGTAGAGGGTGAAGCCGGCGCTGTCGGTGAGGACCTGGCCGAGCTGTTCGGTCTGCGCGATCGCCAACTGCCCGCCGGCCTTGGTGGCCACGTCCGCGCCCGCGCCGGCGTCGCCGCCCGAGCCGTAGTCGGAGCCGTACCCGGATCCCGCCTGCGCGGCGGCCCCCGCCGGCTTGACCGCGCCGGCCTTGGTCTCGCCCTGGCCGCAGGCCGTGGCGGTCAGTGCGACGACGACGGCCACGGTGGCCAGGGTGGTTCCGCGCTTGATGCCCATCTCGATCTCTCCCACGTGTGGTGTTCCCGTGTCCGGCGCCCGGTGTGTGCGGTGCGCCGGCAACTGTGCTCAGGACACGGGGTGGGGAGCCCGGTCTGTTCACGGCGGGCGGTGTGGGGTGTTTCACTCACCCGCCGTCGAACCCGGCCCGCCGTAGAGCCGTGACCACAGCAAGGCCCAGAACGCGGTGTCCGGCGTCATTGGGGTGCAGCCCGTCCGCCAGGTGCTCCGGCCCGAGCAGGTCCCGGCCGGGCAGCAGGACCAGCCGGTCGTCCCCGGCGGCGCTCCGCTCCCGGACCGCCCGCTCCATCGCGTCGCGCAGGGCGCCCAGGGTGGCGCCCAGCCGGTTCGGGGTGCGCTCGGCATCGGGCCGCAGCACGGGGGAGAGCAGCAGCAGCGGGGTGTGCGGGTGCCCCTGGCGGACCAGGTCGAGGAAGGCGCGGGTGGTCTCGTACAGCAGCGGCGCCGAATGGGGGACGCGGGTCCAGCAGTTGGTGCCGAAGGCGAGGGTGAGGACGTCGGCGGGGAGTGCGGCGAGCTGCTCGGCGGTGGCGAGCTCGCCGCGCGCGGCGCCCGCGTACCCGAGGTTGACGGTGTCCCAGCCGAGGACCCGGCCGGCGACGGCCGGCCAGCCGTGGGCGGGGCGGGTCGACCACCAGCCCTCGGTGATCGAGTCGCCGTGCACCACCCAGCGGGGGGCGGCCGGGGCCGGGGCCACGGGGCCGCCGACCCCGCGCAGGCCCAGGATCCGGGGCGACTGCGCCTCGGGCGGGTGGACGGTGAAGGGGCCGGGCCCGCCGGGCAGGTCGATGCGCACGACGGCCTCGGGGGCCGGGTCGGTCCAGACCTCGCGGACCACCCCGTGGCGGTCCCACAGGGCGAAGCCGTGGGCGAGGTCGCGCAGCGCGTCGGTGGGGCCGGGGACGGCGGCCCGGTAGCGGACGTCCACGGCGTGCGTCCCGTCCGCGGCGGTGAACTCCAGCCGCACCCCGATCGGCAGCGTGGCCCGCTCGCCGGTGTCCCGGGGCAGCCGCAGGGTGTCGTCCGGATCGGCGCGGACCGGGCGGCCCCGGTCGAGCCAGGCGACCCCGCGCAGGAAGGGCTGTGGGTCGAGCCAGGCCGTGGCCGTGGTGTCGGCATCCATGGCCCCGCACGCTGCGGCAATTCTGACGCACTGTCAAGGAAGGCGGTTTGGGTGATTCACGCACTGATCGATCATCCGCGTGCAACAAAGGGCTGCCCAGAACGGATCCGTGCAACGATCGTGCGCCAATGTGCAAGGATGGTGCATTACGGGCGCTATCTCTCAGCTCGTAGGCTCACTCGCTGTACGTGGAGTGGCGCGGTCCGCCTCCTCGGCGGTCCGCCCATGCCCAGACGCCCGTCTGTGTCCTGCTCCGGATCGCTGCGGCCGATGCCTCAACCCCCATCCGCAGTGTCAAAGGAGTCCCCTCGTGCTCGACCACGACCAGGCGCCGCCGCTCTCGAAGGAGTCGCGGAGGCCTGCGAACCCGCTGCTCCGCCGCAAGCCCGTAGAGCAGCTCGTCGCCGAGGGCGGCCAGGGTGAGGGCGGCGTCCTGCGCCGTTCGCTCACCATGTGGCAGCTGACGATGATCAGCATCGGCGCCACGCTCGGCACCGGCATCTTCGTGGTCCTCGGCGAGGCGGCCCCCAAGGCCGGCCCCGCCGTGACGATCTCCTTCGTCATCGCGGGCCTCACCGCGCTCTTCTCGGCCCTCTCCTACGCGGAGCTGGCCGGCTCGGTGCCCGTCTCCGGCTCCTCGTACTCCTACGCGTACGCCACGATGGGCGAGTTCATCGCCTGGATCTGCGGCTGGTGCCTGGTCCTGGAGTACGCCGTCTCCGTCGCGGCCGTGGCCGTCGGCTGGGGCCAGTACCTCAACGAGCTCCTCGACGGGATATTCGGCTTCACCATCCCCGAGGGCCTCTCCGCCCCGCTGGGCGAGGGCGGCTTCATCAACCTGCCCTCGCTGGTCGTGGTCCTGCTCGCCATGGTCTTCCTGATGCGCGGCGCCAAGGAGAGCGCCCGCATCAACGCGATCATGGTCATCATCAAGATCGCCACGCTGGTGCTCTTCATCGGCATCGGCGTCCTGGGCATCAAGTCCGGCAACTACGCCCCGCTGGCCCCGCTCGGCATCACCGGCATCAGCGCCGCCGCCTCCACCCTCTTCTTCTCCTACATCGGCTTCGACGCCGCCTCCACCGCCGGTGAAGAGGCCAAGAACCCGAAGAAGGACCTGCCGCGCGCGATCATGCTGTCGCTGGGCATCGTCACCGTCCTGTACTGCCTCGTCGCCTTCGTCGCCGTCGGCGCCATGCCCTGGCAGGACTTCGAGGGCACCGAGGCCGCGCTCGCCCAGATCATGACCGACGTCACCGGTGGCAGCTTCTGGGGCATCGTCCTCGCCGCGGGCGCCGTCGTCGCCATCGCCTCCGTCGTCTTCGCCGTCCTCTACGGCCAGACCCGCATCCTGTTCGCGATGTCCCGCGACGGCCTGGTCCCCAAGGTCTTCGCCAAGGTCGACGAGAAGACCGGCGCCCCCCGCGTCAACGTGCTCATCGTCTCCCTGTTCTGCGGCGTCCTCGCGGCCTTCATCCCGCTGGGCAAGCTGGCCGACGCCACCAGCATCGGCACCCTCTTCGCCTTCGCCCTGGTCAACGTCGCCGTGGTGATCCTGCGCCGCACCAGGCCGGACATGCCGCGCACCTTCAAGGTGGCCCTCTTCCCGGTCACCCCGATCCTGGGCTTCATCGCCTGCGCGTACATGATGTACAACCTGCCGATGCCGACCTGGATCGCGTTCGGTCTCTGGATGGTCGTCGGTGTCGTGGTGTACTTCGTATACGGCTTCCGCCGCTCCCGACTGGCCACAGCAGAAATGTGATCCACCCGCAGTGCGACTGAACGATCTCGACGAACGCATCGTGCACGCCCTCGCCGAGGATGCCCGCCGCTCCTACGCCGACATCGGCTCCGAGGTCGGACTCTCGGCCCCGGCCGTCAAACGGCGCGTGGACCGGCTGCGGAGCGAGGGGGCCATCACCGGCTTCACCGTCCGCGTCGACCCCGCCGCCATGGGCTGGGAGACCGAGGGGTTCATCGAGATCTACTGCCGCCACAACACCTCCCCGGACGACATCCGGCGAGGACTGGAGCGGTACCCGGAGGTGGTGTCCGCGTCGACCGTGACCGGCGACGCGGACGCCCTCGTCCAGGTCTTCGCCTCCGACATGCGGCACTTCGAGCGGGTGCTGGAGCGCATCGCGGGCGAGCCCTTCGTGGAGCGCACCAAGTCGGTGCTCGTCCTCTCCCCCCTCCTGCGCCGCTTCACCTCCGGCGCCCCCGCGTAAGGCGGGCAGCGGCAGAGGTACGGCCGTACGCGGAAAGGGCCCCCGGAATCGCCTTCCGGGGGCCCTTCCTGCGTACCCGCCCCGCCGCGAGGGGTTCCCGGCCCGCCCGCCGCGCCGCGGCGCCGCAGGCGCGGTTCACCGGCTGCCGCGGGCCCCGGCAGCCGGCGCGAGGCCGGCCCCGACGAGCCCCCGGCGAGCCAGCAGCATCCGCCGCTCCTCCTCCGTCAGCCCGCCCCACACCCCGAAGGGCTCGCGGGTGCGCAGGGCGTGCTCCAGGCACGCGGCCCGCACCGGGCAGACCGCGCACACCCGCTTCGCCGCCTCGTCGCGTTCGTCCCGTTCCGGACCCCGCTCGCCCGCGGGGTGGTAGAAGCGGCCGGGGCCCAGGTTCCGGCAGGCCGCCCGAAGCTGCCACTGCCAGTGGTGGTGCGCGGCTCCCGGAAGCCGTGAGACGTCGTTCATGGCGGTGTGCCTCCTGTCGTCGATGAGTCCGCGTGTGACCGCTCGACGCCCCGCCAAACCCGTCGGCCCCCCTACGGCACCCCGGATGGCGCGATTCCGCCCCATGGCGGGCCGGGCCGGGCCGGTCAGCCCAGCGGCGCCGCGGGGGTGCGCAGGCCGATGAAGGACGGGCGGCGGCGGAGGGTGAACCCCATGGACTCGTACAGGGCGATCGCCCCCGCGTTGTCCGCCGCGGCGTGCAGGAACGGCCGCTCGCCGCGCGCCGCGACCTCCGCCGCCACTGCTCGGACCAGCCGCGCGGCGAGCCCCCGGCCCCGGTGGTCCGGGTGGGTGCACACCGCGCTGATCTCCGACCAGCCCGGCGGCCGCATCCGCTCGCCCGCCATCGCGACGAGCCGCCCCCCGTGCCGTATGCCCAGGTAGGTGCCCAGCTCGACGGTGCGGTCCAGGAACGGCCCCGGCTTCGTCAGCTCCACCAGTTCGAGCATCTCCGGTACGTCCGCCGGACCCAGTCGCACCGCCTCCGGCGCCGGCTCGGCCCGTACCGCCGAACCGTCGAACTGCACCCCCTCGATCGCGAGCACCGTCGTCCACCCGGGCGGCGGGGTCAGCAGGCCGGTGACCCACACCGGCCCGTCCGGACCCACCAGCTCCGCCAGATCGGCCCAGGCGCGCGGATCATCCGGGTCCGCCAGCGCCGCGAACGGCGAGGTGTCGGCGGTGTACCGCGCGGCCAGCCCGCCGGGCGCGGGCTCGGCGAACGCACCGCCGCTCGGGCCGTTCAGCGCGGCCCACACCGGGTTGTCCAGGACGTGGACGGGCGCGGCGGTCTCGGTTTCGGGCGACATGAGGCGGTGCACTCCTCTCCATCGGACGGCGCGCCCGGGCCCCGCACAGTGTCTCGACGGCCCCGCACACCGCCAACAGACTGCTCGGTAGGACGGTCACCATGGTCAGCAACCGTCGCGGGCGGCTTTATGCCCCGGGCAGGGCGGACGGTGCACCGCGGGCGGCGGCGACGGCCGGTACCCTCGATGACCTGCGGCGACCCGGTACCCAGCCGGCCGGCCCGCCCGCCCGCCGTCGCGGGCCCGTTCCGCGCCGCCGGGGCCGGGATCCGCGCGGCCCTGCGCAACGAATCGCCGCCCCATCGGGCAAACGCGCAACGAATCGATGCGCGCAGCGCAACGCTCATGGCTTGTCCGGGTCGAACGCGTAACCGTACCTTCGTAGGACACCCCGCCCCACCTGCCACAGAGGTAGCCCATGCCCCCGCTGCGCACTGCCCTCCTCCAGAGCTCCGGAGTTCTCGGCGACACCGCCGTGAACCTGAAGGCGCTCGACGAGGCCGCGGCCCGCGCCGCCGAGGCGGGCGTCGGACTCCTCGTGACCTCGGAGATGTTCCTGACCGGCTACGCACTGCCGGTCGAGGAGATCGCCTCCCTCGCCGAGGCCGCCGACGGCACGTCGGCCCGCGCGATCGGCGAGATCGCCCGCCGCCACGGGCTCGGCGTCCTGTACGGCTACCCGGAGCGGGACGGCGCGACCGTCTACAACTCGGCGCAGCTCATCGGCCCGGACGGGGCCCGCCTCGCGAACTACCGCAAGACCCACCTGTTCGGCTGCTTCGAGCAGGATGCCTTCACGCCCGGCGACACCCAGGTCGTCCAGGCCGACCTGAACGGCCTCCGCATCGGCATCATGATCTGCTACGACGTGGAGTTCCCGGAGAACGTCCGGGCCCACGCACTGGCGGGCACCGACCTCCTCCTGGTGCCGACCGCGCAGATGCACCCGTTCCAGTTCGTCGCCGAACAGCTCGTCCCCGTACGGGCCTTCGAGAGCCAGATGTACATCGCGTACGTCAACCGCACCGGCCCGGAAGGCGAGTTCGAGTTCGTCGGACTCAGCTGCCTGGCCTCCCCGGACGGGGTCACCCGGACCCGGGCGGGCCGCGGCGAGGAGATGGTGATCGGCGAGGCCGATCCCGAGCTGCTGCGGAACTCGCGCGAGAACAACCCCTACCTGCGCGACCGCCGCCCCGGGCTCTACTCCTCCCTCGTCTGAGCCCCCGGCCCGCGAACTCCGGCCCCCCGGCCCGCTCCGTCCACCCCCCTCTGCCCCACCCTGCAAGGAGTCGTACCCCATGACGTCCACGGTGCCCACCACCGCCGTCCCGCACAGCGACGGCCAGCTGCCGATCACCATGTTCGGCCCGGACTTCCCGTACGCGTACGACGACTTCCTCGCGCACCCGGCGGGCCTGGGCCAGATACCGGCGACCGAGCACGGCACCGAGGTCGCGGTCATCGGCGGCGGTCTGTCCGGCATCATCTCCGCCTACGAGCTGATGAAGATGGGCCTCAAGCCCGTCGTCTACGAGGCGGACCAGATCGGCGGACGCCTGCGCACCGTCGGCTTCGAGGGCACCGGCACCGAGGGGCTCACCGCGGAGATGGGCGCCATGCGCTTCCCGCCCTCCTCCACCGCCCTGCAGCACTACATCGACCTCGTCGGCCTGAAGACCGAGCCGTTCCCGAACCCGCTGGCCGAGGCCACCCCCTCGACGGTCGTGGACCTCAAGGGCGAGTCCCACTACGCCGAGACGATCGCCGACCTCCCGCAGATCTACCGCGACGTCGCCGACGCGTGGAACGCCTGCCTGGAGGAGGGCGCCGACTTCTCCGACATGAACACCGCGATGCGCGAGCGCGACGTCCCGCGCATCCGCGAGATCTGGGCCAAGCTCGTCGAGAAGCTCGACAACCAGACCTTCTACGGCTACCTGTGCGAGTCGGAGGCCTTCCAGTCCTTCCGCAAGCGCGAGATCTTCGGCCAGGTCGGCTTCGGCACCGGCGGCTGGGACACCGACTTCCCCAACTCCATCCTGGAGATCCTGCGCGTCGTCTACACCGAGGCGGACGACCACCACCGCGGCATCGTCGGCGGCTCCCAGCAGCTGCCGCTGCGCCTGTGGGAGCGCGAGCCCGAGAAGATCCTCCACTGGGCCCAGGGCACCTCGCTGTCCACCCTGCACGACGGCACCCCGCGCCCGGCGGTGACCCGCCTGCACCGCACGGCCGGCAACCGCATCACGGTCACCGACGCCTCCGGCGACATCCGCACGTACCGTGCCGCGATCTTCACGGCCCAGTCCTGGATGCTGCTCTCCAAGATCGAGTGCGACGACTCGCTGTTCCCGATCGACCACTGGACGGCGATCGAGCGCACCCACTACATGGAGTCCTCGAAGCTCTTCATTCCGGTGGACCGCCCGTTCTGGCTGGACAAGGACGAGCAGACCGGTCGCGACGTCATGTCGATGACGCTGACGGACCGGATGACCCGCGGCACCTACCTGCTGGACAACGGACCGGACCAGCCGGCCGTGATCTGCCTGTCGTACACCTGGTGCGACGACAGCCTGAAGTGGCTGCCGCTGTCCGCGAACGAGCGGATGGAGGTCATGCTGAAGTCCCTCGGCGAGATCTACCCGAAGGTCGACATCCGCCGCCACATCATCGGCAACCCGGTGACCGTCTCCTGGGAGAACGAGCCCTACTTCATGGGCGCGTTCAAGGCCAACCTCCCCGGCCACTACCGCTACCAGCGGCGCCTGTTCACCCACTTCATGCAGGACCGCCTCCCGGAGGACAAGCGCGGCATCTTCCTCGCCGGCGACGACATCTCCTGGACGGCCGGCTGGGCCGAGGGTGCCGTGCAGACGGCGCTGAACGCGGTCTGGGGCGTCATGCACCACCTCGGCGGTGAGACCGACGCCACCAACCCGGGCCCGGGCGACGTCTACGACGAGATCGCCCCGGTCGAGCTGCCCGAGGACTGAGCCGCCGGCTCCCCGTGACCACGGGCCGCCCCCGCGTACACAGCGCGGTGGCGGCCCGTTTTCCATGCCCGGGGGCGGTCGCCCGGCCCGCGGGGTCCCGTGGTGGCGCGCCGAAGCTGCCGCCGGCGGTGCGGCGGTGCGGCGGTGCGGCGGTGCGGCGGTGGGTGGTCAGGCGGTCGGGGTCAGGAGGCAGCGGCCCACCAGGCCGACGCCCGCGTCCAGGGACTCGGTGAACTCCTCGACCAGGTCGGGGGAGCGGCGCAGCCCCCACAGCAGGCGGGCCGCCGACCACGCGGCTCCGCGCGCCCGCTCCAGGCTCCACGAGCCGACCAGGTGCGTCAGCGGGTCGGTGACCTCCAGCAGGTCGGGGCCCGGCATCAGGTCCTCCCGGATGCGCTCCTCCAGGCTGACCAGGGTGTCGCCGACCCGGTCGAAGTCGGCTTCCAGCGCCCGTGGTTCGCACTCCAGCGCCCGACAGGTGGTGACCACCGCCAGGGCCAGGTCGTGGCCGATGTGCGCGTTGATCCCGGCCAGGGCGTGCTGCAGCGGCCGTACCCCGGGGTGGCGGCGGTACTGCAGCAGCGGCCGCCAGCACGCGGGGGGCCGGTCCGACTCCACCGCCGTCAGATACCGCTGCGCGAACCGCACGCTGAGCGTCTGCGCCTGCCGGGGCGCGGGGAACTCCCCGCTGCGGATGCGCTCGTGCAGCGTCTGCGTCACCGTCAGGTACACCCGGTTGAAGACGGCGACGCCGTCCCGCGCGGGGAGCCGCTCGTCCAGGGCGCGCATCCGCGCCAGCACTTCGTCCACGGGAGGCAGGGTCCCAGCCGGCGGCGCGGATCGGGAGGGCTTGGCCGTGTGCTTCGCCGGTTCGGGCGAACCGCCTCAGCGGCGCCCGTCCGGGCCGCCGCCCGCCTCCGGGTCCTCGTCGTACCTGGAGGTGCCCGCGTCCAGCAGCGGCTCCTGCTCCTTCATGTGCGCGGGGGCGAGGTAGCGCAGGGTGTGGTAGCCGGTGATGACGACGAGGGTGCCGAGGGCGATCCCGCCGAGCTCGAAGGACTCGGTCAGCTGGAGCTTCACCCCGCCGATGCCGATGATGATGCCCGCCGCGGCCGGCACCAGGTTCAGCGGATTGCGCAGGTCCACCCGGCCGTTCAGCCAGATCTGCGCGCCGAGCAGGCCGATCATGCCGTACAGGATGACGGTGATACCGCCGAGCACGCCGCCGGGGATGGCGGCCACGACCGCGCCGAACTTGGGGCACAGGCCGAAGAGGAGGGCGAAGCCGGCGGCCGCCCAGTAGGCCGCCGTCGAGTAGACCCGGGTGGCCGCCATGACGCCGATGTTCTCGGAGTAGGTGGTGTTCGGCGGTCCGCCGACCGCGCTGGACAGCATGGACGCCGCGCCGTCGGCGGCGATGGCCGTGCCGAGGGCGTCGTCGAGGGGGTCGCCGGTCATCTCGGCGACGGCCTTGATGTGCCCGGCGTTCTCGGCGACGAGGGCGATCACCACCGGCAGGGCGACCAGGATCGCCGACCACTCGAACTGCGGGGCATGGAAGGCCGGCAGGCCGATCCAGTCGGCCTCCGCGACCCCGGAGAGGTCGAGCCGCCAGTGGTCGACGGCCTGGGTTCCGCCGGCCGGCGAGTGGATCTTGCCGAAGACCAGGTCGAAGAGGGCGGAGACCGCGTACCCGAAGACCAGCCCGAGGAAGATCGCGATGCGCGACCAGAACCCGCGCAGACAGACCACGGCCAGGCCGGTGAACAGCATGGTCAGCAGTGCCGTCCACTGGTCCTGCGGCCAGTACGTCGAGGCCGTGACCGGCGCCAGGTTGAAGCCGATCAGCATGACCACCGCACCGGTCACCACGGGCGGCATCGCCGCGTGGATGATCCGCGCGCCGAACCGCTGCACCGCGAGGCCGGCCAGGAACAGGGCCACGCCCACGCTGAACAGGGCGCCGGTGACCACCGCGCTGTCCCCGCCCGACGCCCGGATGGTCGCGGCCACGCCCACGAAGGACAGCGAGCAGCCCAGGTACGAGGGCACCCGGCCGCGCGTGGCCAGCAGGAACACGATCGTGGCCAGACCCGACATCATGATCGCCAGGTTGGGGTCCAGGCCCATGAGGACCGGCGCGACGAAGCTCGCGCCGAACATCGCCACCACGTGCTGGGCGCCGAGCCCCGCGGTACGCGGCCACGACAGCCGCTCGTCCGGCCGCACCACCGCGCCGGGGGCGGGGGTCCGCCCGTCTCCGTGCAGGGTCCAGCGCACGCCGAGGCCCATGTCCCACCCACCACTTCCGTCGAGCCGGTCGATCAAGCATTCTGGCCGCGACGGATCGATCGATCCCGCCGAAGCCAGCGTTATATTACGGCCGTATACCGGTGGGTTCGTCCCGGTTGGCGACGGTCGCATCCCCGAGCTCCCGCCGCGGCCGCAGCGCCGAGGCCCCCAGCGTCAGCCCGAACGCCAGCAGCGTGACCAGCCCGAAGGACACCACCAGCGAGGTCGCGTCCGCCACCGCGCCGATCGCCGACGGGGCGATCAGCCCCGAGGTGTACGTGATCGTCGCCACCCCCGCGATGGCCTGCGCGGGCGCCGGCCCGCTGCGCCCCGCGGCCGCGAAGGCCAGCGGCACCACCACCGCGACACCGAGCCCGATCAGCCCGAAGCCCGCCATGGCCGCGGCCGGGTGGCGGGCCGTCACCACCAGCAGGCCCCCCGCCGTGGCCAGTGCCCCGCCCGCCCGGACCGTGCGCACCGCCCCGAACCGGTCCACCACCCGGTCCCCGGCGAGCCGGGCGAGCGTCATGGTGAGCGCGAAGGCGGTGGTGCTGGCGGCCGCGAGCCCGGCGTCCGCGTCCAGCACGTCCCGCAGGTAGACCGCCGACCAGTCCAGGCTCGCGCCCTCCGCGAAGACCGCGCAGAACCCGATCAGGCCGATCAGCAGCACGGACGCCGGCGGTCGCGCGAAGTGCGGCGGGGCCGGCTCGTCCGTCCCGCTGCGCAGGTCCAGTACGCCCTGTACGGCGACCAGCCCGGCGGCGGTCAGCACCAGCGCGGCGAGGAGGTGGTGCGGCTGCGCACCGGCCCCCGCGTGCGCGGCGACCGTACCGGCGGCCGAACCCAGCAGGGCGCCCGCGCTCCACATGCCGTGCAGCGAGGACATGATCGAGCGGCCGAGCCGGTTCTCGGTCTCCACGCCGAGGGCGTTCATCGCCACGTCCGACATCCCGGAGGTGGCCCCGTAGACGAGGAGCGCCGCGCACAGGGCCGGCAGGTTCGGGGCGAGTGCGGGCAGCGCGAGCGACAGCGTCCACAGGGCCAGCATCACGCGCAGCGCCGGCCGGGCCCCGAGGCGGTGGTTGACCCGCCCGGCCAGCGGCATGGCGAGCGCCGCGCCGAGGGCGGGGAACGCCAGGGCGAGGCCGAGGGCGCCGGACCCGAGCTGGGCGTGGTCCTGGATCCACGGGATCCGGGTGGCGAACGAGCCGGTGACGGCGCCGTGGACGCAGAAGACGGCGGCGACGGCGAGACGGGCGCGGCGCAGGCGCGCAGGGCTGAGGTCGGATTCCCCGGTCATGGACATGAAACTATCAGGAAGCCTGCCTGATGGTAAGGAGAGCTCTTTAGGATGGGCGTGTGACTGCTGCCAAGGTCCGGCCCTCCGCCGCCCCGTCCCCGTCCCCGTCCCCCGCCTCGCCGAGCACGGCCCGGGCCCTCAACGACCGCCTCGCCCTGCGCCTGCTGCGCGAGGAAGGGCCCCTGACGGCCGCTCAGCTCAAGGCGCTGACCGGCCTGTCCCGCCCGTCGGTGGCCGACCTGGTCGAGCGGCTCACCGAGGCCGGGCTGATCGAGGTCGTGGGGGAGTCCGGCGAGCAGCGCCGCGGCCCCAACGCCCGCGTGTACGGGATCGTCGCCCGCCGCGCCCACCTGGCGGCCCTGGACGTACGCACCGACAGCGCCACCGCCGTGGTCACCGACCTGCTCGGCCGGCCCCTGGCCGAGCGGGCGCTGCCGGTGGACGCGGTCGAGGAGGCCGTCGACGCGCTGGAGGCGCTGGCCGGCGAGGCCGGCGCGGACCGGCTGCACACGGTGGTCGTCGGAGCCCCCGGGCTGGTGGCCCGGGCCGGCGGGGAACTGCGCAGCACCGCCGGGCTGCCGGCCTGGCACCGGGACCTGGTGGCCGCCCTCCAGCGGCGGCTGCCCGCACACGTCGCCGTGGAGAACGAGACCAACCTGGCCGCGCTGGCCGAGCAGCGCGCGGGCGCCGCCCGGGACGCGGACTCCTTCGTCCTGCTGTGGCTCGGCGCCGGCGTCGGCGCGGCCGTGGTCCTCGACGGCCGGCTCCGCCGGGGGGCCTCCGGCGGCGCGGGCGAGATCGGCTTCCTGCCGGTGCCGGGAACGGGGGCGTTGCCCTCCGGCAGCGATTGCGCGGGCGGCTTCCACAGCCTGGCCGGCCGGGCCGCGGTGGCCGCGCTGGCCGCCGAGCACGGTTTCACCGGGCCGGTGCGGGACGCGGTGGCCGGAGCCGCCGGAGAGGCCTTCCTCGACGTCCTCGCCGATCGCGTCGCCCTCGGCGCGGCCGCCGTCACCGCCGTCCTGGACCCCGGGTGCGTGGTGCTCGGTGGCGAGCTCGGCCATGCGGGCGGCCCCGCCCTCGCGGACCGGGTCGCCCGCCGGCTCGCCGCCCTGACCCCGGTGCCGACCTCCGTCCGGGCCACCGCCCTCGGTGACCCGGCGGTCCTCGCCGGCGCCCGGCTCGCGGCCGCCGACGCCGCCCAGGCGGTCCTCTTCGGGGCCTGACGGGGGCTCGGGGCGGTGCCCGACCGGAGAGCTCGGGGCCCTGTCCGACCGGAGAGCTCGGGGCGCCGTCCGACCGGCGCCCACCCCCGCGCCCGAGCGGTGCCTCGCCGGCCTCCGACCGGCGCCCGCCTCAGGCCCGTTCGGCCAGGAAGTCGGCGAAGGTCACCTTGCCCACGGCGTTCTGCGGGGCCAGGTTGCCGCCGCGCAGGAACCCCGCGTACGCCCTGCCCGCCAGCGGCAGGGCGAACACGCGACGCTTGCGGCCCGTCGCCTCCAGGTACGCCCGCCCCAGCTCCACCAGCGTGCGCACCTCGGGCCCGCCCATGTCGGGGACCCGGCCCGCCGGGGTCGGCACCGCCAGTTCGGCCATCCGGTCGGCCACCTCCGCCACGGAGACGGGCTGCACCCGCACCCCTTTCGGCAGCGGCACCGGCACCACCGGCACCTTCGCGACCGCGTCCGTGATCATCGCCACCAGGTCGTGGAACTGCGTCGTCCGCAGGATGGTCACGCCCAGCCCCGACTCCAGGAGCATCCGCTCCACCGCGTGCTTGACCTCGTAATAGCCGAGCGGGACCACGTCCACGCCCACGATCGAGATGGAGACGACGTTCGTGACCGTCCCCGCCCGCCGGGCCGCCCCGATCAGGTGCCCGGCGGCCACGTCGTCACCGCCGCGCGGGTTGGACGCGCAGTGCACGACCACCTCCGCGCCCGCCATGGCCGCGTCCAGCCCGCGGCCGTCCATCAGGTCGACCGGGTGCTCCCGGGAGTGCCGGCTGAGGGCGCGCACCTCGTGCCCCGCCGCCCGCAGCCGGGCGACGACCAGCGCGCCGAGGTTTCCCGTACCGCCCGTGACCAGGATCGTGCTCAAGGTGTCCGTTCCTTCCCTGGGGAGTTGCGTTCACCCGCTGGGATTGGGCAGCGGTCAGGAACGTGACAGCTGCCGCTGCAGGAAACCCAGCTTGTGCGGGTTGACCACCGCCCGAACCTCCCTGACCAGCCCGTCCTCGAACTCCACCAGCAGGACCCCGGCCCCGCCGACGACCAGCGCCGGCTCCCCGTTGACCACGGCGAAGTCCAGTGGGAGGCCCGCGGCGTGCTTGTGCAGCACCCCCGCCAGGAACCGGGCCACCCGGTCCCGGCCGAGGACCGGGCGCCGGGCCGCGCTCACCACGCCGCCGCCGTCCGACACGTACCGCACGTCGGCGGTGAGCATGCCCTCCAACCGGGCCAGGTCGCCGTCCCGGGCCGCGGCGAGGAAGGTCTCCACCAGCCCGCGCCAGTGCTCCGGGTCCGCCTCGGAGCGCTTGCGTTCCGAGGCCGCCGACCGGCCCTCGGCGGCCCGGCCCTCCGCCACCCGGGCCGACGCCCGCCGGTAGAGCTGCCGGCAGTTGGCCTCGGACAGGTCCAGGAGCCCGGCGATCTCCCGGTGGCCGTACGCGAAGGCCTCGCGCAGCACGTACACGGCCCGCTCCGCCGGGGTGAGCCGCTCCAGCAGTACCAGCAGGGCCATCGAGACGCTGTCGCGCTGCTCCGCCGACTCCAGCGGCCCGAGCGCGCCGCCGTCGGTGAGGACGGGCTCCGGCAGCCAGGGGCCGACGTACTCCTCGCGCCGGGCGCGCGCCGAGGTCAGCCGGTTCAAGCACAGGTGGGTGACGGCCTTCGCCAGCCAGGCACCGGGGTGGTGCACGTCGCCGCGGTCCGCGGCGCTCCACCGCAGCCAGGCGTCCTGGACGGTGTCCTCGGCCTCGCCGGCCGAGCCGAGCATCCGGTAGGCGATGCCGAACATCCGGGACCGGTGCTCCTCGAAGTCCGCGGTGCGGGCGGCGGCAGAAGGGCTCACCGCAGCAGGGTACGGGGCGCAGTGAAGACCCTGCGGCGCACGGGCGAGGACCCGGTGGCCGCCGGGCGACCGGGTCCTCACGTTCTCGCCGGCCGTTCCGGCCGGGTCACAGGGGTGTCAGCAGGCGCCCAGGTCCTTCCAGACGCCCCAGTCGCCGGTGGTTCCGGGTTCCTCGTTCTGCGTCCACCACTGGGCCCTCCAGTTGCGGCCCTTGTGGGAGACGACCGTCCCGCCGGTGTAGACGCTGCCCGCCACGTACGCCGGGTGGGTGCAGGTGCCGCCCGGCGGCGGGCTGCTCGGCGGCTGGCTCGTGGGCGGCTGGCTGGTCGGGGGCTGGCTGGTCGGCGGTTGGCTGGTCGGGGGCTGGGAGCCGCCGCCCGGCTCGCCGACCGTGGTGCCGCGGGCCAGGTCGCCGGCCAGGGCGTACGTGGTGCCGGAGACGTTCACCGTCCAGTTGGACGGGGTGGACACCGGCAGGTAGTAGTTGAACGCCAGGTCGACGGAGGCGCCCGGGGCCAGCGACTGCCAGGCCGGCAGCTTCAGCGAGACCCGGTGGAAGTCGCCCTTCAGCCCGCCCACGTTGTTGCCGGTGTGGCCGCTGCTGATCACCTTCGTGCCGAAGCCGGACTGGTCGGAGGCGTTATTCGGGGCCGAGGTCGAGTAGTCGAACTGGAACTCGGTGCCGCCGGGCAGTGGGCTCTTCGTGTTGTTGGTGATCTTGATCTTCGGGGTGATCGGGTAGTTCGAGTCACCGAGCTTGAAGTCGGTGAACTCCACGCCCACGTCGACCGCCCGGCCCGGCAGTGCGGTGCCGCCCGCCTTCTTCGCCCCGTACGGGGTCGCGGCCTTGAACTTGTCGTACATCAGCGAGGTGAGCGTGGAGCCCGTCTCGTACTGGCCCTTGGCCGCGTTCCAGCCGTAGTCGCCCGCCAGCTCCCACACCATCGTGCCGCCGATGCCGCGGTCGACCACGTAGTCGGCCTTGGCGGCCACCGACTGCTCGTCCTCCGTGGACAGAAAGACCTTCTTCTGCGCGTTCCACAACCACGGCGCGACCAGCGTCGCGTCGTACTTGCGGACGTAGGTGCCGGTCAGCGTGGTGTTCGCCGGGAAGCCGTACTGGCCGACGTAGTCGCCGACGATCCCCTTCTCCAGGTTCTTCGCGTGCCACATCGGGTTCGAGCCCGCCGGGGACTCGTTGCCGCCCGCGTCCTTGTCGTGCCACAGGTTGTCGATGCCGATCGCGCCGTCGCCGCACTTGGCCAGGCCGGACCCGGCCGGGCAGGCGGTGGCGGCGGCCTTGCCCCACAGGCCGTCGGTGCCGCCCTGCACGTTCTTGTGGCCGCGGGTGTAGTACGGCAGGCCGATGTTGATCCGGCCGGCCGGCATCGAGCCGCGGAAGTAGTGGTACGCCCAGTCGGTGTTGAGGTAGCCGATGCCGCCGTACTGCTGGGAGCCGTAGACGCCGGCGGCGGCGAGCTCGCCGTCCTTGCCGTCGTCGAAGAGGGAGGCGTTGGGGCCGACGTGCTCGTTCCAGGCGCCGTGCAGGTCGTAGGACATGATGTTGACGTAGTCCAGGTACTTCTGCATCTGGTACGTCTCCATGCCGCGCAGCAGGTAGCCGGAGGACGGGGCGGCCACGGTCAGCAGGTAGTGCCTGCCGTCGGCGGCGCCGGCCCGGTCCAGCTTCTCGCGGAGGGTCTTCAGCAGGGCGTCGTAGCCCTTGACCAGTCCGGCCCGGCGGGGGTTCGCCAGCGACCAGTCCAGCGGGTTGCCCGCGTCCTTCATCGACGTCGGGTACTCGTAGTCGATGTCGACGCCGTTGAAGCCGTACTTCCTGACGAAGGCGACGGCGGAGTCGGCGAAGGTGTCGATGCCCGCCTGGTTGACGGAGCCGTCCGGGTGGGTGGCCATCGAGTAGAAGCCGCCCGAGTCCACCCGGGTGCCGTCGTCCTCGAAATAGCCGCCGGTCTCGGCCCAGCCGCCCACCGAGATCAGCGCCTTCACGTCCGGGTGCTGCTTCTTGTACTTGGTCAGCAGGTTGAAGTGGCCCTTGTAGGGGAGGGTCGGGTCCATCTCGGCCCCGGCCACGCCCGGCCAGGTCGCGCCGGTGGCGGCGTTGTCCGGGCCGTCTGCGCCGACCGAGATCCTGTTGTCGCCGCCGATGTGTGCGAAGGCGTAGTTGATGTGGGTGATCTTGTCCCACGGGATGTTGCTCGCGAGGTAGGCGGGCTGGCCGTTCTTGCCGGTGCGCCAGCCGGTGAAGTAGCCGATCACGCGCCGCTGGTGGTCGGCGCCCATCTTCTCGCGCCCCTCGGTGTCGTAGACCGAGCAGTACGGGACGTCGACGCCCGGGGTCCGGTAGAGGCCGTCGGGCCGGCAAGCCTCGTTGTCGGCTGCGTGCGAGACGCCCGCCGAGAGCCCGCCCGCCAGCAGTCCGGCGATCGCCGCGCCGGCTGCCAGGAGCAGCGCTCTCGTACGTGTGGGGGACAGCATGGTGCCTCCTGGGGAAGGGAGGAGTGCAGGACACAACAGGCAGGAAAGTGGTGCGTGTCGGCCCGCGACGTGCGCACATCTGACGGGCTGTCTCCCGGGGAAGATGAAGGGAACGTTAAGAGGACTAGACCAACCCGTCAATAGGTCTGGACCAATCTCGGGGCTACTTGACGGAGTCGGGCCGAACCGGCCGTCTGTGACCCAGGCCACAGCATTTCTCCTGTATGGCCCCCGATCGCCCGTGGCAGACTGGCAGGAGTACCAGTAGAAGCAGCGCACTCCGGGGTCGGTGCAATTCCGAACCGGCGGTATAGTCCGCGACCCGTCCGCAGCCAGCGGCCGGTTGACCAGGTGAAATTCCTGGACCGACGGTTAAAGTCCGGATGGGAGGCAGTGCGCGGCGGGCAGTCACACCGGTACGCCGCCGTCGGCGGTCCCGCACGCGTCTTTCCGGACGCGTGGCGAGCGGACCGTTCCTCCGGCCTCGGCGTCCCCGCGTGCCTGTACCGCTCATCTGTCGTAGCCCGACAGGCCCCGGAGTCCGTGCCCGATGAGGCAGGAGGACCCGGTGGCACCCCACGCCGAGCACGCACCGCACGACGCGGACGCAGACGCCCGCGCCATGCGCCGCGCCGTCGAACTCGCGGCCCGCGGCCTCGGCTCCACCAGCCCCAACCCGGTCGTCGGCTGCGTCATCACCGACGCCTCCGGCACCGTCGTCGGCGAGGGCTGGCACCAGCGCGCCGGCGGCCCGCACGCCGAGGTCCACGCCCTGCGCGCCGCAGGCACCGCCGCCCGCGGCGCCACCGCCTACGTCACCCTCGAACCCTGCAACCACACCGGCCGCACCGGCCCCTGCGCCCAGGCCCTGATCGACGCCGGCATCAGCCGCGTCGTCTACGCCGTCCCCGACCCGAACCCGCAGGCCAGCGGCGGCGCCACCACCCTGCGCGCCGCCGGGATCACCGCCGAGGGCGGGCTCCTCCGGGCCGAGGCCGAGGCCGGCAACACCGCCTGGCTGACCTCCGTGCGCCTGGGCCGGCCCCACGTGACCTGGAAGTACGCCGCCACCCTCGACGGCCGCAGCGCCGCCGCCGACGGCACCAGCCGCTGGATCACCTCCCCGGAATCCCGCGCCGACGTCCACCGCCTGCGCGCCGAGTCCGACGCCGTCCTCGTCGGCGGCGGCACCCTGCGCGCCGACGACCCGCACCTCGCCGTGCGCGTCGCCCCCGGCCACGGCCGGGAGGTGCCCCCGGAGGCCGCGCAGCCGCTGCGCGTCGCCCTCGACACCCGCGCCGCCCTCCTGCCGACCGCCCGGATCCTCGACGACGCAGCCCCCACCCTGCTCGTCGTCGGCGAGGACGCCGACACGCGGCACCTGCCCGGCACCGACGTGCTCCGACTGCCCCTGCACGACGGCCGCATCGGCATTCACGACCTGCTCAAGGAGTTGTACGCCCGCGGCGTCCGCGCCCTCCTCCTCGAAGGCGGCCCCACCCTGGCCGGAGCCTTCCTCGAAGCCGGCGCCGTCGACCGCGTCGTCGGCTACATCGCCCCGGCCCTCCTCGGCGCCGGGCCCGCCGCCCTCGCCGGCGCCGGCATCACCACCATCGCCCACGCGGTCCGCCTGGAGATCACCGAGGCCGTCCGCACCGGTACCGACCTGCGCATCACCGCCGTCCCCACCACCGCCGTCCCCATCACCGCCGTCCCCACCACCGCCGTCCCCACCACCGCCCGCAAGGAGCACTGAGTGTTCACCGGAATCGTCGAAGAACTGGGCGAGGTCACCGCCGTCGAGCAGCTCCAGGAGGCCTCCCGCTTCCGCCTGCGCGGCCCCCTCGTCACCGACGGCGCCAAGCACGGCGACTCCATCGCCGTCAACGGCGTCTGCCTGACCGTCGTCGACACCGCCGACGGGGAGTTCACCGCCGACGTCATGCAGGAGACCCTCAACCGCTCCAGCCTCGGCGCCCTCCGGCCCGGCTCCCGCGTCAACCTGGAACGCCCGATGGCCCTCGGCGGACGGCTCGGCGGCCACCTCGTCCAGGGACACGTGGACGGCACCGGCACGATCCTCTCCCGCACCCCCTCCGAGCACTGGGAGATCGTCAAGGTCTCCCTCCCGGAGAACCTCGCAAGGTACGTCGTAGAGAAGGGCTCTATCACTGTCGACGGCGTCAGCCTCACCGTGGTCGAGGCCGCCGCCGACTACTTCACCATCAGCCTCATCCCCACCACCCTCGCGCTGACCACGCTCGGCATCAAGCAGCCCGGCGACCCGGTCAACCTGGAGGTCGACGTCCTCGCCAAGTACGTCGAACGCCTGCTCGCCGCCGGCGTGGACCCCCTGGCCGCGCACGCCGACGAAGCCAAGGAGACCGACCGGTGACCGCCCTGAGCTGGCTCAACGCCGAGGCCTTCACCGTCTTCGGTCAGAAGGTCATCTGGTCCGACATGATCGGCAACCTGATGGGCCTCGCCGCCCTCGCCCTCGGCTGGCGCCGGTCCATCTGGACCTGGCCCGCCCAACTCCTGTCCGGCCTCATCCTCGTCGCCGCCTACGCCTCCGCGCACCTCGCCGGCGGCATCGGCAAGCAGCTCCTCGTCATCGGCGTGGCCGCCTGGGGCTGGCGCGCCTGGCACCGCGGCAAGCGGCAGGCCCAGGACGGCTCCCTCGCCGTGCGCACCGGCACCTGGGCCGAGCGCGGCCTGCTCCTGGCCGGCGCGGCCCTCGGCACCCTCGCCGTCGGCGGTCTGTTCACCCTCTACCCGAACCTGTCGTGGAGCCCGTGGGCCGACGCCTACATCTTCGTCGGCACCGTCGTCGCGATGGTCGCCCAGGCCCGCGGCCTCGTGGAGTTCTGGTTCGCCTGGCTCCTCGTCGACCTCGTCGGCGTCCCCCTCGCCTTCACCAACGGGCTGGCGTTCTCCGGCCTCGTCTACGTCGTCTACTTCGCGCTCGTCCTGTGGGGTGCCCACGACTGGTACCAGCGCTCGCGCACCACCACCGCCCCGGCCCTGGAAGGAGCAACGGCATGACCACCCTCAAGCCCGTCCCCGACTTCGACGCCCTCCTCGAGGAGTCCTTCCGGCTCGACCCGGTCGAGCAGGCCATCCGCGACATCGCGGCCGGCCGGCCGGTGGTCGTCGTCGACGACGAGGACCGCGAGAACGAGGGCGACCTCGTCGTCGCCGCCGAGAAGATCACCCCCGAGATCGTCGCGTTCATGATGAGCGAGTGCCGCGGCCTGATCTGCGCCCCCATGGAGGGGCCCGAGCTGGACCGGCTCGAACTGCCCCAGATGGTGCAGCACAACACGGAGTCGATGAAGACCGCCTTCACCGTCTCCGTCGACGCGACCGCCGCGCACGGCGTCACCACCGGCATCTCCGCCGCCGACCGCGCCACCACCCTGCGCCTGCTCGCCGACGGGGTGTCCGAGCCCTCCGACTTCGTCCGCCCCGGCCACATCTTCCCGCTGCGCGCCAAGCCCGGCGGCGTCCTGGTCCGCAACGGCCACACCGAGGCCGCCGTCGACCTCGCCCGCCTCGCGGGCCTGCGCCCCGTCGGCGCGATCGTGGAGATCGCCGGCGAGGACGGCGTCATGCTGCGCCTGCCCGAGCTGATCCCCTTCGCCCGCAAGCACGGCCTGTCGATCATCTCCATCGCCGACCTGGTCGACTACCTCCGCTCCGCCGAGCCGACCGTCCACCGCGAGGCCGAGGTCAGCCTGCCGACCTCCTTCGGCGACTTCACCGCGTACGGCTACCGCTCCACCGTCGACGGGGTCGAGCACGTCGCCCTCGTCCACGGCGAGGTGGGCGACGGCCAGGACGTGCTCGTCCGCGTCCACTCCGAATGCCTGACCGGCGACATCTTCCACTCCCTGCGCTGCGATTGCGGCCCCCAGCTGCACGCCTCCATGGCCCGCATCACGCAGGAGGGTCGCGGCGTCGTCGTCTACCTCCGCGGCCACGAGGGGCGCGGCATCGGACTGGTGTCCAAGCTGCGCGCGTACGAGCTCCAGGAGCGCGGCCGCGACACCCTCGACGCCAACCTGGAGCTCGGCCTCCCGGCCGATGCCCGCGACTACGCCGCCGGCGCGAAGATCCTCGCCGACCTCGGCGTCAAGAGCGTCCGGCTGCTGACCAACAACCCCGACAAGTCCGCGGCCCTCGTCCGCCACGGCATCGCCGTCAACGACCGGGAGCCGATGCCCGTCGAGGCGGGCGAGCACAATCTGCGGTACCTGCGCACCAAGCGGGACCGGATGGGCCACGACCTGCCCTGGCTGGGCGAGACCGTGCCGGCCGCCTGCGGCAACCAGTAGGACAACACCCGTACACCTGTACACCCGTACACCGGACCCCGCACCATCACCCACGAACACGAACCACCGAGGAGCACAGCAGTGAGCGGCAAGGGCGCACCCGAACTGAGCGTGAGGAACTGCGGAGACCTGCGGGTCGCGGTCATCGCGGCGCAGTGGCACGAGAAGGTCATGGACGGACTCGTCGACGGCGCCCTGCGCGCCCTGCACGAGCTGGGCATCGACGAACCCACCGTGCTCCGCGTCCCCGGCAGCTTCGAGCTGCCGGTCGTGGCGAAGGTACTCGCCGGTCGCGGTTACGATGCCGTCGTCGCCCTCGGAGTGGTCATCCGCGGCGGCACCCCGCACTTCGACTACGTCTGCCAGGGCGTCACCCAGGGCCTGGTACAGGTGTCGATCGACACCGGAGTCCCCGTCGGCTTCGGTGTACTGACCTGCGACAACGAGGAACAGGCGCTGGACCGCGCCGGCCTTGAGGGGTCGAACGAGGACAAGGGGCACGAAGCGGTCATCGCCGCCGTCTCCACCGCAGCCACCCTGCGGTCCGTCAGCGAACCCTGGCGCTGAGTGGCGGCGGACAACCCCGTATTCTGAGGACCATCATGGCGAACGAAACCCTCAAGACCTTCGAAGAGCTCTTCACGGAGCTCCAGGCCAAGGCCGCGGCCGGCGATCCCGGCACCTCCCGCACAGCCGAACTGGTCGCCAAGGGCGTCCACGCCATCGGCAAGAAGGTCGTCGAAGAGGCCGCCGAGGTCTGGATGGCCGCGGAGTACGAGGGCAAGGAAGCCGCCGCCGAGGAGATCTCCCAGCTGCTGTACCACGTCCAGGTGATGATGGTGGCGCGCGGGATCTCCCTCGACGATGTCTACAAGCACCTCTAGACACACGCACACCACACACACCTATCGCATCTCGCACTGAAGGAAGCCTCATGCTGCGCATCGCCGTCCCCAACAAGGGCTCACTCTCCGGAGCGGCGTCGGCGATGCTCCATGAGGCCGGCTACCGCCAGCGCAAGGAGTCCAAGGAGCTCGTGGTCGTCGACCTCGAGAACGAGGTGGAGTTCTTCTACCTCCGCCCCAAGGACATCGCGATCTACGTCGCCTCCGGCCGCCTCGACGTGGGCATCACCGGCCGCGACCTGCTGCTCGACTCGGGCGCCAACGCCGAGGAGATCCTTCCCCTCGGCTTCGGCAAGTCCACCTTCCGCTACGCCACCAGGCCCGGCACCGCGAAGGGCCCCGAGGACTTCCACGGCATGACGATCGCCACCTCGTACGAGGGCATCGTCGCCAAGCACCTCGCCGACCAGGGCATCGACGCCTCCGTCGTGCACCTGGACGGCGCGGTCGAAACCGCCATCCAGCTCGGCGTCGCCGAGATCATCGCCGACGTCGTCGAGACGGGCACCAGCCTGCGCAACGCCGGCCTGGAGGTCATCGGCGAGCCGATCCTGAAGTCCGAGGCCATCGTCATCCGCCGCAACGGCGCCGACGGCGACGACCCGCAGGTACAGCAGTTCCTGCGGCGCCTCCAGGGCGTCCTCGTCGCCCGCAGCTACGTGATGATGGACTACGACTGCCGCGCCGAGCACCTGGAGCGCGCCGTCGCCCTCACCCCCGGCCTGGAGTCCCCGACGGTCTCCCCGCTGCACAACGAGGGCTGGGTCGCCGTCCGCGCGATGGTTCCCGCCAAGGACGCCCAGCGGATCATGGACGACCTGTACGAGCTCGGCGCCCGCGCCATCCTCACCACGTCGATCCACGCCTGCCGCCTGTGACGCGTACGCAGACCCGTACGCTCACCCGTACGCCGTCGCCGTCGCCCGACCCGTACGCCCCCTGAAGAAGGCATCACCAGCACCATGGCCGAGTCCGCCGCCCAGCCCGCCCTGCCCGCCCTGCCGGTCACCTTCCGGCCGACCCGCACCCGGGTCGTCCTGCTGGGCGTCGGGCTCGCCATGTTCACGACGATCACCGCGATCGCCGTCATGCTGGAGAACCTCAGCGGCGGTGAGCGGATCAGTTTCGTCTTCACCGCCGCCCTGATGGCCTCCGTCCTCGTCCTGCTCAGCCGCCCCAGGGTGGTCGCGGACGAGACGGGCGTCACCGTGGTCAACCTCACCACCACCCGCCGCCTGGAGTGGGCGCAGATCCTGCGCGTCAACCTCCGCCCCGGCGACCCCTGGGTGTTCCTGGACCTCAGCGACGGCACCAGCCTGCCCGTCCTGGGCATCCAGCCCGGCGTGGCCAAGCAGCAGGCCATCGGCGACGCCCGCACCCTGCGCGCCCTCGCCGAAGCCCGTGGGACCGGGCGCCACGACCACTGAGACGGCCGCCTCCGACAAGCGGACCGCTGCGTCCCATTGCGGCGGCGATCTCAATGACTACCCTGGTGGCGGGGCGCGGCCGTGCGCCCTCCCACCGGCCCCGGGACCCCGTGGCCCGAGGGCACCTGCAACCAGAGGAGTGACTCCCTCCAGCAATGGACGGACCGTCCGGTAGTACCCGCGCCGCCCTCCCCGCGGAGGCGGCCGCATGACCATCCCGCTACTCCTGCTCCTGGCGGCCTTCGCCCTGATCCTCGCCAACGGCTTCTTCGTGGCCGCCGAGTTCGGCCTCGTCACGGTGGAACGGCCCGACGCCGAACGCGCCGCAGCCGACGGCGACCGCCGTGCCCGCACGGTGGTCAAGGCACTGCGGGAGCTGTCGTTCCAGCTCTCCGGCACCCAGCTCGGCATCACCATCACCTCCCTCGTGGTCGGCATGCTCGCCGAACCGGCCCTCGCCGCACTGCTGGCCGGGCCCCTTGCAGCGACGGGCCTGCCCACCGGAGCCGTCTCCGGCGTCGCCGTCGGCATCGGCATGCTGCTCGCCTCGGCCGTCCAGATGGTCGTCGGCGAGCTCGTCCCGAAGAACTGGGCGGTCTCCCGACCGCTCCAGGTGGCACGCTTCGTGGCCGGCCCGCAGACCCTCTTCTCCCGTGCCTTCCGGCCGGTGATCGCCGGCCTCAACGCCGTCGCGAACCGGCTCGTACGCGCCTTCGGCGTGGAACCGGCCGAGGAGATGGCCTCCGCCCGCACCCCCGGCGAACTGGTCTACCTGGTCCGCCACTCGGCGCAGGCCGGCGCCCTCGAACAGGACACCGCCGACCTCTTCGTACGGACCCTCTCGCTGGGCGAGCTCACGGCCCAGCACGTGATGACCCCGAGGGTGAAGGTCAGCGCCCTGCAGCAGACGGCCACCGCCGCCGACGTGCTCAACCTGACCCGGGCCACCGGCCTGTCCCGCTTCCCGGTCTACCGCGAGCGCATCGACGAGGTCACCGGTGTCGTCCACCTCAAGGACGCCCTCGCCGTGCCCGAAGCCGACCGCGCCCGCACCACCGTGGGGCGGATCAGCGTCCCCCCGCTGCTGGTGCCCGGCTCCCTGCCGGTGCAGCCGCTGCTGGAGCGGCTGCGCAGCGAACAGCCGATGGCCGTGGTCGTCGACGAATACGGCGGCACCGCCGGCGTGGTCACCCTGGAGGACATCGTGGAGGAGCTCGTGGGCGAGGTCCGCGACGAGCACGACTTCGCCGAGGACGAAGGCCCCGAACTGGCCGCCGTACCCGCCGAGGACGGCCGGCCCTCCTGGGAGGCCGACGGCAGCTGCCGCGTGCACACCCTGCGCCGGATAGGCCTGGACGTGCCCGACGGCCCGTACGAGACCGTCGCCGGCCTCGTCGCGGACCTGCTCGGCCGCATCCCCGCCCCCGGCGACCGGGCCGAGCTGCCCGGCTGGAAGCTGTCCGTCCGACAGGTCGGCCGTTACCGCGCCGAACGGGTCCGGCTGGTGCGCAGCGCCCCCAGCCAGGCCGCCCCCGCCGAACTCGAGGCGGCGGGCCGGTGAACGCGCTCCAACTCCTGTTCGCCCTGCTCCTGGTCCTCGCCAACGGCTTCTTCGTCGGCGCCGAGTTCGCCCTCGTCTCCGTACGGCGCAGCCAGATCGAGCCCCTCGCAGCCGAGTCCAAACGGGCCCGCCAGGTCCTCCACGGCCTGGAGAACCTGCCGCGGATGATGGCCGCCGCCCAGTTCGGCATCACCCTGTGCTCGCTCACCCTCGGCGCGGTCGCCGAACCCACCGTGGCCCGGCTGCTGGAACCCGTCTTCCACGCCGCGCACATCCCGCAGGGCCTGATCCACCCCCTCGGCTACGCCGTCGCGCTCGCCGCCGTGGTCTTCCTGCACCTCGTCATCGGCGAAATGGTCCCGAAGAACCTCGCGATGGCCGCCCCCGAGCGGACCGCCCTGTGGTTCAGCCCCGGCCTCGTCGCCTTCGCCCGCCTGTGCGGGCCGATCACGACCGCGCTGGGCGCGTGCGCCGCCGTCGTCCTCCGGCTCTTCAAGGTCGAGCCGAAGGACGAGGTCGAGGCCGTCTACACCAGCGCCCAGCTCGGCCGGCTCGTCCAGGACTCCCGGCAGGCCGGGCTCCTGGAACCGAGGGAGCAGGAACGCCTGGAGGACGCCCTGGAACTGGGCAGCCGCCCCGTCACCGACGTCCTGCTCGCGCGCGACCGGCTCGTCACCGTCGGCCCCGGGGCGACGCCCCGGCAGATCGAGCAGTTGACCGTCCGCACCGGGTACTCCCGGTTCCCGGTCCGCTCCGAGGGCGGCGCCTTCATGGGCTACGTCCACGTGAAGGACGTCCTCGACCTGGAGGACCGGGAGCGGGCGGTGCCGCAGCGGGTCTGGCGGCGCATGCCGACGCTGTCGTCCACCCTGGCGCTGGACGACGCCCTGAGCGTCATGCGGCACGACGCCACCCACCTGGCCCAGATCGCGGACCCGGCCGGCCGGGTCCTGGGCCTCGTCGCCCTGGAGGACGTCCTGGAGATGCTGGTGGGCGAGGTCCGCGATCCCGCCCACCGCATCCCGCCCCGCCGGCCGACCCCCCACCCGGAACGCGCCCTGACGGCCTAGGGACCGCGCACCCGGTCCAGCCCGGTCCGGGCGCATTCGGCCCCGCCGGCGGTTGAGGCGCTGGGACCCCCCAGCGGTAGCTGGGGGGAGGGTCCGGGGCCGGCGGCCCCGGTTTCGGGAAGGGGCGGGGTGGGGGAGTGGCTCCGCGCAGCGGGTACGGCACGGCGGCGGCCGGGGCGACGGCGATGCCGCGGCCCCGGCTAGAGCGGTGGGGGCGGAGCCTCCGGGCGGTCGCGGTCCGCCGGACCGCGGCCCGACAGGACCTCCCCGTACGCCTGCATCAGATCCGGCAGCCGCAGCGTCGCCAGGTCCTCCCGCGACGGCTCCCCCGGGAACCCGGCCAACCGCAGATCCCGGTACGCACAGCTCTTCTCGTACAGCGTGCGCAGGAACCGGCCGTTCCCCAGCTCGTCGATCCACCCCTGTTCCACCACGTGCGCGCTGATGCTCCGCAGCTCGTCCAGCGCCTCCTCGTCCCAGCAGTCGCCGTTCGCCTCGGCCAGGACCTCCCCGATCGCGGTCAGTTCCGGCGGTCGGTAGCTGGGGAAGTCGACGCGGGTGGTGAACCGTGAGGACAGTCCCGGATTGGTGGACAGCAGCCGGTCCATCCCCGCCGGGTAGCCGGCGAGGATCACCACCAGGTGGTCGCGGTTGTCCTCGGCCCGCTTCAGCAGGACCTGCAGGGCCTCGTCCCCGTAGGCGTCGCCCTTGCTGTAGCCCGAGTTGGACAGGCTGTACGCCTCGTCCACGAACAGCACTCCGCCGATCGCCGAGTCGATCAGCTCGTTGGCCTTGACCGCGGTCTGCCCGAGGAACTCGCCCACCAGGTCGGCCCGCTGGGCCTCGACCAGGTGGTCCCCGCCGAGCAGCCCGAGCGCGTAGAACACCCGGCCGAGGATCCGTGCCACGGTCGTCTTGCCGGTGCCGGAGGGTCCGGAGAACACGAAGTGCCGTTTCGGCGGCTGCACGGGCAGGCCCTGTCCGGCCCGCAGCCGTGCCATGTGGAGTTGCGCCGACAGCGCCTTGACCTGCCGTTTGACCGGCTCCAGGCCGACCATCCGCTCCAGTTCGGCGAGCGCCTCGGCCAGCAGCTCCGGGTCCGCCGGCCCGGCGGGCAGTCCTCCGGGCCCGCCCTGCCCGGGGAGCGACACCTTGCGGCGTACGCCCTCGCCACGGCCCGGGGCCGGCCCCCCGTACCGCGGGCCGGGCGGGTCCGGGACGGCCAGCGGATCCGGCGGTTCGGGCTGCCCGTCCGGGGCGACGCCCAGGTCCTGGACGGGGCCGCCGCCCAGGGTCACCGCCGTGAAGCCGCCGGCCTGGGTCACACCGTGTCCGCCGTACGCCTCGTAGCCGGTGCCCGCGTACCCGGCGTACCCGTCGCAGTCCTCGCTGTCCTCGATCGCGGTGAGCCGCGCCGCGGTGTCCATGAACGCCGGGTCCACCCGGTGCACCGCCCGGTAGAGCGGCAGTGCCGCGGCGCTGCGCCCGGTGCCCTCGTGGGCGCGGGCCAGCCAGTACCGCAGTTCCTTGCGCTGCGGCTGCTCGCTGCGGCAGCGCATCAGTGCCGCCGAGAGCATCGGCTCGGCCTGCCCGTACATCTCCAGCCGGACCCGGGCCATCCCGCCGAAGAGGCCCGCCTCGATGCCGAGCAGCGAATCGTCCACCAGCGGCTCGGTGTGCCGGACCAACTGCTCCCAGTCCTTGACCAGGTAGGCCCGGCAGGCGTGCAGGAAGCGGACCTGCGGATCGGTGTCCACCGGCGGCAGCGCGGCCAGCGCCTGGTCCAGTTCGGGCACGTGGCGGCCGTCCAGCCAGTGCGAGGCGTGCGCCAGCAGCAGGTCGCGTCGGCTCTCCAGCACCGGCTGCACCCACCAGCCCAGCCAGTACCAGGAGTTCAGGGTCCGCCGGTGCCGGGTCCGCTGTTCGCCGAAGCGGTCGCGGTGGGTGTACATGCGCAATAACGCGGTCGTGGTGTCCACGCGCAGCGCGTGCAGGCCGAGCCAGGCGTCGGCCATCGAGGGATCGAGCCGGACGGCCGTCCGGAACTCCTCCTCGGCCTGCGGGTAGGCGCCCATGGTGCAGGCGTCCACCCCGCGCAGCCAGGCGAGTTCGGCCGGGGCGTGCCCAGTGCCCGGCGTCCCGAAATCCATCACGTCCCCCACAAGCCTGCCCCCGTGGTGCCCGGCAACGCCCGCGTCGCTTCCGCGAGTTGTCGCCGTGCCGATGAAATCAGGGCTGCATCGTACCTGCGGTGACGCACCTTACGTAGGGTGCTGCGGGTACGGGTCCGCAGCGCCCCGTCAGGCCCGATGTGACTCAGGGTGAAGATCCCGGGGAGGTGCGCCCGCGGCTGCGGGGACGCGGAGCGGGGCCGGGGCAGAACGAAGCCCCCGATCACGGGGGAACAATCGGGGGCTTCGCGTCCGCTGCGGCCTGGAAAGACCGCGCATTCAGAACGTAAGGCCGGTGTGGGGCCCAGGTCAAGCAGGCTGGTGAACGCCCGCGCAAGCGGCTTTCCGCAGCGGCTCAGGCCCGGGGGAGTCCGTCACCTTCAGTGACGGAAGTCGTCCTTCCGGCGGTCGCACCAGTCCCGGAAGACCACTCGTATCCCGTACCGCTCTGCCGCACCAGAGTGTCCGCGAAGGGGCGCGAAGGATCGTCCGAGAAGTGCGCGAGCTCCGCGCGCTCCCACCCGTCCCAGAAATCGGACAGCTCACGCCCGTCCCGGTGCCGTCCGCGTCCCCAGGACTCGGCCCGCGGCGTTTCCATCCACAGCAGCCGGGCCAGGTGCGGCCGCAGCGCGCGCCGCCCGGCTCCGACGCCCTCGACGAGCAGCACCTCGGCCGGCTCCAGCACCTGCTCGGGGCCGAAGCGCCGCGCCACCCAGTCGTACGGGGCCCAGCGGGCCGGATGCCCGGCGGCGAGCGGGTCCAGCACCTGCGCGCGCAGCCGGTCCGGCCAGGCGAAGAGCTCCTCGTGGGTGGCCACGTCGTCCAGGTGCAGTACGGGCGCCCCGCCCAGCTCCTCGGCGAGCCGCCCGGCGAAGGTGCTCTTCCCGGACCCGGCGTGCCCGTCGATCCCGACCAGCCGTACGGGGCCGAGGGACGGGGGCAGGGTGCTGATCTCGCGCGCGAGCGGCGCGAGCGACTGGTGTGACTCCACCCGGCCAGCCTACGGCCGGAGACGCCGCACACGGGTTCACCCCGACACGGGCCCCGGGCGTCGGCGCCGGGCTACCGGGAACTGCAAGGGTGGGGAAGCCGATCCGCCTCACCGACCCACTGGGGGATTCCGCGATGACCGCACCCACACCACGCAGGGCCGTCCTGGCCGTCGCCCTCGCGGCCGCCGCCGCAGCCACCGTGCCCGGCGGGAGGGCCTCGGCGGCCGCCGGACGGGGCGGCGGCACGGCGACGCAGCCCGCCCCCGGGGCCGGTGCCGCCGGCGCGGTGACCGCCGACGAGGCCGCGGCCGCCTCGGGGACCGCCGACGCCCGGGCCGGTGCGGGCGCCGCTGCCGGGGACGCCGCCCGACCCACCGTGGACAACCGCTTCTGGTTCTCCCGCGGGCACTGGCGGGCCGGTACCCACCAGGGCACCGCCGTCCTCGCCGGCAGCCGCCCCGGACTGCGGATCGAGTCGCCCGCCGGCCGCACCGAGTACACCGACCCGCACACCGGGAAGAAGAGCAGCTGGGAGCACGCCGTGTGGACCTCGCCGGTGCACCGCTCGGCGGTTCCCGGCACCGAGGTCATCGCCTCCTGGAACGCCGCCACCCCCGCCGGCAGCTGGATCCGGGTCGATCTGCGCGCCACCTACGACGACGGCTCCACGAGCCCCTGGTACGTGATGGCCCGCTGGGCCGCCGGCGACGCGGACATCCGCCGGACCTCCGTCGACGGACAGACCGACGGCCGCTCCACCGTGTGGACCGACACCCTCGCCGTCGACGCCCCCGCCCGCGCGGCCGGGCTGCGGATCGCGGCCTGGCAGCTGCGCCTCACCCTCCACCGCAAGCCCGGCGCTGCGGACGGCCCCACGGTGTGGCTGGCGGGAGCCGTGACCTCCGACGTCCCGGACCGGTTCACCGTCACCGCCTCCACTCCCTCCGGGCGGGCCCACGAGCTGAAGGTGCCGCGCTACTCACAGGAGGTCCACGCCGGCCGGTACCCGGAGTACGACAACGGCGGGGAGGCCTGGTGCAGCCCCACCTCCTCCCAGATGGTCATCGAGTACTGGGGCCGCAAGCCCGCGGCGAAGGACCTGGAGTGGGTGGACCGCGGCTACAGCGACCCGCAGGTCTGTCACGCGGCCCGCGCCACGTACGACCACGCCTACCGGGGCTGCGGGAACTGGCCCTTCAATGCCGCCTACGCCGCCACCTACGACGGGCTCGCCGGCGTCGTCACCCGGCTCCGCTCCCTCACCGACCTGGAGGCCCTGATCCGCTCCGGAATCCCCGTGATCACCACGCAGTCCTTCCGCTCCGAGGAGCTCACCGGCGCGGGCTACGGCACCGCCGGTCACCTGATGACCGTCGTGGGCTTCACCGAGGCCGGCGACATCGTCGCCAACGACCCGAACTCGCCGAACAACCCCGCCGTCCGCCGCGTGTACAAGCGCCGCGAGTGGGAGAACGTGTGGCTGCGGACCAAGCGCCACAACGCCGCGGGCAAGGCCGTCTCCGGCTCCGGAGGGGTCTGCTACCTCTACGCCCCGGCCCGCCCGTCCGTCGCACAGATCCTGGCCCTCAAGGCCGTCGGGGTGCTGTGAGCGGGGCCGCCTTGAGGCCCCCTTGGAGGCCTGCCCGGAGGCCCGCCGAGAGGTCCGTCGCCACCCGTTGACCTGGAGAAAGGACAAGCGCAACATAAATCCATAAAGGGCACATAAAGTCTTCTACAGGAGGCGGCCCGCCATGACCACCCACAGCATCGAACACCACCCCGACCTCGCCGAGATGCGCTCGCGGTTCGAGCGGGTCACCAGCACACCGGCCGCCCAGGCCGTGGAGACACTGGCCCTCATCACGGGCCTGTACCTGGCGGCATCTCCGTGGATCGCGGGATTCAGCGGCCTCACCTCGCTGGCGGTGAACAACCTGATAGCGGGCCTCGCCTACTGCTTGTGCATGAGCGGGCTCGGCTCGGCCTACGAACGCACCCACGCCATGGCGTGGACCGCGGTCGCCATCGGAGCCTGGACGATCCTGGCCCCGTGGTGCATCTCCGGCAACGTCGACACGACCCGCACCGTGGTCAGCAACGTCATCGCGGGCGGCGTCGCCCTGCTGCTGGCGCTGGCCATGGCAGGCTTGGCGGGCCGCAACCGCGCCTGATCCGTCCGACCCCCGGCGCCGGACCCCGTCGACGCCGGGCACCGGACGCCGGGCGCACCTGCACACCGGGCCCCCGGCCGGGGAACGGCCGGGGCCCGCGGGGGGTGGGGCGGCGCCCGGGGGGGGGTGGGGGGCACCCCAGAACCCCGCCAGAGCACCGCAAAACCCCCACA
>NZ_JBHXTC010000040.1:24725-37036 GCF_042677605.1 Streptomyces sp. NPDC127106 | reverse complement strand
CTCACCGGCCCCCCCCCCGCCCCCGCACCCCCGCGCCGCGGGCCACCGGCCGCCGGGCCCACCGGCACACCGGCCCCCGGCCGACCGCCGGCCGGGGCCCGGTGGTGTGACGGCCGAGGCCGGGGGTGTGACGCGCGCCACCAGTGACCCTCGTCTCTACCGCGAAAGCCGCGAACGCTGGCACATTGGACGGCATGACCGCACCCAGCGCCGCCCCCACCGCCCCCGTCCGGACCCGGGTCCGCACCGGAGGCCCCCAGGACGACTCCTCCTGGCTGGAGCACGTGCTCGGCTGGACCCTCGTGGTGGTCGTCGCCATGTTCGTCACCCAGCTCGGCTGGCTCTGACCGCCCGGGAGTCCCGCCGGTCCCCTCCCGCGGCCCGGTACGCCGCATGATCCGGAGGGTGCAGATCCGGGAACTCCCGCCCGCTGCAAGACAGTTGTCCGCCCGCACCCCTGCGGCGCGCCGCGCCCGTCCCGACCGCCCCGGCCATCTCCTCCCGCCACCCGGGCAGACGCATCCGCACCCCGAGCCGCCCCCGTGCCGCCGACGGCCGCCGAGGGTTCGTCCCGGAGTGTCCGCAACCGCCCCCCGCCTGCGATTTCTCCGGTGATCTTGCCCGGTGACGAGAAGCTCCTGATCGGGCATACTCATGCCGCCGCAGCCGCTGAACTGCCCCTTCCGTGATCCGGGCGGGCAGTATCGGCTGTAAGAGCACCGTTACCGGCGGCGCGTCCCACACCTCGCGCGTCGCCGCCGCGCCCACGAGGGAGGAGAGCGCCGCCATGACCGACCGCGCCCCGCAGCCGGTGGACCGTCAGCTGCCCACCGAGGAGTCCCGGGACCTCCTCGCGCTCGTACGAGAGATCATCCAGCGGGAGGTTAGCCCGCGGGCCGCCGAAGAGGAGGAGGCCGGGCGCTTCCCGCGCGAGGTTTTCACCCTGTTGTCGGAATCCGGTCTGCTCGGTTTGCCGTACGACAGCGAGTACGGCGGCGGCGACCAGCCCTACGAGGTCTACCTCCAGGTCCTGGAGGAGCTCGCGGCGGCCCGCCTGACCGTCGGCCTCGGCGTGAGCGTCCACTCCCTCGCCTGCCACGGCCTGGCCGGCTACGGAACCAAGGAGCAGCGGGCCGCCCACCTGCCCGCCATGCTCGGCGGCGGACTGCTCGGCGCCTACTGCCTCTCCGAGCCGGCCGCCGGCTCCGACGCCGCCTCGCTCGCCACCAAGGCCGTCCGCGACGGCGACGACTGGGTCATCAACGGCACCAAGGCCTGGATCACCCACGGCGGGGTCGCCGACTTCTACACCGTCCTCGCCCGCACCGGCGGCGAGGGCCCCAAGGGCATCACGGCCTTCCTCGTGCCCGGCGACGCCGAGGGCCTTTCCGCGGCCGCCCCCGAGAAGAAGATGGGCATGAAGGGCTCGCCCACAGCCCAGCTGCACTTCGACGGTGTCCGCGTCCCCGACGCCCGGCGCCTCGGCGAGGAGGGTCAGGGCTTCACCATCGCGCTGGCCGCCCTGGACGCCGGCCGCCTCGGCATCGCCGCCTGCGCCATCGGCGTCGCCCAGGCAGCCCTGGACGAGGCCCTCGCCTACGCACAGGGCCGCACGCAGTTCGGCCGCCCCATCGCCGACTTCCAGGGCCTGCGGTTCATGCTCGCCGACATGGCGACCCGCATCGAGGCGGGCCGGGCCCTGTACCTGGCCGCGGCACGGCTGCGCGACGCGGGCAAGCCGTTCTCGCGGCAGGCGGCGATGGCCAAGCTGTTCTGCACGGACGCGGCCATGGCCGTCACCACGGACGCGGTCCAGGTCCTCGGCGGCTACGGCTACACCCAGGACTTCCCGGTGGAGCGCCTGATGCGCGAGGCCAAGGTGCTCCAGATCGTCGAGGGCACCAACCAGATCCAGCGCATGGTCATCGCCCGCCACCTGGCCGGCCCCGAAACCCGCTGACGCTGCTCGCGGCTCGCCCCAGTGGGTGAGCCTGCCTCCGCCGTCGGGGTGGACCCGCGCGCGTTCCGCCGCGTCGCGCGGGCCCACCCCGGCCCGGCGGGGAAGATCCTGGAGCGGTGATCCAGCTCAGACGCTCCGCGCTGATCCTGCTGCACGCCCTTCTCCTGGCACTGTCCGCCGCTTTGGCCGGCCCGGGCGCGGCGCATGCGGCGCCGCAGCCCGTACCGGCGAAATCCTGCCGGGCAGATCAGCTCGCCGGCGCGACGGTCAACGCGACGGCTGAATTCAAGCACCGCGGCCACGACAACAGCATGCTCACCAGCACCATGGACATCACCATCCCGGTGGCCTGGGAGCGCGCTGCCGACCTGCTCCTCGACCCTCGCTCGATCGAGTACCGCGATGCGCTGTGGTGCCTGGTGGGCAAGGCGAAGAAGAGCGAGACCGACTGGGGCGAGTGGCGTTCCAGGCCGCCGAGGGTGAAGGCCGACGAGAAGAACTTCGCCGTCCACTATGAGGCCGTTACATGGATCAGCACTCTTAGCGAGCTGCGTGTGGGCCCGTGGATGCTGTCGCCGCAGAAGGACAAGTGGCTCATCCGCCTGATGCCACCCCCGAACCTTGCAGGCGCGCGGTGGGAGAAGGTGAACGTGCGTCTGGGCGGACCGGGAGCCCTGTCGGCCCGCCCTGCACCCGTGTTCGGCGAAGGCGGCACCGTGCTGACGTGGCGGCACAAGCAGCCGGGGGAAGACCCCGAGGCCACGTTGCACCTGCCCGCGGCGCAGCAGTGGAACGCCGTCACCGCATCGCCTGACGAGCAGCCGTGGGAACTCTTGGGCGTCAACGGCGCATCGGGCGCGTTCTGGTTTATTGCAACGGGTCTTCTCCTGCTCGCTTCCGGCGCCCGGCTCCGGCGGAGCTTGATCGGCAAGCCCATGCCGCAGGAGGCGGACTCGCTCAACACCCTGCGCTCCTGGGCGCTGCTGCTGATGCTCTTCGGCCTGATCATTCACATGGGCGACCACGCGGCGCGGGTGCTGTCCTGGAATCCAGACGACGTGCCTCTGCCGGAGCTTTCTGCGCTGCTGCTCCTTGGAGTCTTCCTCTGCTTCTTCGGCAGGCTGCGGACGCGCTTGCTCATTTCCGTGTGTGCATTTTCACTTCTCCTGCTGACGCTCTCCGTCAATGCCGAACTTTTCAAGTACTCGTGGCTGCCCATGGTTGGTCTATCCGGATCACCCGGCGCCTCTTGGGTAGGTTTGGTCCTGTACGTGGTGTTGCTCGCGGTGTGCTGCCTCGGTCTGATCGCGAGTGGCCAGAGGGTCCTCTTTGCCGGGGGTAAGAGATTTCCTGACTGGGTGATGGTGTCCATTGCGGTAACCATTTCAATGGCGACCTCTCTGTGGATGTACAATGCCTTCGAGAATTCTTGGGAGAGAATTAGCTGGCTCCTTGAACCCGACGGACTGTTCTATGAAGGGGCTCGGGATCAGTGGTATGACCGATACTTCTGGTGGTTCCCGCGTGCAACGATGCGTCAATTGATGAACATCATTCTTTTCATGGCGCCTCTGGTCGTGGTCGGAGTGCTCCGAGTGTGCCGGGCAGAGCAGTACGAGAAGGGATCGTTCACCCCTAATCAAGCGGAGAAGTTCATACTCATTTCCCTCTTTGTGGTGGCCGGCCCGAACGTCCTATATTTCGGATTCTCGGGCTATCTTCTGATCCTGCTTCTCGGCCTGGTGGCAGTCTGGGCTGTCGTCGCCCTGGGGTCCTCTACATCTGTTCTTGAGCAACTTACGGTTGACGATGCGCCCTTGGGTAAGGTGATCTCGCGAACCGATCGGTCGGACGTGCTTCGCTTGGCACGCCATTTCCGAGAGCTCCAATCGCGGCTGCACCGGCTCGGTACCGCAAATCCGTCCGATCATTCAGCCACGCAGGAGGTGATCGAGGCCGAGATCGATCGACTGGACAAAGCCCTCCCGGAAGGGGTGCGGCCGACTGACCTGCCCTTCGCTTGCGGCCCCATGGCTACATGGTGGAGCAATGCTTGCCGGGGGGCGCTCGTTGCGTCTGTCGTCGGCTTGCCTGCGACCGGCCTCCTGTACTGGATTTATACTGTCAGAAGTGATCGCTGGGTATTTATCGCGGAGGGTCCATCCGGCTTCTTGGCGATCATTGCCAGTCTTCTGAGGTGGCAAGTGGTCTGGGGAGTCGGTGGCTTCTTCCTCGGCGCCCTGTGGCGAGACCTGCCCGGGCGTCACGGGCCGACGAAGGCGTGCTGGGTCACTGTTGCATTTGCCGTCCCCGCTCTGGCCGACTATGTCATCAGCCGGTTTATTGGGGAAACTGCGCCCGATCTTGTCGGTCTCATTGCGACGTTCGCCTCCGTCTTGACCATCACCGGGTTCGTCATGGATGTGGAGTCATTCCGGGACGAGCGGCGCTACTGGTCGACCAACGCCAGCCTGGTGGCGTACGTCTACCAGATGCGCGTTGCCTCGGTGGCGTTCTTCCTGGCTCAGATCGTCGCGCTCGTCACGATCTGGAAAGCCTTCAAGGAGGGCGGACCGACCGGACCGCCCCCTGGCCGGTGACCGATTCCCCTCACGCCTCGAACAGTGTCCCCGCCGGCCAGATCGGGGACGTCGCGACGCGGGACCACTCCGGGTCGCGGTAGCCCGGCAGGGTGCGGCCGTCCTCGGCCCAGAGGGCCAGCAGCGCACGGTAGATCGGCGGGTCGGACTGCCGGTGCCGAACCGATTCTCCGGCGGTGTGCGGCGCCGGGTGGCGGCGTCGGGCCGGTCTCGGTGCGGGCGTGTCGAGTGCGGTCATGCCCGGATCAACGCGCAGCCCGACCGGCGGGTAACCGCACCCGCCCTCCGAGATTCCGTTCGAGGGATCCCCGTACGGCCGTACGGCCGCGTGTCGTACGCAGCAGGCGGCTAGACGTGCCGGGATGTCAGGGAATGACAGAAGTATGGGCGCCGTCACCATTTCTGACGTACCGTCAAGTCCGTTCGGCCGCACCGTGCCCCGCCCCCGCACCCCTGGAGCTGCGCCATGCCCGCGGACCGCCCGATCCCCCTGGACGAGTACCCCATCCACCAGGCCCCGCTGTCGATGAAGCACGTCGTCACCGGCGACCGCAACGCCTACGACCGCTGCATCCTCCACGTCTTCGACCACGCCGGCCGGGCCGTCCTCATCGCCGGCCTCGGCGTCTACCCCAACACCGGCGTCATCGACGCCTACGCCACCCTCCGCACCGGAGACCGGCTCCTCGCGGTCCGTGCCTCCGACGCCCTCACCGACGACCGCATGAACCTCGCCGTCGGCCCTCTGCGCATCACCGTCGAGGAGCCCCTGAAGCGGATCGCCCTGCACTGCGATCCCGACCCCGCCGACCCCGACGGCCTCTCGTTCGCCCTCACCTGGACCGCCGAGTTCCCCGCCGTCTGGGAACCGCACCACACCCAGCGGCGCGGCGACCGGCTCATCCTCGAAGGCCGCCGCTTCGTCCAGGCCGGCCACGTCACCGGCACCCTGCGCGCCGGGGGCGAGGAGCGCGTCCTCACCCCCGACGCCTGGACCGGCACCCGCGACCGCAGCTGGGGCGTCCGCCCCATCCCCGGCGAGGACGGCGGCCGGGCCGCCGAGGAGCACCGGCCCGAGGGCTTCCACTGGCTCTGGATCCCCGTCCGCTTCCCGGACCGGTTCGTCATGGTCATCGTCCAGGAGGACGCCGACGGACACCGCACCCTCAACGAGGCCGTCCAGGTCTTCCCCGACGGCAGCGGCCGCCCCGACGTCCAGCTCGGCTGGCCCCACACCGACATCCGCTACCGCCCCGGCACCCGGCACCCCGTGAGCGCCGTCGTCCACCTCACCGACCCCGCCCGCAAACCCCTCGAACTCGGCGTGGAGATCCTCGGCTCCTCCCCGCTCGCCGTCGGCGCCGGCTACCCGCCCGCCGCCGACTGGCAGCACGGCACCTGGCAGGGCCGCGGCTGGACCGACCGCCGCGTCCTCGACCTCTCCGTCCCCGCCGCCCACCCCATGGCCGCCTACGGCGTCACCGACCACTCGGCCCGCTTCACCCTCGACGGTCAGACCGGCCACGGCATCTTCGAACACGGCAGCTTCGGTCGCCACGACCCGAGCGGCTTCACCGACCACGCCTCGGTCGCGCCGTAGCGGACCGCCGGCCGACGGCAGCACACGACAAGAGGGGCAGTCATGGCAGCAGCACCGGCACCACGTCCCCGCACCTCAACCCGGGAGCCCGCAGAGATCGCCCGGCGCCTGACCGCCTGGCTCGACGGCCGCCTCCCGGGCGCCCGCGTGTCCGGCGTCCGCGTCCCCGACTCCAACGGCATGTCCAGCGAAACCCTGCTCTTCGACATCGACCACCCCGACACCCCGGTCCGCGCCTGCGCCCTGCGCCTCGCCGCCGACCCGGCCGCCTACACCGTCTTCCCCGCCTACGACATGGCCCGTCAGCACCGGGTCATGAGCCTGGTCGCCGCCCACACCGAGGTGCCCGTCCCGCGCGTGCTCTGGCTGGAGGAGGACCCGGGGCCGCTCGGCGCCGCCTTCTTCGTCATGGCCCGCGCCGAGGGCCGGGTCCCGCCCGACGTGATGCCCTACACCTACGGTGGCAGCTGGCTGCACGACGCCACCGACACGGAGCGCGCCGCACTCCAGGAGGCGAGCATCTCCCTCCTGGCCCGCCTGCACGACCAATTCCCCACCAAGGAAGCAGAGTTCCTCATCCCTGACGGATCCGGCAGCCCCCTGCGCCGGCACGTCGAGGCCCAACGCGCCTACTACGCCTGGGTGGTGGACGGCCTGGCCCCGTCCCCGCTGCTGGAGCGCTGCTTCGACCGCTTGGAGGAGCTGTGGCCCGCCGACGAGGGTCCCGCCGTCCTCAACTGGGGTGACGCCCGCATCGGGAACATCGTCTACGACGGCTTCGAGCCCGTGGCCGTGCTCGACTGGGAGATGGCCGCCTGCGCCCCGCGCGAGGTCGACCTCGGCTGGACCGTCTACCTCCACCGCTTCTTCCAGGACCTGACCACCGGCTTCGGCCAGCGCGGCCTGCCCGACTTCCTGCGCCGCGAGGACCTGGAGCGCCGCTACGCCGAACTCACCGGGCACACGCCGCGCGACATGGAGTTCCACACCCTCTACGCCGCCCTGCGGCACGGGATCGTCATGCTGCGCATCGCCTACCGGCAGGCCCACTTCGGGGAGGTCGAGGTCCCGGCCGCGCCCGACCGGCTGATCCTGCACCACGCCACCCTCGACGCCATGGTGCGGGGCGCCTACTGGTGACCCGTACGGGCGGCCCTGCCGCAGACCCCGTACCCGGGGCCGCCCGCACCCCCCGGACACGGCTGAGGCCCGGGCCGAACGGCCCGGGCCCGGTCATCGGCCCGCCGCGCCCGCGCAGCAGACCTCCCGCCCCGTCAGGCGGCCTGCGCGTGCCGGCTCCGCTGCAGCGGAACCGTGGCCGCGAGCCGCACCGGACGCGAGCCGGGACCGCCCACGTGCGAGAACGGCTGGGTACGCCAGTCCAGGCCCTGGGGCAGCGTCAGCATGACGACCTCCAGCTCCTGGGTGTCCGCGCCCTCGTCCACGGCGGGCAGCGCGTCGGCGGCCGGGCGGCCGGTGCCCGCGCACACGGTCAGCCCGAACGGATTCCACGGGCTCGGGCAGAGCGCGTGCTCCGGCAGGTACTCCTCGTCCGCGACGAGGGCGATCGACTGGCCGCAGTCGGGGCAGATCGCGTGGCGGATCTCGAACCCCTCGCCGTCGTCGACGTCATCGGCGTCGTCGGTGTAGTCGACGACGCCGGGATCCAGGGGCTCCGGTTCCGTACGACCGGTGCGCTTGGTGTTCTGCATGGATGTACTCCCCCTTGGGTGGGCCGGGCGGGCAATGTTCTTCGGCCTCGGCCACACCAACCACTTCCCGTCGCGCGGCACGAGTAACCACAACAACCCGGCGCAGTAGGACATACCCTTGTGGCTTTGGTCACATGCCCGCCGCAGGTGCCACTTGTGGGCGGGCAGCACTGTGCCTGGAGCGCTCTCGGGCCGTAGGTTGATCGGCTATGAGCGCTATGGAGGAACTGGACCGCCAGATCGTCGATCTGCTGGTGCGGGACGGGCGGATGAGCTACACGGACCTGGGCAAGGCCACGGGACTGTCCACGTCGGCGGTCCACCAGCGGGTACGCCGCCTGGAGCAGCGCGGCGTGATCCGCGGCTACGCGGCCGTGGTCGACCCCGAGGCCGTCGGCCTGCCCCTGACCGCCTTCATCTCGGTGAAGCCCTTCGACCCCAGCGCCCCCGACGACATCGCCGACCGGCTGGCCGGCGTACCGGAGATCGAGGCCTGCCACAGCGTCGCCGGCGACGAGAACTACATCCTCAAGGTCCGGGTCGCCACCCCGCTGGAGCTGGAGGACCTGCTCGGCCGGCTGCGCGCCCTCGCCCACGTCTCGACCCGCACCACCGTCGTCCTGTCCACCCCGTACGAAGCCCGCCCGCCCCGCATCTAGCGGCACCCGGCGGCCCGTCGGCGGGGGAGCGGGCCGCAACGCAGGGGGCGCGGTCGAACGGGCCCCCGCGAACCGGGAGACTGGTGCGCATGACTGACCGCACCGCCCCCTCCGCCGACGACGCCGGAGCCTTCGCATCCGCCTCGGCCCCCGACCGGACCGTCCTCCTGCGCGGCGGCGAGGTACACAGCCCCGCCGACCCGTTCGCCACCGCGATGGTCGTCGAGCGGGGCCACATCGCCTGGGTCGGCTCCGAGGGTGCCGCCGACGCCTTCGCGCAGGGCGTGGACGAGGTCGTCGACCTCGACGGAGCGCTCGTCACCCCCGCGTTCGTCGACGCGCACGTGCACGCCACCTCCGCCGGCCTGGCCCTGACCGGACTGGACCTCTCCGGCGCCGCCTCCCTCGCCGACGCCCTCCGGCTGGTCCGCGCGTACGCCGCCCGCCGCCCCGGCGACCGCGTCCTGCTGGGCCACGGCTGGGACGCCGCCCGCTGGCCCGAGCGCCGCGCCCCCCGCCGCGCCGAGCTCGACGAGGCCGCCGGCGGCCGCCCGCTCTACCTCAGCCGCATCGACGTGCACTCCGCCGTCGTCACCACCGCCCTGCTGGACCTCGTCCCGGCCGTCACCGTCCGCGGCGACGAGCCGCTGACCCGCGACGACCACCACGCCGTCCGCAAGGCCGCGCTCGCCGCCGTCACGCCCGCCCAGCGCGCCGAGGCCCAGCGGGCGGCCCTCGACCACGCCGCCTCCCTCGGCATCGGCTCCGTCCACGAGTGCGGCGGCCCCGACATCTCCTCCGCCGAGGACTTCGCCGGCCTCCTGAACCTCGCCCGGGAGCGGCCCGGCCCGCGGGTCTTCGGCTACTGGGCCGACCGCGACCTGGAGCAGGCCAAGGCCCTCGGCGCCATCGGCGCAGCCGGCGACCTCTTCGCGGACGGCGCCCTCGGCTCCCACACCGCCTGCCTGCACGACTCGTACGCCGACGCGCACACCACCGGCACCGGCTACCTCGACGCCGCCGAGATCGCCGAGCACGTCACCGCCTGCACGGAGGCGGGCCTCCAGGCCGGCTTCCACGCCATCGGCGACGCCGCCCTCACCGCCGTCGTCGAGGGCTTCCGCGCGGCGGCCGACCGGCTCGGCCTCGCCCGCGTCCGCGCCGCCCGGCACCGCATCGAGCACGCCGAGATGATGACCCCGGAGACCATCGCCGCCTTCGCGGAGCTGGGCCTCACCGCGTCCGTGCAGCCCGCCTTCGACGCCGCCTGGGGCGGCGAGGACGGCATGTACGCGGACCGGCTCGGCGCCGAGCGGGCCCGTACGCTCAACCCGTTCGCCGCCCTGCTCAAGGCCGGGGTGCCGCTCGCCTTCGGCTCCGACGCCCCCGTCACCCCCTTCGACCCCTGGGGCACGGTCCGGGCCGCAGCCTTCCACCGCACCCCCGAGCACCGCATCTCCGTCCGGGCCGCCTTCACCGCCCACACGCGCGGCGGCTGGAGGGCCCTCGGCCGCGACGGGGCGGGCGTGCTGGTGCCGGGCGCCCCCGCCGACTACGCCCTCTGGCAGACCGGCGAGCTGATCGTCCAGGCCCCCGACGACCGGGTCGCCCGCTGGTCCACCGACCCCCGCTCCGGCACCCCCGGGCTGCCCGACCTGACCCCGGGCCGGGACCTCCCGGTGTGCCTCGCGACCGTCGTCGGCGGTCGGGAGGTATTCGTACGGCCACAGGGGTGATCCCCCGGGCCCTGGTTCGGTGCGCGCCGGCCGGCACGGATAGGTTCGGCCGGGCCCACCACCGGACGGCGGAAGGTTTCACCGGACGGGTGTCCCCCGATCCGAAAGAGCAGGGAGGGTGGCCCGTGCCGGGGACCCGCCGTCCAGTAGACAACGGTCACGTCCGCCCGCAGCCCGCGGGAGCCGTACCGGCCCGAAGGACCGCGGGCCCCGACCACTGTTCTAAAGTCATTCCCTGTGACAGGACGTACAAGAACACGAAGGCGGACCCAGTGAGCGACGGCGGACAGCGAGGCCACGGACCGCTCGGCACGACCTTGGTGATCATCCCGACCTACAACGAGGCCGAGAACATCGGGCCGATCGTCGCCCGCGTGCGCGCGGCCGTGCCCGAGGCGCACGTCCTGGTCGCGGACGACAACAGCCCCGACGGCACCGGCAAGCTCGCCGACGAGCTGGCGGCCGGCGACGACCACGTGCACGTCCTGCACCGCAAGGGCAAGGAGGGGCTGGGCGCCGCCTACCTCGCCGGGTTCACCTGGGGGCTGGAGCGCGACTACGGCGTCCTCGTCGAAATGGACGCGGACGGCTCCCACCAGCCCGAGGAGCTGCCCCGCCTGCTCACCGCGCTGGCCGGCGCCGACCTGGTGCTCGGCTCGCGCTGGGTGCCGGGCGGCCGGGTGGTGAACTGGCCCAAGAGCCGGGAGTTCCTCTCGCGCGGCGGCTCGACGTACTCCCGGCTGATGCTGGACGTCCCGATCCGCGACGTGACCGGCGGCTACCGCGCCTTCCGCCGCGAGACCCTTGAGGGGCTGGGCCTGGAGCAGGTCGCCTCCGCCGGGTACTGCTTCCAGGTGGATCTGGCGCGGCGGGCCGTGCGTGCGGGCTTCCGCGTCGTGGAGGTGCCGATCACGTTCGTCGAGCGGGAGTTCGGCGACAGCAAGATGAGCCGGGACATCGTGGTCGAGGCCCTGTGGCGGGTCACGCAGTGGGGCCTGCAGTCGCACGCGGCCAAGCTGACGGGCCTGGACAAGAGCCGCGGCTCCCGGGACAAGGACAGGCCCTGAGGGCCGGGCCGTTCCCCGCGGGCCCGTGCCCCCGGGGGCCGAGCCCCGCCGCCGCGCACCGCGCACCGCGCACTGGGCGCCGCCTGACACCGGGCACCCCCTAGGGGATGTCCGGTACCTCCGGCTGAGCCCGCTTTTACGCAGGCCCGGGCACACTGGAGACATGACGACCGGCGCACCCACTTCGACGGCCCACCGGCGGCGTTCGCCTGCCCGCACGTTCCTGCCCCTTGCCATCGCCGCCTGGCTGATCCTGGAGATCTGGCTGCTCGGCCTGGTGGCCGAAGCCGCCGGCGGTCTCACCGTCGCCGCGCTGATCGCCGGCGGAATCGTGCTCGGCGCCGTGGTCATCAAGCGGGCCGGGCGCCGCGCCTTCAAGAACCTGTCCGACACCTTCCAGCAGGCCCAGCAGGGGCAGCCGCCCGCCGCGCGCCAGCCCGGCACGGGCAACGCCCTCACCATGCTGGCCGGCCTGCTCCTGATCCTGCCGGGCCTGCTCTCCGACGTCGCCGGCCTGCTCTGCCTGATACCGCCGGTCCGGGCGTGGATCGGCCGCCGCGCCGGCCGCCTCCTGGAGCGCAGGATGGCCGCGGCGCGGTCCGGCAGCTTTGCCGACGCCTTCCAGCAGGCCCGCATCCACCAGCCGGACGGCAAGGTGGTCCAGGGCGAGGTCATCCGCGAGGACCGGCCGGACGGCCAGGACCGCCCCGGTTCCGACGCGGGGTACCGGCCGCCGCTGGCGCCCTGATCCGCGGATCCGCGTACCGAGCCCGCGCCGGGACATCCGCGCACCGAGCCCGCGGTGCCGAAGAACGAGGACATCGAGACACGGGAACGAACCGGGCACACGGGAACAAGCCGAGGGGCCCCCCCCCCCGGGGGGGGGGGGGGCCCCCGGGGGTGGGGGGCCCCCCCCCCCGGGCGGGGGGGGGCGGGCCGGCCGGCGGGGGGCGTGGGGGGGGGGCGCGGGGGGGCCG
>NZ_JBHXTC010000040.1:0-24715 GCF_042677605.1 Streptomyces sp. NPDC127106 | reverse complement strand
CCGCGCCCCACCCCCGGCCCCCCCCCCACCCCCCGCGCCCCCCCCCCCCGGGGGGGGGGCGCGCCCCCCCGGCTTGTTCTCCCGTCCGCGCGCAGGCGGACGTGTCGCGTCCGGCCGTCAGGCGGACTTGCGGCTGTCCCGCGGATGCACGGCGATGTTCATGGCACCGGAGCGCAGGACCGCCAGCCTCTCGGCCAGCACCTCCTCCAGCTCCTCGCGGGTACGCCGCTCCATGAGCATGTCCCAGTGCGTTCGCGCGGGCTTGCCCTTCTTCTCCTCGGGCCCGTCCCCGTCGACCAGGAGTGCCATGGCGCCGCACGCCTTGCACTCCCACTCCGGCGGAATCTCTGCCTCAACCGAGAACGGCATCTCGAATCGATGTCCGTTCTGGCATGCGTACTCCACCGCCTGGCGCGGGGCCAGATCGATGCCGCGGTCCGTCTCGTAGCTGGTAACCACGAGCCGCGTACCGCGGAGAGCTCGCTCACTCATGAATCGTGCCTCCCGGGCTTGTCGCCCACAGGACAGGTGTCGCTGTCGTCGTCATCCGGTCAACGTCCGGTCGGCGGTATAGATTCCCGCTCCGGGTGATGCGTCGCCCGTCGTGCCGCCCCTTGTTGTACCCACCAATGCCCGTTTTGTCACATCTGGCAGCAGATGTCACCCAACGTCTTCACTTCTTCAGTGCGCAGTAACGGTCCGCCTGGCAGGCCAAAGGCGTACACTACCGGCCGTTTGCTGCGACGTCGAAATCCGTTCGGAAATCGCATGGAAATCCGGCCTCCGACCGCCTGGCGGACGGGCCCCGGCCGTGTCCTGATCACGGCCGGGCCCGCCGTCAGATCCGCTCCGGAACAGGATTGCCCGCCGCCTCCACCGCGCGGCGCACCGGCACCCGCGCCAGCAGCACGAAACCCAGTGCGAAGAAGACCACCAGCGAGATGATCGCGTCCCGGTAGCTGCCCGTGACCTGGTACGTCAGACCGAACACCAGTGGCCCGATCCAGCTCAGCCCGCGGTCGCTCATCTCGTACGCTGAGAAGTACTCCGCTTCCTTGCCCGCCGGCACCAGGTGCGAGAACAGCGACCGGGACAGCGCCTGGCTGCCGCCCAGCACCAACCCGATCATCGCCGCGAGTGCGAAGAACCACACCGGGGTCCGCGCCGGCAGGAAGTAGCCGACCCCCAGCGTCAGCGCCCACGCCGCCAGCGAACCCAGGATCGTGCGCTTGGCGCCGTACCGCAGCGCCAGCCGTCCCATCGCCAGGGCACCCCCCACCGCCAGCACCTGCACCAGCAGCACCGCGGCGATCAGCGTGGACTGCTCCAGCTCCAGCTCTTCCGCGCCGTAGACCGAGGCCTGCGAGATCACCGTCTGGACGCCGTCGTTGTAGATCAGGTACGCCAGCAGGAAGGACAGGGTCAGCGGATAGCGCCGCATGTCCTTCAGCGTCGCGACGAGCTGCTTCCAGCCGCTGAGCGCCGGGGCCGCCCCCGGCTCGGGCACGACCGCCCGGTCCCGGAGCCGGCGCAGCGGGATCAGCGCGAACGCCCCCCACCACAGGCCCGCCGAGGCGAGGCAGATCCGCACCGCCATGCCCTCGGAGAGCCCGAAGGAGTCGTGGCCCAGGTAGAGCGCGAGGTTCACCACGAGCATCACGGAGCCCGCGGTGTAGCCGAAGGCCCAGCCCCGCGAGGAGACGGTGTCCCGCTCGTCCGGGGTGGAGATCTGCGGCAGGTAGGCGTTGTAGAGCACCATCGACACCGACAGCGCGGCGTTCGCGACGACCAACAGCAGACCGCCCAGCAGGTAGCGGTCGCCCTCCAGGAAGAACATGCCCGTGGTGGCCGCGGCACCCACGTACGCCGCCACCGCCAGCAGCGGCTTCTTCCGGCCCGTCCGGTCCGCGAGCGCCCCCACCAGCGGCATGAGCAGCACCGCCAGGATCACCGACGCCGACACCGTGTACGCGAAGTACGAACCGGCCCGCACCGGGATCCCCAGCGGGTGCACGAACCCCTCGGCGTCCGCGGCCGCCTTCGCCACGGAGGTCAGGTACGGCCCCAGGAACAGGGTCAGCACGCTCGCCGAGTACACCGACACGGCGAAGTCGTAGAAGTACCAGCCCTGCTGTTCGCGCTTGCGCGACGCGGCCGTGGCCGCCGTCGCCGCCGTAGCGGCCGGTCTACCGTCCTCGGAACCGGTCCCCGCCCCGTCTGTCGTCTGCGCACTCATGAGTGCCCCCTTGCTGGTCCCCGTGACGCGCGGCCTCCCGGCACCCGCGCGGCGGCCGCAGCCCTGTCAGGCCCAGGCCCCGCGCCGGTCCAGTACCGTGCGCAAGATGTCGATCCGGTCGGTCATGATGCCATCGACCCCCAGGTCGAGGAGAGCCTCCATACGTTCCGGTTCGTTCACGGTCCACACGTGGACCTGCAGGCCCCGCTCGTGCGCGGCCCGGACGAACCTCCGGTCGACCACCCGGATCCCGCTCTGCGTCTCGGGCACCTGCGCCGCCACCGCGCCGGCCCGCAGTGCAGCCGGGATCGCGAACGAGCGCAGCCGCAGCCCGAGGACCCCGCGCACCCCGTACGAGGTCGCCAGCCGAGGCCCGGCGATCTTGTGGGCCCGTGCCACCCGACTCTCCGAGAACGAGCCCACGCACACCCGGTCCCACACCCGGGCCCGCGCGATCAGGTTGACCAGCGGGTGCAGCGCCGACTCGGCCTTGATGTCGACGTTCCAGCGGGCGTCGGGGAACTCCTCCAGCAGCTCCTCGAACAACGGGAGCGGCTCACTGCCGCCCACCCGGACCTGCCGCAGGTCCTTCCAGGACCGCTCCGAGATGCGGCCGCTACCGTCGGTGACCCGGTCCAGCGTCGCGTCGTGGAAGGCGACCAGCTTGCCGTCCGCCGTGGCGTGCACATCGGTCTCGAAGTACCGGTAGCCGGCCTCGGCGGCCCCCCGGAAGGCGGTGGCGGTGTTCTCCAGCCCGTCCGCGGCCCCGCCCCGGTGGGCGAAGGGGATCGGAGCGGGATGGTCCAGATAGGGATGGCGAAGGCTTGCGTGCGTCACTGCCGCAGTATGCCCCCTCCTCGCGGCGGGCCGGCAGCCGTGCCGTGGAGCCGTGGTGAACGCCGGGGCAGCTCCCGGCTTCGGGGCCGCCCTGGCCGGGGGAAACAGGCGGGCGGGCTCCGGGCACGGCTCCGGGATACCCCGCCCTGGCCCGGGCCGCCCGCCCGTGGCACCCTGAGGCTGCACGGGCAATCCAATCCGGGGCGCATCCCGCACCCGGAGGGGCCAATCCGAGGAAGGTGGACCGGATCCAATGGCGGAGTGGACCTCGGCAGTGGGGGCCGCGCAGCTCGCGCGGCTCATCACCTCCCAGCAGCAGCGGCCCGGCACCCCCGGCACGCGCAAGCCGCCCGCGTACCGCTCCCTGGCCGACGGCATCCGCCTGCTCGTCCTCGAAGGACGCGTTCCGGTCGCGGCCCGGCTGCCCGCGGAGCGCGAGCTCGCCGTCTCCCTCTCCGTCTCCCGCACCACCGTCGCCGCCGCGTACGAGGCCCTGCGCGGCGAGGGGTTCCTCGAATCCCGCCGCGGCGCCGGCAGCTGGACCGCCGTACCCGCCGGCAACCCGCTGCCCGCCCGCGGCCTGGAGCCGCTGCCGCCCGAGTCCCTCGGCTCGATGATCGACCTCGGCTGCGCCGCGCTCCCGGCCCCCGAGCCCTGGCTCACCAAGGCCGTGCAGGGTGCCCTGGAGGAACTGCCCCCGTACGCGCACACCCACGGCGACTACCCGGCCGGACTGCCCGCCCTGCGGCGGATGCTCGCCGACCGGTACACCGAGCGGGGCATTCCCACCATGCCCGAGCAGATCATGGTCACCACCGGCGCCATGGGCGCCATGGACGCCATCTGCAGCCTCTTCGCGGGCCGCGGCGAGCGGGTCGCGGTCGAGTCCCCCTCCTACGCCAACATCCTCCAGCTCATGCGCGCCGCGGGCCTGCGACTCGTACCGGTCGCCATGGCCGACGGACTGTCCGGCTGGGACCTGGCCGTGTGGCGGCAGGTGCTGCGCGACGCCGCCCCCCGCCTCGCCTACGTCGTCGCCGACTTCCACAACCCGACCGGCGCCCTGGCCTCCGCGGAACAGCGCCGCGCCATGGTGGAGGCCGCGCGCTCCGCCGGCACCGTGCTCGTCGTCGACGAGACCATGGCCGAGCTCCGCCTCGACCCCGGCCTCGACACGCCCCGGCCCGTCTGCTCCTTCGACCCGGCCGGGTCCACCGTGATCACCGTCGGGTCCGCCAGCAAGGCCTTCTGGGCCGGCCTGCGGATCGGCTGGGTCCGCGCCGCCCCCGACGTCATCCGCAGCCTCGTCGCCGCCCGCGCGTACGCCGACCTCGGCACACCGGTGCTGGAGCAGCTCGCCCTGAACTGGCTCATGCGGACCGGCGGCTGGCAGGAGGCCGTGCAGCTCCGCCGCGAGCAGGCTCGGGAGAACCGGGACGCGCTGGTCGCCGCCGTACGCCGGGAGCTGCCCGACTGGGAGTTCGAGGTCCCGCAGGGCGGGCTGACCCTGTGGGCCCGGGCCGGCGGGCTGTCCGGCTCGCGGCTGGCCGAGGTGGGCGAGCGGGTCGGCGTACGGGTCCCCTCGGGCCCGCGGTTCGGCGTGGACGGCGCCTTCGAGGGCTACGTCCGTCTGCCCTTCACGGTCGGCGGACCCGTGGCCGACGAGGCGGCGGCCCGGCTCGCGGCGGCCGCCCGCCTGGTCAGCACGGGCGCTGGCGGCAGCGGCGCGGAGCCCCCGCGCACCTTCGTGGCCTGAGCGGACTCCCCGAGGCCGCCCGGCGCCCCGCCTCAGGGAGCCTCCGCCGGGACCTCCGGGATCCGCTCCGCGGCGTCGGCCTCCGGCCCCTGTTCCTGCCCCTGCCCCTGCGCCTGCGCCGGGGGCTGGACGCGGAGCGACGCGGCAGGGGAGGCCCGGCCGCCCGGGGCGCCGCCGCCCTGGGCCGTCTGCGGCCGGTCCGGCAGCAGCTCCAGCACGGCCTGCCGGTGCGCCGGGTCGGCGTCCTCGTCGTACGGGTCCGGGGCCGCGGGCACCTGCAGGCGGTGCACCGGCCCGGAGCCGAGCCGGGCGTACCCGCGGCCCGGCGGCACCTGCGGGGTCGGGGTGGTGTGCGGCGGCAGCCCCAGCACGTCGCCGACCTGCACGACCGAGGCGGGGCCGAGCACGATCCGGGCCCGCGTGTGCTGCCAGACCGCGTCGCCCAGCAGCTCCAGGTGGTCGAACTGCTCGGCCACCACCACCGTGACGTGCGCGGCGCGGCCGTGCCGCAGCGGCACCTGGAGCCGGACGAACGGATCGGGAGCCCCCTCGGCCGCCGCGACGTGGGCCAGCACGCCGGGCCGGTCCAGCAGGATCCACAGTGGACGCCGGACGTCCTCCTGCACGGGACGCCCGGCCTCGCGGGCCCGGTGCGTGGCGACGAGGCGGCGCTCGGTCTCGTGGGCGGCCCACTCCAGCGCGGCCAGCGCCCCGGCCGGCCCGCACTCCACGGCCGGCACGCCGCGGCGGCCCGACAGGCAGGCGAACTCGCCGCTGCCGCCGCCCTCCACGACGAGGACGTCGCCCCCGTGCCGCAGCGCCTGCAGGGCGATCGAGCGCAGCAGGGTGGAGGTACCGCTGCCGGGGTGGCCGACGGCCAGCAGATGCGGTTCGGCGGACCGCGGCCCGGTGCGCCAGATCACCGGCGGCACGTCGTGCTGTGCGCCGTCCTCCACCACGGGCAGGGTGCGCTGCACGCCGTCCGCGTCGGTGAAGCCCAGCACGGTCTCGCCGGGCGAGGTGACGAACGGCTGGACGGGCACCCCCGTCGGCAGGGGCTCCAGGACCCGCAGGTCCAGCTGGTTGCCCTCCTCGTCCCAGTCGAAGAGGTACTCCCGGCCGCGCCCCGACTTCGCGTGCAGCAGGGACTCGATCCGGGCCCGGGAGCCGGGCTCGCCGTCCGTGAAGTACGCCGGGTAGCGGATCCGGAGCCGGGTGATCCGGCCTGCCGCGTCGAAGTCGTACCCGCTGAAGGCCCGCTGCCACTCCCCGCCGTGCGCGAAGAGCGGACTGGGGTCGTCCGGGGTGGAGAAGTACGGCACGAGCGCCTCGTACAGGGAGCCGAGGCGCTCGAGCTCGGCGGCGCCGGGCCCGGTCTTGACCGGGGCGCGCCCGCGTCCCTGCCAGGCCGCCGCCGCCATCAGGGCGGCGAGGGCGAGCGCGGGCCCGTACGGGACGAGCGCGAGGACCAGGACGACGGCCGTGCCCAGGAACAGGGCGGGACCGCGCCTGTCCTTGGGGGTGGCGGCCCATCTGCGCCGTGCGGCCGAGGCCAGGACGCGCAGGCCGCGCCCGATGACCAGGAGCGGATGGAGGACGTCCGTGGCACTGTCGGCGGCCGTTCGGGCGAGCTCGCGTCCCCGGGCGGGCGACAGGGTGCGGCTGCCGAGGAGGCGGGGGAGTGGGCGCCGGGCCACGGGCGTCTCCTGGAGTTGCGGTGGGACGGGGACGGCTAGAGCTTGATCCCGCCGAGGAGGCTCGCGAGGCTCGCCGTACTCGCCGTGATGCTGGGGGCGATGGCGGAACCGGCGAGGAAGAAGCCGAACAGCGCGCAGACGAAGGCGTGGCTGAGCTTCATCCCGTCCTTCTTGAAGAAGAGGAACGCGATGATGCCGAGCAGGACGACGCCCGAAATGGAGAGGATCATGAGAGTTTCTCCTGGTGGGTGGGGACAGTCACCATCAGTTGTCCCTAGCTCACAGGAAGTATCAATGCGATAAAAGGTGCGTACGGGTGAATTTCCGGTTCTTTCACTTGGCCGGCTCAGCCCGAGCGGCCTGCCGGCTCCCTGCGGGGGCGCCGGTGCCGGTCGGACGGTGCCCGTGAGGGTGCCCGTGCCGTGGACAGGGACCCCGTCCGTGCAGGTCGGGGCGCTACCCTGGCGATTCACCCGAATGGACGCGCACGAGTGGAAGGCGGAACGCGACCGATGAGCGAGCACCAGCCCACCGACAGGGGCTCCCAGGACGCCCCCGACGCGGACGTCATCGAGCTGGCCAGCAAGGTCTTCGACCTCGCACGCCAGGGCGAGACCGCCATGCTCGCGGCCTACCTCGACGCCGGCGTCCCGGCCAACCTCACCAACGACCGCGGCGACACCCTCGTCATGCTGGCCGCCTACCACGGCCACGCCGACACCGTCACCGCGCTGCTCCAGCGCGGCGCCGAGCCCGACCGCGCCAACGACCGCGGCCAGACCCCGCTCGCCGGAGCCGTCTTCAAGGGCGAGGAGGCCGTCATCCGCGCCCTCCTGGCCGCCGGCGCCGACCCGCACGCGGGGACCCCCTCCGCCGTGGACACGGCGCGCATGTTCGCCAAGGCGGACCTTCTCGAACTCTTCGGAGCCAAGTAGTCCACTTTCGGCCGTGACCTGGCATGGTGTGACCCGGCACCGACCTCACGGCTTGGTCACGGCGGCCGTAAATGTGGTCGCGGCGCACAAACCGGCTGGGTCATCATGGCGTCGGATTCGATTCGCGAGCACGGCGGACGGGCAGGAGGGGGCAGGACACGACGACCGTGTTCCGGCCCACCCCCTGCGGAACCCCCCCCGGCCGGCCCTGGTCGCGAAGCACCGACGAGAGTGAGAAGGCAATGGTCAACATCGAGCGGAACAAGACGACGGCGGACGTCCTCACATGCTGTTACGCGGCCCTGTGAATCCCGATTCCCGGTTGCGTCCCCAGCTTGATTTGAGGCCATTCCCATGTTCGAACCCGTCATAGCGCCAAGCGGCACCCTGCTCGGGCTCCTCCAGCGGGGCCGCGGCGACGGCACCCTGCACGCACTCGCGGCCCCTCGGGCCGAGGCCCTCCAGGCCCTCAACCAGTGCGTACTCCGTGATCCGCGCCAGGACTGGCAGGTCGAGAACCGCTCCTTGTACTACGCCCGCCTGTACCTGGACCTCGACGGTCCCCTGGGCGAGATCGAGAGCCACCTCTTCAGCGCCGACGACCTCGTCGACGACAGCGACCACCGGACCGGACTCGCCCTGTCCGTCCTGGGCCACCTGGCCTCGTACGGGCGCGACGACGCACTCATCCTGCTGCGCCGGTACGCCGCCTCCGGCGCCAACTGGGCCTGGGCCCTCGACGAGCTCGCCCTGCGCGACGACGACGAGGGACTGCTGTCCCTGGCCGCACCCGTGCTCGCCCGCTTCCCCGCCACGCAGGAGGGTGAGGCGCGGCTGGCCGCCGCCGTCCGGGACGCCTACGAGCCCCGCCCCTGGTGCCTGTGGGAGGAGACCGCCGAGTACGGTGCCCGCCTCGGCGCGGCACGCCGCCAGGGCTCCTTCGACCGCTGGCAGCGCCAGCTCACCCCCAACGGCCCCCGGCCCGGCTGGGGCGTCCAGGCCGTCTTCGAATGGGCCGCCGACGGGCTGCGCCGCGGCACCCCGCTGCACGTGCCCGCCGCGCGCTGTCTCGCCGCCGTGGCCTCCCCCGGGGACCGCGGCACCATCCTCGCCGCGGCCGCCGGCGCCGCCGGGGACGCCGCCCGCGCCACCGCCCTGCACCACCTCGTCCTCGCCGAGCCGGAGAACCCGGTCGTCCTGGACCTCATCGAAGCCGCCGCCGACGAACCCGCCGTCGCCGCTTACGAACGCATGACCGGCCCCGCCGCCCTCGACCGGGCCCGCAGCTGGATCCACCGCCCCGACGCCCTCGGCGAGGCCGCCGCCGCCCTCCTCGCCTCCCACGGCGAAGCCGAGGACGCGGGCCTGGTCCTCGGCGCCCTCCGCTCCACCGTCCGCGGCTCCGGCCCGGACTCCCTGCGCCTGTACACCCTGGTCGACGGCGCCGGCCGGCTCTCCATCGGCTGCGCGGCGCCCGTCCTGCGGCACGTCTACCGCGAGACGGCCTCCTCCCAGCTCCGCGGCCGAGCCGCCCGCGCCCTGGCGGGCACGGACCCCACCTTCGCGTCGGGCTTCGCGGTGGAGTGCCTGTGGGACTGCGAGGAGACCACCCGTGAGGTGGCGGCCCGCCACGCCGAGACCGCCGACGTCCGCGTCGCCCCGCGGCTCCGCCGCCTGGCATCCGATCCGGCGGAGGAGGAGGACGTACAGTCCGCCGTCCGCAGCCGCATCGCACCGGAGACGGCCTCGTAGCGGGACCCCGGTCCCGTGGCTCACGCCCATGGGCGGTGCCCGCCGCCTGACGCGCGGGGCACCGCCCATGGGCGTTCACGGGAGGGGGGAGGCCTCACTCACCCCGCCTGCCTCACGAACCGCACCGGAACCCCCGGGCGGGCCTGTGCGGCGGCGTCCAGCGCCGGGCCCGGCGGGACGACGCCGACCACCGGGTAGCCGCCCGTCACCGGGTGGTCCGCCAGGAACACCACCGGCAGGCCGTCCGGCGGCACCTGGACGGCGCCCAGCACCACGCCCTCGCTCGGCAGCTCCCCGGCCCGCGCGCGGACCAGCGGTGTCCCCGCCTCCGTGCGCAGCCCGATGCGGTTCGACGCGGGGGACACCCGGTACGCCGAATGCCAGAGCGCCGCGAGCGAAGCCGGCTCGAACCAGTCCGCCCGCGGACCCGAGCGGACCGGCAGCACCAGCTCCGCAGGAGCCCCCGGTGCCGGCAGCACGTCCGCGCCGCACACCGGATCCGGTCCGGCCGGCCCCACCGGCAGCACGGCCCCGCGCGACGGCACGGCCGGCCCCAGCCCCGACAGCAGGTCCGTCGAGCGACTGCCCAGGACCGGCGGCACGACGAAGCCGCCCCGCACGGCGACGTAGCTGCGCACCCCCGACTCCGCCCGGCCCACCTCCAGATCCGCCCCCGCCGGGACCAGGACCGGTGCCCCCCAGGCCACCGGGCGACCTGAGACGCGTACCGCGCACGGCGCGCCCGTGACCGCGACCGTCACCGCGGACGCGGCCCGCAGCCCCACGCCGTCCAACGTGGTCTCCAGGACGGCCGCGTCCCGCGGATTGCCCACCAGCCGGTTGGCCAGGGCGTAGGCGGCCGTGTCCAGCGCGCCCGACCGGGGCACGCCCAGGTGCGCGTACCCGGGCCGGCCCGGGTCCTGGACCGTGGTCAGGGCGCCGGGACGGACCACCTCCAGTGCCTTCGCGCCGCTCACCGGCCCACCTCCTCGAACCGCACCCGCACGCCCGGCGCGAACAGGGCCGCCGGCTCGCGGGACGGGTCCCACAGCACCGCGTCCGTGGTCCCGATCAGCTGCCAGCCGCCGGGGGAGGAGCGCGGGTACACACCGGCGTACTCGCCCGCCAGCGCCAGCGAACCCGCGGGCACCGCGGTGCGCGGTGTGGCCCGCCGGGGCAGGTGGAAGCGCTCCGGCAGCCCGGTCAGGTAGCCGAACCCGGGCGCGAACCCGCAGAACGCCACCCGGAAGACGATCGACCCGACGACCTCTGCGACCTGCTGCTCCCGCACCCGCCACAGCGCGGCCACCTCCGCCAGGTCCGGCCCGTCGTACCGCACCGGGACGCTGACCAGCGGCCCCTCCGCCTCCGCGAGCGGCGGCACCTCCCAGCGCACGATCCGGTCCGCCAGCGCCCGCGGCTCGCGCACTCCGTCCAACAGCACCGTCCGCGCGGCCGGGACGACGTCCCGCACGGGCCCCAGCCCGCCGGCGTCGCGCCGGCGCAGCACCTCGGCGTGGAGCGCGACCACCTCCGCCGCCGAGTCCAGCTCGACCAGCACCGCCTCGCCGCCCACGACCAGGGCCCTCACGCGAAGGCCTCCACGCGGACGCCCGCCGCGTCCAGGGCCTGCCGCACCCGACGCGCCAGCCCGGCCGCCCCCGGCGTGTCCCCGTGCAGGCACAGCGAGCGCGCCGGCACCGCGATCCGCGAGCCGTCCGCGGCCGTCACCGCGCCCTCGACGGCCAGGGCCACCGCCCGCGCGACCACCGCGTCCGGATCGTGCAGCACCGCCCCCGGCTCCCGGCGCGGCACCAGCGTCCCGGCGGGCGCGTACGCCCGGTCCGCGAAGGCCTCCGGGACGGGCGTGAGCCCGGCCGCCTCCGCCGCGCTCAGCAGCAGCGACCCGGGCAGTCCCAGCACCGGCAGGTCGCCGTCCGGGCCCGCCGCCGTACGGACGCCGGCGACGACCGCGGCCGCCTGACCTGCGTCGTGCACGGTCCGGTTGTACAGGGCTCCGTGCGGTTTCACGTACGACACCCGGGAGCCGGCCGCCCGCGCGAACACCTCCAGCGCCCCGATCTGGTAGGCCACCTCGTCCGCCAGCTCGTCGGGCGGCACGTCCATCGAGCGCCGCCCGAAACCCGCCAGATCGCGGTACGAGACCTGCGCACCGATCCGCACCCCCCGCTGTGCGGCCAGCTCGCACACCCGGCGCATGATGGACGGGTCCCCGGCATGGAAGCCGCACGCGACGTTCGCACTGGTCACGACGGACAGCAGGGCTTCGTCGTCGGTCAGCCTCCACCGCCCGAAACCCTCACCCAGGTCGGCATTGAGATCGATCAGAGGTGTGATCATGGAAGCCATGGCGTGAGCCTAGAGCAGTGCCGATCGGGTCGAACCATGCCGTTTGGGCTGTTGTCCCTATCAGCGCCTAATCTTTGTCCGTGACTCTCCTTGCCCCGGCGAAGACCCTTCCGTCCCCGGCGCCGGGCCCGGCCGCCGACGAGGGCCTGGCCCGGCGGCTGCGCGCGCTCGCCTGCACCGCCCCGCTCCACGACCTCGACGTACGCAAGGCCAACCTCGCCGGCGAGTACGGGATCTACGCGATGGCCGAAGTCGCCCTCGCGGCGATCGACCTGGTCACGCTCCACATGGACTTCGACACCGGAGCCGACCACGACCAGATAGTGGCCCGGCTGCTGCCGCGCGTCGCCGCCCAGGCCCCCGACCGGCCGACGGCCGAGCACGAGCGCGTGGCCCGCTGGGTCCTGGAGAACCTGATCAACGTCGGCAGCGTCGACCGCGGCTTCCGCGCGATCTACGGCACCTTCGGCCCCGACGGCGTCTACGTCCGCCGCGACTACGACTTCAAACTGCTCGAAGAAGTCCCCGGCTACGGCGGCGCCGTCTACCTGCGCACCACCGACGAGGCCGTCAACGTCCTCGTCGGCGCCCTCGACACCGACGTCACCAGCGCCCAGATCGCCGCCGAGGTCAAACTCGAGGTCCTCGTCAGCCGCGGCCGCCTCGCGGACGCCCAGCTCGCCGCCGAACAGGCCCGCTACCGCACCGTCCAGTACGCCGAGACCCTGCGCCGCACCCTGGAGGCGACCCGGCGCAACGTCCGCGCCGTCGACTGGCTGCAGTCCGTCCCCGACATGATCGAGGAGGCCCTCGACCACGTCGCCGACCGCTACCGGCACGAGAACGCCATCCTCACGAACATCCGCAAGGTCCGCGACGAGGCCGAGGAGCCGGAGAACAAGCGGCGCGCCGCCGAACTCGTCGACATCGTCAAGGACTGCATCCGCCGCCACACCCAGCTCCAGTCGCGGCTGCTCGAAGCTGGCCCGCTGTTCCGCGCCGAACAGGACCGGCAGGCCTTCGCCGCCCCCGCCCCGCGCTCCGGGATCGACCTGTACGGGCAGCTGGTCGCCCCCGTGCTGCCGCTCCCCGTCGCCGAGGCGACGCGCGTCACCGACGCCTTCTTCGCCGCCGGCACCGGGCTGCGCACCCCCGTCTCCGTACGGGTCGCCGACCTCGTCGACATCCTGCTCACCCCGCCCGTCGAACGGGAGCACCTCGGTGTCGAGATGCCCGAGCCGGACCTCATCGCCACCCCTGACGACAGCCGCTTCAGCGAGGAGCAGCTCGCCGCCGCGATGGAGCTGCTGGACCTGCCGCCCGACGCCCCGCGCCGCCTGTCCGGGCTGCTCGCCGAGGCCCGCCGCACCGACCCGGACCTGCCGTACCTGGTGGCCCTGCTCGCCGTCCACGCCGCGAGCCCGGCCGTCGGAACGGCGTACCGGCAGGGCGAGGAACGGCTCCTGTTCGCGGTGGACGACGGCACCGAGCTCGACGACCCCGAGTTCGGCGGCGCCGACCTGATCGTCGGCACCGCCCTGCTCGACGCGGCGGCGATGACCGCGGACCGCACGGAGGCCGCATGATCCCCCGCGCCGGCACCCCGCCCAGAGCCGGCACCCCGCCCCGCCCCGCCGCCAGGCACCACCCCGGGTACCACCCCGGTCACCACCCCCGGCCCCGCTCCGCCGACCCGGCCGCCCCGCGCGCCCGCACCAGCACCGCACACCACGAGAGGCAGTACCCGTGACCGACCACCACGCCGAGCACCCCGCGTGGAGCGAGGCCGACGCCCCGACGGCGCCGTCCGCCCCGGCCGGCTCACACCTGACGCCCGCCGACGCCGCGGACGCGGCCCGGCTCGTCGCCTTCGGACTCCAGCCCAAGCTGCTGCCCGCCCGCGACGCCGAATACGCCGAACTGCTGCGCCGCTACCGCGAGGACCCCGCCTTCGGCCGCCTCGCCGACGCCGTCGCCACCGGCCTCGGGCTCATCGTCCTGGAGGTGTCCCCGCGCGCCGGCATGGCCGTCGCCGCAGGCGAGGACTCCCTCTTCGCCGTCCGCATGGGCGACTACGCCCGCCGCACCACCGCCGACTCCGGCGACCGCTTCCTCCACGGCCTCGCCCACCTCGCCCTCGCCGCCCTCGCCTTCCCCCGCCCCGAGGACCTCGCCGACGACGGCTACATCGGCCGCGTCACCGTCAACGGTGTCGACGCCTTCGTCCGCCAGGCCTGCCACCGCCTGGAAGAGCGGGCCGAGGAGACCGGCGAGAACACCGACCCGGCCACCGACGCCCCCGGCCTGGAGGCCGCCTGGCGCGTCTACGCCCGCCGCAGCGCCACCGGCGCCACCAAGGACGCCCGCCGCCTCGCCGGCTCCACCACCGGCATCGTCGGCAAGGCCGCCGCCTTCCTCACCGACTCCGGGTTCCTCCAGCGCACCGGCGACGACGCCGGCGGCACCTACCGCACCACCCCCCGCTACCAGCTCCAGGTCCGCGACATGGCGGGCAGCGCGGCCATGGCCGAACTCCTGGAACTCGGCGTGGTCCCCGTCAGCGACGGCACCGCCAGCCTCCTGCCGCCGCCCGAGGGCGACGACCTGGAGCTCGCCCCCGACGCCGGGCTCCCCTTCCACGCCTGAGCCCGCGCTCGCCCGGCCCCGCGCCCCCCACCGAACGTCCCGTACCACCCACCAGACACCACGAGAGCCCGCCGCCATGTACGAGCTGTCCCGGATCCGCCTCTACTCCATCGGGCCCGCCGGCGCACGCTACGCCGACACCGTGCTCGACCTGCGCGGAGTCGGCGCCCCGGTGCCCCACCCGGCACCCACCCAGGCGGAGTTCTTCGAGGACGAGCCCGCCGGCCCGCCGCGCCGCCCCGCCCCCGCCGGCGTGCTCTTCCTGGAGAACGGCGGCGGCAAGTCCGTCCTGCTCAAGCTGATCTTCTCGGTGATGCTGCCCGGCCACCGCAACACCCTCGGCGGTGCCAGCTCCGGCGTACTGCGCAAGTTCCTGCTCGCCGACGACTGCGGCCACGTCGCCCTGGAATGGCAGCACACCCAGACCGGCGAATGCGTCGTCGTCGGCAAGGTCAGCGAATGGCGCGGCCGCCAGGTCTCCAACGACCCCCGCAAGTTCGCCGAAGCCTGGTACTCCTTCCGTCCCGGCCCCGGCCTCAGCCTCGACAACCTGCCCGTCGCCGAGTCCACCGCCGTCCGTCCGCCCGCCGAGGGTGCCTCCGGAGCCCAGGGCCGCCGCCGCACCATGAAGGGCTTCCGAGACGCCCTCACCGAGGCCGGCAAGGCGTACCCGCACCTCGAGGTCTACTTCGAGGAGATCCACGACCGCTGGAACGAGCACCTCACCGAACTCGGCCTCGACCCGGAACTCTTCCGCTACCAGCGCGAGATGAACGCCGACGAGGGCGAGGCCGCGGGCCTCTTCGCGGTCAAGAAGGACTCCGACTTCACCGACCTCCTGCTGCGCGCCGTCACCGACACCCGCGACACCGACGGCCTCGCCGACCTCGTCCACGGCTTCGGCAACAAGCTCGGTCGTCGCGCCGAGCTGATGGCCGAACGGGACTTCACCGCCGGCTCCGTGGACCTCCTCACCAAGATCGTCGAGGCTGCGGAGACCCGCTCCCGGCTCCGCGACGTCCATGCCGGAGCCGAACGCCGCACCCGCACCCTCGCCCGACGGCTGTCCGCGCGCGCCGCCGCCGAACGCGGCCGCGCCGCCGACCTCGCCCAGCGCGTCACCGGCGCCGCCCACGCCGTCACCGCCGCCGAGGCCTCCCGCGACCGCAGCGCCGCCATCGCCGCCGAACTCGCCTACCGGCACGCCTCGCTGGCCCTGACCGTCGCCGACAAGGCCGCCACCGCCCAGCGCCGCGAACTCCTCGACGCCCGCACCCTGCACGCCGCCTGGCAGGCCGCCGAGACCGTGCTGCGCCACCGCGCCGCCGCCGACCGCTCCGCCCGCGTCGCCGCCGCCATCCTGGAGGCCGAGCGGGACGCCGCCCCGGCCCTCGCCGCCCGTGCCTCGGCCGCCGCCGCCCTCGTACGGGCCCTGCACACCGCCGCCGAACAGGGCGAGGACGTCGCCAACGAGGAGGAGGAACGCTCCGCCGCCCTCCAGGCCGCCGGCGAGGCCGCCCACCGCGACGCCACCGCCGCCGCCACCGCCGCCCAGCGCGCCCGCAGCGAGGCCGAGCACCTGCGGGCCCGGCTCGCCGAGGTCCAGCAGGAGACCGCCGAGGCCGTCCGCGCCGGCTGGCTCGACGACTCCGCGCCCGACGCCGACCCGGCCCGCGCCGCCCTCGCCGCCAGCGACGCCGAGACCGTCGCCGTCGCCGCCTGGGACGAGGCCCGCGACGCCGCCCGCACCGCCGCCGACGCCGCCCGGGAGGCCGCCGCCGCGGAATCCCGCGCCGAACTCACCGCCGCCCGCGCCGCGGACGCCGCCGACGCCGCCGAGGCCGCCCACGCCGCCGAACAGCTCGTCGCCGCCTCCCTGGCCGACTCCCCCCGCCTCGCCGAACTCCTCGGCCTCCCGTCCGCCGCCCGACCCACCACCGTCCCCCGCCCGCGCGGCGCGGACGGCGGCCCGGCCGCCGCCGACCCCGACCCGGCCCACGACCCGGCCGTCGGCGGACTCTCCGCCGCCGACCTGGACCGGAACGCCGAGGACCTGCGCACCCTCCTCGGCGACGCCGTCGCCTCTGCCGAACGCCAACTCTTCGACCTGCGTACCGCCGCCGCCGACGACGCCCGCATCCTCGGCGCCCTCGGCGACGGCGGCCTCCTCCCGCCCGGCCCCGACGTGCTCGCCACCGTCGAATTCCTCGGCGAGCACGGCATCCCCGCCCTCCCCGGCTGGCGCTACCTCGCCCAGTCCGTCGACCCCGCCGACCACGCCGCCGTCCTCGCGGCCCGCCCCGAACTCGTCGACGGCGTCATCATCACCGACCCCGACACCCACTCCCGGGCCCGCGACGTCCTCGGCGGCGCCGCCCTGCTGCCCCGCTCCACCGTCGCCGTCGGCACGGCCGCGGCCCTCCTCGCCCCCGTCCCCCCGGCCGGCGCCGACCCGGCGGCCGGCGCCGCCGCCGGCATCTTCATCGTCCCGCCGAACCCGGCCATGCACGACGAGCACGCCGCCGACGAGGAACGCCAGGCCCTGCGCGCCCGTGCCACCGCCCGCGACACCGAGATCCGCGACCTCGCCGCCCGCCTCGCCGGCGACCGGGAACTCGCCGCCCGGCTCGCCTCCTGGCGCACCGGCTGCCCGCCCGGCCGCCTCACCGAACTCGCCGAGCAGGCCACGGCCGCCCGCACCTTCGCCGAGGAGACGGACGCCGAACTCGCCGAGGCCCGCACCGCCCGTGCCGAGGTTGAGGAGGCCGCCGCCGACGCCGCCCGCGTCCGCGACGAGCGGCAGGACGCCGCCCAGCGCGCACGCCGCGCCGCCGATGCCCTCGCCGGCCTCGCCTTCCGCCTGCGCGAGCGTGCCGGCTGGCAGGTCAAGGCCCGCGAGCTCGCCGACGAGGCCGCCGAGTGCGAGGCCCGCGCCGAGATCTGCCTCGACCGGGCCCGCGCAGCCGACGAGGACCGCCGCGCCGCCCAGCGCGCGGCCGACGACGCCCGCCGCACCGCCCGCGCCCTGCGCGCCGAACGCGCCGAGATCGCCGGCGCCCCCGAAACCCTCCCGGACGACGAGACCACCGACCAGGACGGCCACCGCCCCCTGCCCGACCTCCGCGAGGCCTACCGGGCCGCCTCCCAGCTCTACGAGAAGGTCGGCGTCGGCGCCGACCTGCGCGCCGAACAGGCCCGCGCCGAGAGCGACGAGAGCGCCGCCCTCGCCGAACTCGACCGGCTCACCAACAAGGTGCGCACCCGCGCCGCCCAGCTCCTCGAAGGCACCGACGGCGCCGACGGCCCCTCCCGCCAGGCGGCCGCCGCCCGCGCCGAAGCCCTCGTCCAGATGCTGGAGAGCCGCGCCTCCGCGGCCAGCGAGCAGCTCGGCCGGCTGCGCGGCGAGGCCGAACGCCATGCCCCGGCCGACGGCGAGGCCCACACCGACCTGCCCGAGGAGATGATCCCCGGGGACGTCGAACAGGCCCAGATCCTGCTGCGCACCGCCACCGCCCAGCTCGCCGCCCACACCGCCGCCGTGGAAGCCGCGCGCGCCGCCCACACCGACCTGCTGCGTGCCCACCGCGCTGCCGAGGACGGCGCCGGCGGCTTCGACGAGACCGCCGCCCTCCTGCGCGACCTGCTGCGCGACCACACCCCGCACGACGACGAGCAGGAGCCCGCCGCCCACCCCGGCACCCTGGAAGAGGCCCGCCAGTCCGCCGCCGAGACCCGCCGCTCCCTGCGTGCCGCGGCCGCCGACCTCTCCGCCGCCGAGGCCGCCGTGCGCGAGGCCAGCGACATCCTCGTCCGGCACGCCAACGCGAACCGCTACGAGCAGGTACGCACCCCGGCGCGCCAGCAGATCCGCGAACTGCCCGCCTCCGCCCTGCCCGATCACGCCGCGGCCTGGGCGGCCGCCTTCGCGCCCCGTCTGCGCGTCCTCACCGACGAACTCGCCCAGCTGGAACGCAACCGCGACAGCATCGTCGACCGGCTCCGCGGCCTCGTGGAGTCCGCCCTGGCCACGCTGCGCTCCGCCCAGCGGCTCTCCCACCTCCCCGACGGCCTCGGCGAATGGTCCGGCCAGGAGTTCCTGCGCATCCGCTTCGAGGAACCCGACCAGGCCACCCTCACGGAACGCCTGGGCGAGGTCATCGACGACGCCACCCGCTCCGCGGTCAAGAAGAACGCCGCCTTCGGCGAGGGCCGCCGCGACGGCATGTCCCTGCTGCTCCGCGGAGTCCAGGCAGCCCTGGAGCCCAAGGGCGTCGCGGTGGAGATCCTCAAGCCGGACGCCGTCCTGCGCGCCGAGCGCGTCCCCGTCGGCCAGATGGGCGACGTCTTCTCCGGCGGCCAGCTGCTGACCGCCGCGATCGCGCTCTACTGCACCATGGCGGCGTTGCGCAGCAACGACCGCGGCCGCGACAAGCACCGCCACGCGGGCACGTTGTTCCTCGACAACCCCATCGGCCGCGCCAACGCCACATACCTGCTGGAACTCCAGCGGGCCGTCTCCGACGCCCTCGGCGTCCAGCTGCTGTACACCACCGGCCTCTTCGACACGACGGCCCTCGCCGAGTTCCCGCTGGTCATCCGCCTGCGCAACGACGCGGACCTGCGGGCCGGACTGAAGTACATCAGCGTCGAGGAGCACCTGCGCCCCGGCCTGCCCCAGCCGTCCGCCGAGGGCGAGACGATCCACGGCGAGATCACGGCGACCCGCATGTTCCGCCGCACCGGCGCAGCCACCTGACCACCCGCGCCTCCGCGCGCGGGGCGGCCCGCCCCGCCCCCCCGCGGCATCGCCCCGGTCAGTCGGCCGGCCCGCCCGGGGCGGCCGGTACGGCCGGGCCCCGCCGCTCCCGCGGCCGGGCGCCGGATCAGCCCCGGCCGGTCGCCCCGTAGCGGGAGTCCGCCGCCGCGGACGGCCATGCGGACGCGGCCGGCGGCCTGCCCTTCCGCGGTATTCGCCCGGCCGACCGGGCCTCCCGCCGGGCCCGGCGCGCCTGCCGCCGCGAGCCCCGCGCCGTGCTGCTCGGTTCCGACACCACCCCGTACCGCTGGTTCCACATCTGCCGGGTGATCAGCACGTCCAGCACGGACCACGTCGCCACCACGGTCCCGGCTATCGACACGAGCGCCATCGGGAAGGCCAGCCAGGAGCCGGTCAGCGTGAGGAAGAAGGTGATCGTCGCCCCGGTCAGCGTGACGGCCACGATCAGCACCGCCCGCACCGCCGACTCCCGCACCGGATCGGGCAGCCGCCGCCGCCCGACCGGCTCCTCCTGCCACAGCGACGACCTCGGCCCGCCCGGGCCCACGCCCCCGGACGCCCCCGCGCCGGCACCCGACCCCGCTGCCGCGCCCGTGCCCTCGTAGATCCCCATGGCCCGCGCCTCCCCTCCGCACTGCCGGTCATGTCTACCCGGCCGGCCCCGGCCGAACGACCCCCGCCCGACGAATCCCCTCGAACAGGTAGACGTACGGCGACGCCGAGGGATTCCCGCATCGCGGTACTTTCCCCCGCTCCGCCGGACCCCCACCGGCCCCGCCGAACCAGCCGGAACGAAGAATTCCAGCCATCCGTCCCACGGGTGGGGCCGAGGCCCCACGAAGTGTCATCTGCCACATAACGGGCCGCACTTGACCGGAAGTATCGGACAACTCGTGACCTTCGCGAAGGCGTCCGGCCGAAAACGTCCGGACACGCCTTCGAAGCCGTGGCACTGCAGTAGTAGGCTCACGCCGTTTGAACGACGGAACACCAATCTCCTGCACGGGGGTTGAGCTGGGGGAGGCTGGGGAGGCCATGCGGCTTCGCGGGAAGTCCATCCGCCGGAAGATCGTGGCGCTGCTGCTCGTGCCGCTCGTCTCCCTCACCGCGCTCTGGAGCTTCTCCACCGTCGTCACCGGCCGCGAGGCCCTCCAACTCCTCGACGTCGCCTACGTCATCGACAAGGTCGGCTACCCCATCGAGGACGCCGTCCGCGTCCTGCAGAAGGAACGCCGCCAGACCCTCGTCGTCATCGGCGACCCCCGCGCCTCCGCCGCCACCGCCGAACTCACCAAACGGCGCGCCGCCACCGACGAGCTCGTCGACCGCATCAGCAAGAACGCCAAGGACCCCGAGGTCGCCGAGGAACTCGCACCTGCGGCCGCCCAGCGGCTCAGCTCCATCCTCGACGCCTTCCACGGCATCGGCGCCCTGCGCCGCTCCGTCGACCAGAACACCCTCGACCCCAACCAGGCGCTCGACCTCTACAGCCGCCTCGTCGACCCCTGCTACGACTTCCTCATGAACCTCCACGCCCTGGAGAACGTGGAGATGGACAAGCAGGGCCGCGCGCTCGTGGGCATCACCCGCGCCCGCGAGACGCTCTCCCGCGAAGACGCCGTCATCGCCGCCGCCCTCGCCGCCCGCAACGTCGGCGCCGCCGACCTCCGACACGTCTCGGACTTCGCCGCCAACCGCAACCTGCTCTACGACGTCAACCTCGCCATCCTCCCCGCCGCCGACCGGGAGGTCTTCGAGCAGTACTGGAAGGGCCCCCAGACCAAGCCGTTGCGCGACGCCGAGGAGCGGTTCCTCGCCGGCGGCGCCGGGAAGAACCCCCGCAGCCTCACCCCCGCCCAGTGGGACGAGGCCGCGAACAAGGTCCTCGACGACCTCGCCACCATGGGCACGGCCGCGGGCGACCGCTACCAAAAGCGCGTCGAGCCCGTCGCCGTGAGCGTCCTCCTCCAGGCGGCCGTCGCCGGCATCCTCGGCTTCCTGGCCCTCCTCGTCTCCGTGATCCTCTCCGTGCGCATCGGCCGCGACCTCGTCCGCGACCTGTCCCGGCTGCGCAAGGAGGCCCACGAGGTCTCCGGCGTCCGGCTGCCCGCCGTCATGCGCCGCCTCGCCGCCGGCGAACACGTCGACGTCGAGACCGAGGCTCCCCGCCTCGAGTACGAGAAGGACGAGGTCGGCCAGGTCGGCCAGGCCCTCAACACCCTTCAGCGCGCAGCCGTCGAAGCCGCCGTGAAGCAGGCCGAACTCCGCAAGGGCGTCTCCGAGGTCTTCGTCAACCTCGCCCGCCGCAACCAGGTTCTCCTGCACCGCCAGCTGACCCTGCTCGACACCATGGAACGGCGCACCGAGGACGCCGAGGAGCTCGCCGACCTCTTCCGGCTCGACCACATGACCACCCGCATGCGCCGCCACGCCGAGGGCCTCGTCATCCTCTCCGGCGCCGCCCCCTCCCGCCAGTGGCGCAAGCCCGTCCAGCTCATGGACGTCGTACGCGCCGCCGTCGCCGAGGTCGAGGACTACGAGCGCATCGAGGTACGCCGCCTGCCGCGTCTCGGCATCGCCGGACCGGCCGTCGCCGACGTCACGCACCTCATCGCCGAACTCCTCGAGAACGCCACCGTCTTCTCGCCCCCGCACACCGCCGTCCAGGTCCACGGCGAGCACGTAGCCAACGGCTTCACCCTGGAGATCCACGACCGCGGCCTCGGCATGAACCCCGAAGCCATGCTCGACGCGAACCTCCGGCTCGCCGAGACCCCCGAGTTCGAACTCTCCGACACCGACCGCCTCGGTCTGTTCGTCGTCAGCCGCCTCGCCCAGCGCCACAGCATCAAGGTGGTCCTCCAGCCCAGCCCGTACGGGGGCACCACCGCCGTGGTCTTCCTCCCCGCCGCCCTGCTCACCGACGCCCCCGACACCAACGGCAGCGGCCTCCGCATCGGCGACCGCCAGCACGGCAAGCCCGGCTCCGGCGGCAAGCGGCCCGCCCGCACCACCCCGACCGCGCTGCGGCACGGCCCCGCCGCGGGCCGGCCCCTGCGCTCCGGCGACAGCCGCCGCCCCGTCGAACTCGAAGCCCCCCTCGGCGCACTCGACCTCGACGGCATCGACGACCCCGCCCCCCTGGACGAGATGACCACCGGCCTCGGCGGACCCACCGGCGCCGGCGGCCGCCCCGCCATGGCCACCCTCGACGACGAGACCCCGCCCCAGGGCACCCCGCGCAGCGCCCTGCTGGGGCTGCGCCCCGCCGACCGGTCGCACCCCGACCGCAGGCCGGCCCGGGACCGCGAGCGCGACCGGGGGCGTGACCGCGAACGGGAGCCGCTGACGCCCACCGGCCCGGTCCGGCTGGACAGCCACCGCTCCGACGGGCTGCGCGGCTCCCGACCCGACGGTGCCCGGGGCCCCGGCCCCGTGCCGCTGCCGCGCCGCCGTCCCACCCCGACGCTCGTCGCCGAGCACGGCCGCCGCGTGGAGCCCCGCCCGGTCTCCGCGGCCCCGCAGCCCCCGCAGCCCGGGGGCCGGCCCGATTCGGCCCCCGGGCAGGCACCCGCTCCGTCAGGAGGCACCGGCGGGCTGCCCAAGCGCGTCCGCCAGGCCAGCCTGGCGCCCCAGCTGAGGAAGTCCGTGGGCGCGGCACCCACCGAAGCCGCCGCGGACCCGGTGGCCGACCGGGACGCCGAGGAAGTACGCACGCGCATGTCCGCACTCCAGCGAGGCTGGACGGCGGGCCGCCGACAACAGGCACAGCAGCAGTCCGAGGCCGGGACGGCCACCAGCGCCACCACCGGTCCCGGGCACCGGAGCGAGAACGAGAACGAGGGGGACGGTCGATGACCGCACCGCAGACCGGCAACGACACCCGGAGCCGCGGCTCCGGTCAGCTCAACTGGCTGCTCGACGAGCTCGTCGACCGGGTCGGCAGCATCCGCAAGGCAGTGATCCTCTCCGGGGACGGCCTGCCCACCGGCAGCTCCAAGGACCTGACGCGCGAGGACAGCGAGCACCTGGCCGCCGTGGCCTCCGGCTTCCACAGCCTGGCCAAGGGCGTCGGCCGCCACTTCGAATCCGGCGGCGTCCGCCAGACCGTCGTCGAACTGGACGAGGCCTTCCTCTTCGTCATGGCCGCCGGCGAAGGCAGCTGCCTGGCCGTGCTCTCGGACGCCGACTCCGACGTGGGGCAGGTCGCGTACGAGATGACCCTGATGGTCAAGCGGGTGGGCGACCACCTGTCGACCGCGCCGCGCTCCGGGCTGCCAGCCGGGGGGTGAAACGGACCGTATGAGCGATCCAGGCCAGGACCACCGGGACTACCGGGACCAGCCGAACCACGGGGGCCAAGGGGACCACGAGGGCCAAGAAAGCCACGGGGACTACGGGGACTACGGGGAGCACGGGGACCACCGGGCCTACGGGGGCTACGCGGCCCATGTGGATCCCGGCGCGGGCACCCCGCCGGACCCCGCCCACCCCCACTGGTTCGACGACGACGCAGGTCCCGTCGTCCGGCCGTACGCGATGACCCGTGGCCGGACCAGCCACGCCGGCCGCCACCGGCTCGACCTGATCGCGCTCGTCGTCGCCGAACCGGCGGCCGACGACCCGGTCTGGGAGATGAACCTGTCCCCGGAGCACGCCCACATCCTCGACCTGTGCCGCGAGCGGCCGCAGTCGGTCGCCGAGCTCGCGGCCGAACTCGACCTCGCGGTCGGCGTCGTACGGGTCCTGATCGGGGACCTGGCCGACGACGAACTGGTCCACGTGACCCGGCCGGTACCACCGGCCGAACTGCCCGACGAATCCATTCTGCGTGAGGTGATCGATGGCCTTCGGGCGCTCTAGCCGCACCGGTGCCATGCACGCCGTGTCCCCGGTCGAGCCGCTGACCCTGAAGATCCTCGTCGCGGGCGGCTTCGGGGTCGGCAAGACCACCATGGTCGGAGCCGTCAGCGAGATCAGACCGCTCCGCACCGAGGAGGACCTCTCCCAGCCCGGCATCGGCGTCGACGACACCGGGGGAGTGGAGAGCAAGAGCACCACCACCGTGGCCATGGACTTCGGACGCATCACCCTGCGCGAGGACCTGGTCCTGTACCTCTTCGGCACTCCCGGACAGGACCGCTTCTGGTTCCTCTGGGACGAACTGGCCCAGGGCGCCCTCGGAGCGGTGGTCCTGGCCGACACCCGCCGGCTCGCCGACTGCTTCGCGGCCGTCGACTACTTCGAACGCCGCGAGATCCCGTTCACGATCGCCGTCAACTGCTTCGACGGCGCCGAACGCCACCCCGTGGTGTCCGTGCGCGAAGCACTCGACCTCGACCCCGGGGTGCCGGTGCTGCTGTGCGACGCGCGCGACCGGGAATCCGTCAAGGACGTCCTCGTCGGGGTCGTGGAACACGCGATGTCCCTGGCCCGCGCCCGGCGCCGGAGCCTGCCCGCGGGCACCTGAGCACGGGGCCCGGGCGCGGCCGCCCCCCGCGCACGCAGGCGGGGGGGGGGGCCGCCGCCCCCCCCGGCAGCGGGCGGCGCGCCCCGCGCGCACGCGGGGGGTGGGGGGGCGCGGGGCCCGCGCCCCCCCGCGCGGCCCCGCGCCCCCCCCCCCCCACCACCGGGTAGCCGCCCGTCACCGGGTGGTCCGCCAGGAACACCACCGGCAGGCCGTCCGGCGGCACCTGGACGGCGCCCAGC
>NZ_JBHXTC010000039.1:51466-76130 GCF_042677605.1 Streptomyces sp. NPDC127106 | reverse complement strand
CACTCCAGCCCGCGCGGCGTTTGAGCGCACCGGGCGCGCAGCGCCCGGAAAGGGGCCCGGGGCAGAGCCCCGGTTTCGGGAAGGGGCGGGGTGGGGAAACGGCTCCGCGCAGCGGCACCCGGCACCCGGCACCCGGCACCCGGCACCCGGCACCCGGCACCCGGCACCCGGCACCCGGCAGGTCAGCGGCCGCGGAGGGATCCGGCCAAGGCCCACAGGAAGGAGGTGATGGCGGCGGGCCCGGGCAGGACCAGGTCGGCCCGGGACGCCAGTTCCGGGACTTCTTCGGATCCGCTGCACACCAGGAGGCCCGGCAGGCCCTCGGCCCTCCGCTTCTCCACGGCCGCGTACGCCGCCAGGTCGCCGAGGTCGTCCCCGGCGTAGACCGCGGCCTCGGCGTCCGTCTCCGCGAGGTATTCGGTCAGGGCGACGCCCTTGTCCATGCCCGGCGGCCGCAGCTCCAGCACGGCCCGCCCCGGCTCCACGATCAGCCCGTGCCGGGCGGCCAGCTCGGCGAGCGGCTCGCGCAGTGCGGCGAAGGCGGCGGCCGGGTCGTCGGCGCGGCGGGTGTGGACGGCGAGCGCCCGGCCCTTCTCCTCGATCCACGTGCCCTGCCAGGCGCCGATGGAGTCCAGGAACCCGGGCAGCTCGGCCCGTACGGCCGCCACTCCCGGGTGTTCGGCGGGCGCGTGGACGATGCCGGTGACGGCGTCCCAGCGTTCGGCTCCGTAGTGGCCGAGGACGACGAGGTGTTCCAGGCCGGGCACCCCGGCGAAGCCCCCCAGCCGGACGGCGACGCCCGCCGGCCGGCCGGTGATCACGGCGACCGAGGCGACCTCGGGGGCGAGGGCGGCGAGGGCGGGGACGGCGGCGGGGTGGGCGCGCGCCTGGTCCGGGTCGGGGACGATCTCGGCGAGGGTGCCGTCGAAGTCGAGGGCGACCACGCTGCGGCGCGGGGCGCGGAGCAGGGCCGCGAGTCCTTCGCGGCCGGCGGCGGTGACGGGCATCGGCAGGTCGTGCGGATGGCTCCCCATGGGCACGACCCTAACGGCCCGGCCGGGGCCACGGCTACGGCGCGCGGGGACACGTACGGGACACGTACGGGGCGCGGTCGCACGGGGCGCGGTCGCTCGGGGCGCGGTCGTACGGTCGCTCGGGGCGCGGTGGCACGGGCTCGGTCAGGGTCCGTGCGGGCCCCGGGTCTCGCGGCGTCAGCGGCGGGCGCGCTGGGCCTCGCGGATGCGGCGGAGCCGGTTGACGGTGCCCGGGGCGTGGGCGAGGGCCCGTGGGTCGTCCATCAGCGCGTTGAGCAGCTGGTAGTAGCGGACCGGGGTCATCCCCAGCCCCTCGCGTATCGCCCGCTCCTTGGCCCCGGGCCCGGGCCACGTGCGTCCCTCGTACGCGAGCACCGCGGCCTCGGTGGCCGTCAGCTGCCCGTCGTCCGTCATACGGCCAGATTAACGCCGCCCACCGACACCCACGGGGCCGCCAAGCTCGGGTGGGTGTCGGTGGGCGGGGGTCGGTGGGTGCGGGTCAGCGCTTGTCGGCCGTGCGGGCCTGGGTGGCGATCTCCTCCAGGATCCGCTTGGGCTGGCCGTTCGGCTGGACGGCCCGGCCGATGTTCTGCTTGATGTTCTCGCTCACCCCGGCCCAGGACTTCTTGCCGGCCGGGTACAGCCGCGAGTTCGGCAGTGCGGTGAGGAAGGTCTTCATCTGCGCCGCGGAGCCGCCGTTGCTCGCCTCCACCGCCCGGTATCCGCTGGTGGTGACCGGCAGCAGGTCGTACTTCTGGGTGAAGGTCGTCTGGTTCTTCGACTCGTAGAGGTAGTCGAGGAACTTGCCGGTCTGCGCGCGGTGTCCGCTCTTGAAGGCCATCACCCAGTCCGCGACGCCCATCGCCGGCTGGTCGGTGCCGTCGGCGGTCGGCAGCGGCACCATGCCGACCTTCACGCCCTTGCTCCCGGCCTGCTTCATCAGGGTGGGGTGGCCGTTGAGCATGCCGACCTCGCCGCGGGTGAAGGCGTCGAAGGCGTCCTGCCGGTTGGTCTTGCCGGGCTCCGTGGGCCCGGTCAGGCCCTGGCCGACCATCTTGTCGCGCAGGAACTCGAGGGTCTTGACGTTGGCGGAGGCGTCGATCGCGTACTCCTCCTCGTTGTCGGTGTAGCCGCCGCCGCCCGCGAGGAGCCACTGCATGGTCTCGGCCTGCGCCTCCTCACGGCCCAGCGGCAGGGCGAACGGGGTGGGGACGCCCGCGCCCTTGAGCTTCTTCGCGGCGGCCTCCAGGTCGGCCCAGCTCTTGGGCTGCCAGGCACCCTTGGCGTCCTTGGGGATGATCCCGGCGTCGGCGAACAGCTTCTCGTTGTAGAAGAGCAGGCGGGTACTGGCGACGAACGGCATGCCGTACTGGGTGCGGCGGATCTTGCCGGCGTCCGCGAGCGGCGCGAGGAAGTCGGCCTCGGTCTTCACCGACAGCAACTCCTCGGCCGTGTACAGCTTGCCCTCGGCCGCGTAGTCGGCGTAGGCGCCGATCTGGGCGATGTCGGGGGCCTTTCCGGCCTTGACCATCTCGGCGACCTTGGCGTCGACCTCGGACCAGTTGTAGACGCTGACCTCGACCTTGACCTCGGGGTGGTCCTTCTCGAAGCCGGCCGCGAGGTCCTTCCACCAGGACGTCGAGGAGTTCTGTGGATTGTCCCCGTAGTCGGCCGCCACGACCCGGAGGGTCACCTCGTTGTCCCCGGTGATGCTTCCGCATCCGGTCAGCGCCGCCGCGGCCAGGCTCAGTGCGGTTCCGGTTGCGGCCAGGCGCAGGTAACGGCCCTTCACAGTTCTCGATCCACCCAAGGTTGTACGTACGATCCACGTAAGGTCTACACCACTTTGGCCCCCGTTCCACATTCGGAGCCGTTCCGGGGCCTGAATTTGTATGGCAGCTCAACAATCCCCTCCAATGGACTAGACCTTTCCCGACCGAGCGAGCGAGACTGTCGACTGTGAAACCCGTGAAACACGTCATCGCCCTCGATGTGGGCGGCACCGGGATCAAGGCCGCCCTCATCGCCGAGGACGGCTCCCTGCTCCACGAAGCGCGCCGCGCCACCGGCCGCGACCGGGGCCCCGACGCCGTCGTCGAGACGATCCTGGACTTCGCCGCCGAGCTGCACGCACTCGGCCGCGAGCGCTTCGGAGCGGCCGCCTCCGCAGCCGGGGTCGCCGTGCCCGGCATCGTCGACGCCGAGGCCGGGACCGCCGTCTACGCGGCCAACCTCGGCTGGCGCGACGTTCCGATGCGCGCGCTGCTGAGCAGCCGCCTCGGCTCCCTGCCGGTGGCGCTCGGCCACGACGTCCGCACGGGCGGACTCGCCGAGGGCCGGATCGGGGCCGGCCGGGGCACCGACCGCTTCCTGTTCGTCCCGCTCGGCACCGGCATCGCCGGCGCCATCGGCATCGCCGGCCGCATCGAGGCCGGTGCGCACGGCTACGCCGGCGAGATCGGTCACATCGTGGTCCGCCCCGGCGGCCTGCCCTGCGGCTGCGGGCAGCGCGGCTGCATGGAGACCCTGGCCTCCGCCGCGGCCGTGAGCCGCGCCTGGGCGGCCGCCAGCGGCTCCCCGGACGCGGACGCCGCGGACTGCGCCGAGGCCGTCGCGACCGGCGACGCAGCGGCCCGGGAGGTGTGGCTCACGGCGGTCGGCGCGCTCGCCGACGGCCTGGTCACGGCGATCACCCTGCTGGACCCGGGCACGCTGATCATCGGTGGCGGGCTCGCCGAGGCGGGGGAAACCTTGTTCACACCGCTCCGGGCGGCCGTGGAGGAGCGGGTGACGTTCCAGCGGCTTCCCGACATCGTCCCGGCGGCCCTCGGGGACACCGCCGGATGCCTGGGCGCAGGGCTGCTCGCCTGGGACCTACTCGCCACGGAGGTACCTGCCTGATGGCCGGAAGCGCACACAGCACCGTTCTCTCCGGCGCCCGGGTGGTGCTACCGACCGGGATCGTGGCAGGCGGGCGCGTCATCGTCGAGGGCGACCGGATCGCCGGCAGCGCCCACGAGAACGCGACCGTCGTCGACCTGTCGGGGCACTGGCTCGTCCCCGGCTTCGTGGACATGCACAACCACGGGGGCGGCGGCGCCTCCTTCACCTCCGGCACCGCCGAGGAGGTGCTGCGGGGCGTACGGACGCACCGCGCGCACGGCACCACCACACTGGTCGCCTCCACCGTCACCGGCGACCTGGACGAACTGGGCCGCCGCGCCGGGCTGCTCGCCGAGCTGACCCAGCAGGGCGAGATCGCGGGCATCCACTTCGAGGGCCCGTTCATCAACCCCTGCCGCAAGGGCGCGCACAAGGAGGAGCTGCTGCGCGACCCCGACCCGGCCGAGGTGCGCAAGCTGGTCGACGCCGCCCACGGCGCCGCCCGCATGGTCACCCTCGCGACCGAGCTGCCGGGCGGGCTGGACTCCGTACGGCTGCTGGCCGAGCACGGGGTGATCGCCGCGATCGGACACACCGACTCCACGTACGACCAGACCCGCCAGGCCATCGACGCGGGCGCCACCGTGGCCACCCACCTGTACAACGCGATGCCCGCCATGGAGCACCGGGCGCCGGGCCCGATCGCCGCGTTGCTGGAGGACGAGCGGGTCACCGTCGAGCTGATCAACGACGGCACCCACCTGCACCCGGCCATGCTGGAGCTTGCCTTCCACCACGCCGGCGCCCACCGCGTCGCCCTGATCACCGACGCGATGGACGCGGCCGGCTTCGGCGACGGGACCTACCACCTCGGGCCGCTGGAGGTGGAGGTGAAGCAGGGCGTGGCCCGGCTCGTCGAGGGCGGTTCGATCGCGGGCTCCACCCTCACCCTCGACACCGCGTTCAAGCGCTCGGTGACCCTGGACCGGCTGCCCGTCGAGTCGGTGGTCCAGGCGATCTCCGCCAATCCGGCCAAACTGCTCGGCCTGTACGACCGGGTGGGCTCGCTGGAGCCGGGCAAGTACGCCGACCTGGTCGTCCTCGACGCCTCGTTCGACCTGAAGGGCGTCATGCGGCGCGGCGAATGGATCGTCAACCCGCTGTAACGACCGGTGCGGTGCGGCGGTGAGCGGCCGATCGGGGGTACCCGGCAGCGGAGGCGGGGGCGGACGGCCCGCAGGACTGGGCCGCCCGCCCCGACTTTGACATGATCCCGGCACACACCGAGACCGGGACCCGAAATAACCATGATCCTGACCGTGACGCTCAACACCGCACTCGACGTCACCCACCGCGTACCGCGGCTGACTCCGCACACCACGCACCGGGTCACCGCCGTGACCGAGCGGCCCGGAGGCAAGGGCCTCAACGTGGCCCGCGTGCTGGCCGCGCTGGGCCGGCCGGTGACGGCGACCGGCTTCGCGGGCGGCCGCACGGGCGCGGTCCTGCGCGAACTGCTCGCCGACTACGCCGGTGTGACCGACGCTCTGGTCACCTGCGCGGGCACCACCCGCCGCACCCTGGCCGTGGTCGACGAGTCCTCGGGCGACACCACGCAGTTCAACGAGCCGGGCCCGCTGATCGGTTCCGGGGAGTGGGCGGAGTTCCTGGACCGGTACGAGGGCCTGCTCGCCGGCGCCGAGGCGGTGGCCCTGTGCGGCAGCCTGCCGCCGGGCGTGCCGGTGGGCGCGTACGCCGCCCTCGTCCGCGCCGCCCGCGCGGCCGGCGTGCCGGTGCTCCTGGACACCAGCGGCGAGGCCCTGCGCCGCGGGATCGCCGCCCGCCCCGAGATGGTCAAGCCGAACGCCACCGAACTCGCCGAACTCACCGGCTCCCGCGAGCCGGTGCAGGCCAGCCGCGACGCCCGGCGCCGGGGCGCGCACGCCGTGGTCACCTCGCTCGGCCCGGAGGGGCTGCTCGCCGCCACCGCCGAGGGCACCTGGCAGGCCGCCCCGCCGCGGACCCTGGCCGGCAACCCGACCGGAGCGGGCGATTCTGCCGTGGCGGGGCTGTTGGCTGGCCTGGTCGAGGGCTTGGACTGGCCGGACCGGCTGGCCCGCGCCGTGGCCCTGTCCGCGGCCACGGTCCTCGCCCCGGCGGCGGGGGAGTTCGACCCGCGGACCTACGAGGACCTGCGGAGGACGGTCTCCGTCACCGGCCGCAGCTGAGGACCGCCACGAGTCGGCCGAAGAACGCCGCTGGCCCCTGCCGCGCGTGCGGCGGGGGCCAGGCTCATCGTTGCGGTCGGTGCCGGCGGCGGGTCAGCGCTTGACCCAGCCCTGGCCCAGCGAGAGCTGGTCGAAGATCGCCTCGCACTGGTTGCCGGCCTCACACGAGATCTTCATCGTGTTGGTGCCCTTCTTGAGGTTGATGAACGCGTAGGTGCGCGTCCATCCCTTGTCCCAGGCACCGGCTTCCGCCTTGGCGAAGTTCGCCAGGTTCAGGGACTGCGTCGGGGTCTGCCCGTTGACCGTGAGGGTCACCTTCGCGTCCTTGCCGGGCACCGAGTAGTTCACGAAGAGCGTGTAGTCCCCGCCGTTCGGAATGTCCGCGGTCCAGGTCAGCGCCGCACCGCCCTGGTTGAAGTTGCCGACGTACTGGCCGCCGGCACCCTTCCCGCCGGGCACCGCGTTCTGCAGCAGGGCGCCGCCGGTCAGGGCCATGCCCGCGCCCGCGGCATCGCCCTTCGGCAGCGGCACGTCGGGGGACGCCGAGGGGCTCGGGGCCTCCGAGGCGCCGGAGTTCTGCGGCTGCGGCTGCTGCTGGTTCTGCGTCTGACCCTTGTCGGCGGTGTTGTTCTTGCCCGCGTCCTTGTCGCCGAAGGCCAGGGCCGCACCGATGCCGATCGCGACGGCGGCCACCACGGCGACGGCCGCGATGAGCATGCCGCGCTGGCTGGAGTTGCTGCCGGCGCCCCGACCGCCGCGCCCGGCACGGCCGCCCGAACCGCCGTTCTGCGCCTGCATCGACGCCGTGTGGGGCTGCTGCTGGGGCACGCCGTAGCCGCCCGCTTGCAGGGCCTCCGGGGCCTGGTACTGGGCCTGGTAGCCGGGCTGCTGCTGGGGCGGTACCTGGCCGCGCTGGCCGCCGTACGTCCGCTCGCCGACCGTGCGCACCTGGTTGTACGACGTGCGGGGAACACCGCGCGCCGCTCCGGGCCCGGCTTCCGCAGCCTGACCGTCCGCGTAGAGGTAGCCGAACGGATCGTCGTCCTCGGGCTTGTTCGCCCCGCTGTTCGGGCCGTTGTTCGCGGGCGTCGTCATCGCAGGTCACTCCTTTCCATCCCGGGGAGCCTACCCCGAACACGTGCGCCCCCGGGCGGCCGACGGCCTCAGCCGGCCCTGCGATGTGCTTTGGAACGAGACCGTTTCTCGATGTACATCCGCTGGTCGGCAGAGCGCAGCACCTCGTCCGCCGACATGCCGCAGCTGGCCCAGCCGATGCCGAAACTGGCGCCGACGCGCACGGCGCGGCCGTCCACCCGGATCGGCGGGATGATCGCGTTGCGCAGCCGGACGGCGAGATCGGCGGCGTCGGCGGCGCCCAGTCCGTCGGCGAGGACGACGAACTCGTCACCACCCAGCCGGGCGACGGTGTCACCGTCGCGGACGCCCGTCGTCAGCCTGCGGGCGACCTCGATCAGCACCGCGTCGCCGGTGTGGTGCCCGAACCGGTCGTTGATCGACTTGAACCCGTCGAGGTCGCAGAAGAGCACCGCGAGCCCCTTCGTCCCGTCGTCCACGTCGGAGGCGGGCGCCACCGCGTGCACGTGGTGGTCGTACGGGTCCACCCCGCCGGAGAGGTCGAAGGGCTCGGGGAAGCCGTCGTACCGGAAGCCGGGGTCGCCGGGATCGCCGGCGCCCGCCGGGGCGCCCGCGGCGGGGACGGCCGGGACGTCGACGGCACGGCCCTCGTACGCGGCGTCGAGCGCCTCCACGGCGGCGGAGCGCAGGGACTGCTGCGGCATGCGGCACAGCCGGGCCGAGAGCCGGGCGCGCAGCTCGGCGCTGTTGGGCAGGCCGGTGAGGGAGTCGTGGCTGGCCCGGTGGGCGAGCTGGAGCTCGTGCCGCTTGCGCTCCTCGATGTCCTCGACGTGGGTGAGCAGGAACCGGGGGCCGTCGGCGGCGTCCGCGACGACGGAGTTGCGCAGCGAGACCCACACGTAGGTGCCGTCGCGCCGGCCGAGGCGCAGCTCGGCGCGGCCGCCCTCGGCGGAGGTGCGCAGTAGGGTCCCGATGTCCTCGGGGTGGACCAGGTCGGAGAAGGAGTAGCGGCGCAGCACGGAGGCGGGGCGGCCCAGCAGCCGGCACAGGGCGTCGTTGGTGCGCAGCAGCCGGCCGTGCTGGTCCCCGCCCATCTCGGCGATGGCCATGCCGCTCGGCGCGTACTCGAAGGCCTGCCGGAAGGACTCCTCGCTGGCGCGCAGGGCCTGCTGCTCGCGTTCGAGGCGGACCAGGGCGCGCTGCATGTTCGCGCGGAGCCGGGCGTTGCTGATCGCGATCGCCGCCTGGAAGGCGTACATCTGGAGCGCCTCGCGCCCCCACGCGCCGGGGCGGCGCCCGTTGCGCGGCCGGTCCACGGAGATGACGCCCAGGAGTTCCCCGCCGGACGCGTACATGGGGGCGTAGAGCCGGTCCTCGGGGTGCCACTCGTCCTCGAAGCGCGGGTCGGGGCCGTCGGTGTGCCACTGGGGCACGTCGTCCTCCAGCAGGACCCAGCCCTCGGTGTGCGGGATGAAGCGCAGGCCGTCCCAGTTCTCGCCCATGGTCAGGCGGCGCTCCCAGGAGGCGCGGGATCCGACGCGGCCGGTGATCAGGGCTTCCGCGGCGGGGTCGCCGGCGAAGGCGGCGACGACGAGATCGCCGTCAGGGCGTACGAGGTTGACGCAGGCGAGCTCGTAGCCGAGGCCGGTGACGATGCCGTCCACGACGGTCTGCAGGGTGTCGGCCAGACTCCTGGCCGTGTTGAGCTCGGCCACCACCCGGTGCAGCTGCCGCAGGGTCGCAAGACGGACGTACGGCTCTGACTCGGTCTCCATCGCTCGCTCTCCCCGAGACCTCGACAGCAACTCCAGTTTTGTCATCGGCGTTTCGTTGCGGTGTCCCGTCCACTGAATCACAGTGAGCTGTGCGGCAGGTACACAGGGTCAACAAATCTTGCCCTCTGTGACTTAAGTCACATCAGATGAATAAAGGCGCCAGCTGACGGCTTCTGCGCCCTGGAGCGCTCCCCCGTCTTTCCGGCGGCACACGATACGCGTGAGGCCTAGGCCAAGGGTCTCAGGACACGGCTCGGCCTCGGGCCCGATGTGCGCCGGGGGAGGGCGAGACTAGCGTTCCAGGCGTGCCGAAGACGACCTCCGTATCCGTACCGACCACCGCGAGCCTTCATCCTGAAGGTGTGAGCCACGACGAGTTCCGCGCCGCGCTGTCCCGCCTGGCGGCGGGCGTCTGCCTGGTCACCGCCCACGAGCCCCCGCTGACCGAGGACGGCCCGCGCGGCGAGGACGTCGGGATGACGGCCACCGCCTTCCTGTCGGTGTCCCTCGACCCGCCACTGGTGCTCGTCAGCCTGCGGGAGGGGTCGCGGATGGACGACCTGCTGGCGGAGCAGCCGCTGTGGGCCGTCTCGCTGCTGGCCGACCACCAGGTGCAGATCGCGAGCCGCTTCTCGATGAAGGGCCGCATCAGCGACCGGCTGCTCTTCGCCGACCTGCCGTACGTGCGCGGCGAGGTCTCCGGGGCCCCGCTGCCCGCGGGGGCGCTGGCCACGCTGGAGTGCCGCACCGAGGAGCGCGTCGCGGCGGGCGACCACACCCTGGTCATCGGCCGCGTGCTCACCTCGTCGCTGCCGGCGCCCGACGCCGCACCGCTGGCGTACTTCCGCGGCCGCTACCGAAGGCTGGCGCCCTAGCGGGCGGGCCGGCCGCCTGCCGGGCCGTGCCCCACCGGCCGTGCGACGGGGCGCTACCAGTCGCGGCCCGAGCGGCCGCGCTTGGTGTCGCTGCGGGCCTTCTTCTCCCGCAGCCGCCGCTCGTTGATCCCCCGCGGGATCTTCGTCGCGCGGCGCGGCTTCGGCGGCGGCGCCGTCGCCTCCGCCAGCAGGGACGCCAGCCTGACCAGCGCCATCTCCCGGTTCCGCAGCTGCGAGCGGTGCTCGGAGGCCCGGACCGCCAGCACCCCGCCCACCAGGCGCGGGGCCAGGCGTTCCAACGCCCGCTCCTTCCACACCTCGGGCAGCGCCTTCGTCGCCGCGAGGTCGAACAGCAGCTCCACCCGGGAGTCCGAGGTGTTCACGTGCTGGCCGCCCGGCCCGGAGGAGCGCGAGAACCGCCACGAGAGCTCCGCCTCGGGGAGCACGACGGAGCCGCGGATGACATAGGGACCAGGCATGCCCCCATGATCCCGCCCCGTTCACGTCGCCGTCACCCGTATTTCCGTACCGTCGGAACGGAAAGCCGCAGGGGATAGTCCGTACGGAATCCGCCGGAGGAAATCCGGGCGGAAATCGGCGGGCTGGAACCTGCGAGGCCCTCCCCGCGTTATGAAGGTCAGCGGTACTTTGACCGCACATCTCATCTCGCGGTCAGCGACGAGGAAGGGACACCAGTCACAATGGCAGTAAGCCTGTCCAAGGGCGGCAACGTCTCGCTCACGAAGGAGGCCCCCGGCCTCAGCGCCGTCACGGTCGGTCTCGGCTGGGACGTCCGGACGACGACCGGTGTCGACTTCGACCTGGACGCCTCCGCCATCGCGGTGAACGCGATGGGCAAGGTCGTCTCGGACAGCCACTTCGTCTTCTTCAACAACAAGTCCACCCCGGACCAGAGCATCGTGCACACCGGTGACAACCGCACCGGCGAGGGCGCGGGCGACGACGAGGCCATCCAGGTCAACCTGGCCGCCCTCCCGGCCGACGTCGACAAGATCGTCTTCCCGGTCTCGATCTACGACGCCGACACCCGCCAGCAGAACTTCGGCCAGGTCCGCAACGCCTACATCCGCGTCGTGAACCAGGCCGGCGGCGCCGAAATCGCCCGCTACGACCTCTCCGAGGACGCGGCCACCGAGACCGCCATGGTCTTCGGCGAGCTCTACCGCAACGGCGCCGAGTGGAAGTTCCGCGCGGTCGGCCAGGGCTACGCCTCGGGCCTGGTCGGCATCGCCCAGGACTTCGGCGTCAACGTCTGAGTCACCCGGCCCGAAGCCCCCTCCCCGCCGGGAGGGGGCTGCACCACACCCCGCCGGGCCGGGCCGGCGGAATCCGGTGCGCGCACGACGGCGGCCTTCGCTAGCGTGCGAGGGATGATCATCGAACCGCTGGTGCCGGCCGACGGCGCCCTGCCGGGCCCCGTCCTCACCGAGGTCACCGCCCTCTACGCGACGAACCACGCCTTCTTCGAGCTCAGCGGCGACTTCACCGACCCCCACCGCATCACGGTCGAGCAGGTCGCCGGCGCCCTCGCCGACGAGCTCGCCCACGACGGCGCCGAGGTGCTCCTCGCCCGCTCCGCCGGCCGGCTCGTCGGCCTGGCCGCCGTCCTCACCCACCACCCGGACCCCGCCTCCGGCGACCCCGACCCGTGGATCGGCCTGCTGATCGTCGACGCCGGCGCGCACCGCCGCGGGTACGGCAGCGCCCTCGCGGACCACGTCGAGGACCGCTTCCGCGCCGCGGGCCGCGAGGCCGTGCGGATCGCCGTACTGGACGGCAACGCGGGCGCCCTCGCGTTCTGGACGGCCCGCGGCTACACGTTCCTGCGGCACGCCGAGGACCTGGAGCTGGGCCGGAAGTGCACCGTGCTGCGCAAGGAGCTCCACGGTGCGGCGGCCCGCTGACGCAGGCCGCGGAGGCCGGGCCACCGGCGGAGGCGTCCCGCCGGCGGGTCAGCGCGGGCTGTCCTTGCCGTACAGCCAGGCGTCCCAGACCTTCGACAGGTCCAGGCCGGTCTTCCGCTCCGCGTAGGCGGTGAAGTCGGCCGTACTCGCGTTGCCGTGCCGGTGGTCCGCGACCCAGCCGCGCAGCAGCGCGAAGAACTTCGCGTCGCCCGCCTCCTGCCGGATCCGGTGCAGCACCATCGCGCCCCGGTAGTACACCGGGCTCGCGGAGATGTCCTCCGGGCCGGGCGGCACGGCCGGCGGGAACGCGTCCCAGTCGGAGCCGGCGCCCGCGTCGACGGAGGTGTCGCCGGCCAGGAAGGCCTCGAAGCGGCGCTGGGCGGACGGACCGCCGTGCTCCTCGGCCCACAGCCACTCCGCGTACGTCGCGAAGCCCTCGTTGAGCCACATGTCCTTCCAGGACTTCGGCGACACCGAGTTCCCGAACCACTGGTGCGCCAGCTCGTGCAGCACCAGCTCCTCGTTCGGGACGCCGGAGAAGACCGGCCGGGTTTGCGTCTCCAGCGCGTAGGCGAGGGTCTCGGACGGCGCGACGATCGCACCCGCGGCCGCGAACGGGTACGGGCCGAACCGCTCGGCGCCCCACTCCACCATCTCCGGCAGCCGCGCCAGCGCGGGCCCGCCGTCCTCCGCCTCCCCGGCGGCCACGGCCGTGTACAACGGCACCCCCGACGGGGTCTGCCCGGTCGCCACCGTGAACTTCCCGACCGCCGCCGTGACCAGGTAGCTCGCGACCGGCTCCGCACTGTGCCAGGCGAACGCCGTCCGCCCGTCGCCGGTGTCGGTGCGCGAGCGCAGCAGTCCGTTGGACACCGCCTCGTAGCCCTTCGGGACGGTGAGGGTGATGTCGTACGCGGCCTTGTCGCTGGGGTGGTGGTTGCCGGGGAACCAGGTCATCGACCCGACCGGCTCACCGACCGCGAAGGCCCCGTCCTCGACGGGGATCCAGCCCTCCTCGGAGCCGTCCGGATCGGAGAGGGCCTTGGGCTTGCCGCTGTACGCGACCTCCGTGCGGAAGACCTCCCCGGTCCTCAGGTCGTCGGCCGGGCGCACCGTCAGCTCGCTGCCGGTCCGGTTGAAGCGGGCGCCGGCGCCCTGCACCGTGACGCCCTCGACCTTCAGGCCGCTGAAGTCGAGGTTGAACGAGCTGAGCCCCTGCTCGGCCCGGGCCGTGATGACCGCCTTGCCGTGCAGCACCCCGTCCCCGGGGTCGTACGCCAGGTCCAGCCGGTAGTGGTCGACCTGATAGCCGCCGTTGCCCGCCTTCGGGAAGTACGGGTCGCGCAGGCCCGACGCGCCCGGCCGCCCCTGCACCGTGCTGCCCGTGCACGCCGTGGTGAGGGCGAGCAGCGCGGCGACGGCAGGGGCGGCGAGGCGGGTGACGCGAGAGACACGCGAGACACGCGAGCGGCCCGAGAGGCGCAAGGAGCCGGAAGGGCGGGAGGGGTCGGAGGGGCGGGAGGAGGCGCGGGTTTCCACGCAACCGATCCTATGGGTCGTCTTGTCGCACTACGGTCCGATACGACCTGCACTGCCGCGGCCCTGCCCGCCCGGTCCGGACTACTTCTCCAGGGCCTCGACACCGGCCTTGGCGAACTTCTCGTCCAGGTCGCCGCTCGGGGCGCCGGCCACGCCGATGCCCGCCACCGGCGCACCGCCAGCCTGCACCGGAACACCGCCGCCGAGGAACAGCGTGCCCGGGATGTCCTTCAGGTTCGGGGCCTGGGCGAGGCGGCCGACGAGCACCGAGGTCGGCGCGTTCCAGGACACCGCGGTGAAGGCCTTGCGCTGCGCCGACTCGTAGGACTGCGGGCCCGCGCCGTCGCCGCGCAGGGTGACGACGGTGTTGCCGTTGCGGTCCACGACCGCGACCGTCACCTTCTGGTTCTCCTTGCGGGCGGCCTCCAGCGCACCCTGGGCGGCGCGGGTGGCGGCGTCGATCGTCAGGTGGGTCGAGGTGGTGAAGTTCTTCTCGTCCCCCTCCTTCTTCGCGACCGCGGCCGGCGCCGCCTGCACCTCGGACTGCGCGGCGTTCGCGCTGACCGCGCCGAACGTGCCGGCGCCGAGCGCGACGGCGAGGGCGGTACCGGTGAGAACGCGGGTGCGGGTCTTCATGCTGCTGCTCCTTGGGCGTCGGGCTGGGCACCGGTGGCCGTCCACCGGACCGCTCGCCGGCCCGTTTCCACCGGCCCGGCGTCGTGCTCCCAGCCTGCGGCCGGCACCCCCGCCCGCCCGTCCCCGTACCGGCTCGCGACGGCTGCCGCACCGGTTGACCCCGGGGTCGTCCGATCGGTTGATGCGCACCGGCCGCGGATACGGCTTGGCTGGTCAGCGCCATCTCCCGCGACCGGGCACGCGACCGGGCACGATGGAGCCGAACAACCGATCCGTACCGGGAGCCCGCCGTGAGCCACCTGAGCCGAGCGCCGTCGCGCAAGGGGGACACCCGGATGCTGGCGGCGGTCATGCACACCGCGTTCTTCCTGCTCCTGGCCGCCTCCGTGGCCCGCTACCTGCTCCGCCACCCCGGCTCGCCCGACACCCCCTGGATCATCGCCCTCGGCACCGCGCTCGCCCTGCTGTACGTCCTCGGCCCGGCCCTCGGAGCCGCCCCCACCCTGCGCAGGCTGGCCTGGCTCGGGCTGGTCGTCGGCGTGTGGGTGGTGCTCGTCGTCCTCGCCCCCAGCTTCGCCTGGTGCGCCGTCCCCCTCTTCTACACGGCCCTGCGGACCCTGCCGCCGCGCGCGGCCATCGTCCTCGTCGCCCTGCTGACCGTGTTCGTCGTCGCCGCCCAGCTCAAGCTGTCCCGCGAGTTCGACCCGAACCTGCTGCTCGCGCCGCCGGCCATCGCCGCACTGTCCACCGCCGTCTTCGTCCACATGGAACGCCAGGCGCAGGCACAGCGGGAACTGATCGACGACCTCATCCGCACCCGGCGGGAGCTGGCCGCCACCGAACGCCGCGAAGGCACCCTCGCCGAACGGCAGCGGCTCTCCATGGAGATCCACGACACCCTCGCCCAGCACCTGTCCAGCCAGCAGATGCTGCTCCAGGCCGCCGACCGGGTCTGGGACGACAGCCCGGCCGCCGCCCGCGCACACGTCCGCACCGCCACCGGCATCGCCGCCCGCGGCCTCGCCGAAGCCCGCCGCCTGGTCCACGACCTCGCCCCGCCCGAGCTCGCCGGCGGGGCCGGCCTCGCCGACGCGCTGCGCGCCCTCGACGCCGGACCGGACATCGAGGTCCGCTTCCACCTGGAAGGCACCCCCGTACCGCTGCCCGACCGCGTCCAGTCGGCGCTGCTGCGCGTCGCGCAGGGCGCCCTGGCGAACGTACGGGAACACGCGCACGCCCGCACCGCGGCCCTGACCCTCAGCTTCCTCGGCGACCAGGTCGTCCTGGACGTCGCCGACGACGGCGAGGGCTTCGACGGGACCCGGCCGCCCCGTGCGAGCGGCGAGGAACGCGGTCACGGCCTCCCCGCGATGCGCGCCCGGGTCGGCCAGCTCGGCGGCACGCTCACGATCGAATCCGCTGCGGGCGAGGGCACCGTCCTGTCCGCGGCCATCCCCCTGGAGCACCAGCCATGACCACCGCCACGACGACGCTCCTGCTCTGCGACGACCACGCGGTGGTCCGCGCCGGCCTGCTGGCCCTGCTCGGCAGCGCCCCCGACATCGAGGTGATCGGCGAGGCGGGCAGCGGGGAGGAGGCCGTCGCCCTGGCCGCCCGGCTCCGGCCGGACGTGGTCCTCATGGACCTCCAGCTCGGCGAGGGCATCGACGGCGTCGAGGCCACCCGCCGGATCACCTCCGCCTCCCCCCACCCGCCCCACGTCCTCGTCCTCACCACGTACGACACCGACGCGGACATCACCCGCGCGATCGGAGCGGGCGCCACCGGCTACCTCCTCAAGGCGGAGCGGCCGGAGGAACTCTTCGCCGCGATCCACGCCGCCGCGGCCGGACGGACCACCCTGTCGCCGCCGGTCGCCAGCCGCGTGATGGCCCGGATGCGGGGCTCCCGGCCCACCCTGACCGACCGCGAGCTGGACATCCTCGGCCAGCTCGCCCGCGGCCTCGGCAACCGGGAGATCGCCCGCGCCCTGTTCATCAGCGAGGCCACGGTCAAGACCCACCTGGGCCGCATCTACGACAAGCTCGGCGTGGACACCCGCGCCGGCGCCGTCTCGGTGGCCAAGGAACAACGCCTCCTCCCGTGAGCCCCGGGCACCCGGGCCCGGTGGGGCGGGGCGGGCGTGGGACCATCGGGAGGTGCTCGACATCGGCTACTCCCTCTCCCGGCGCTTCCCCGACCCCCCGCAGACCGACTACCGGAGGGCGGACGTCCACTCCCTGCGCCACGACCTGTTCTGCGGGGACGTCTACCTCGCCGACACCGAAGCGGACCGGGAGGTGTCCACAGCCTGGGGATGGGTGCCCGTCCTGGACTTCGCCTGGGCGCTGTGCGACATCGTCGAGCAACTCGACCGGGACCCGCGCGGCAGCCGCTCCGCCGACCGGCAGTACGCCGAGCTCGACTTCACCGAGTCCACCGACCGCATGCTCTTCGAGCGCCGCTTCGGCTGGGTCGACGTCGAGGCCGACTGGATGCCCGCGGAGGAGGCCCCGCTGAGCTTCAGCCACAAGATGCTGCGCCGCGAGGCACGCGACTTCCTGCACGACCTGATCGCGGACCTCATCGACATGCACGAGGACCTCGGCGACAACCCGGCCATCTGGACCCTCCAGGCCCGCTTCCCCCGCGTCCCGGCGTAACCGCATCCACGAGGGGCCCGCGGCGGCCCCGGCAGGCCGCCCAGGCGGCAGCAGGCGGCAGCTGGCCGCCGCACGCCGTAGGCGGAGCGCGGGCCGCCGGGTCAGGGCAGTACGCGCAGGCCCAGGTGTGCCGCCAGGGCCGGGGCCAGGGCCAGCAGTTGGGCGGGGGTGACCGCCGCGCCGGCCAGGGCCTCCACCCCGCGGGAGAAGTCCAGCTCGGCCGCGGCCCGCAGGTCCACGTCCGTCATCCGGGCCCCCGTCACGTCCGCTCCCCGCAGCACGCACCCGCGGAACTCCACCCGCTCCAGCACCGCCCCACCGAAGTCCGGCTCGACCAGCACGCATTCCTCGAAGACCACGTCCCGCAGCCGCGCCTGCCGCAGGTTCAGATAGTCGATCTTGCCGCCGCGGAACTCCACCCGCTCCAGCACCGCCCCGTGCAGCGCCGTCCCGCCCAGCCGGGCATCGACCAGCTCCACGTCCCGGAGCGCGGCCCCGGCCAGGTCCGTGCCGACGCCCCGGACGCCCTCCAGCAGCGAGTCCAGGATCCGCGCCCCGGCCAGCCCCGCCTCGTCCAGCACGCAACGCCGCACCGCGCAGTCCATGAACCGCGCCCCGACGCCCTCCTGCCCCGTCAGGTCGAGGTCCGCGAACTCCAGCCCGTCGTAGTCCCCGTCGGGCTCCAGCCCACCGCCCTGCCACCCGATCAGCTCCGGCGGCAGCCCCACCTGCGGCCGCCGCGCCGCCTTCACCGCCTGCGTCCTGCCCGATCCCTGCTGCCCGTTCCGCGCCATGCCCCCATCCTGCCCCGCCGGACCGACAACCCCTTGACCTCAAGCACGGTCGAGGGATCAGGCTGGCCCGCATGGACATCCACCACCCCTCCCCCGCCGGCCCCACCATGCGCGCCGTCCGCCTGCACGCCTTCGGCCCCGCCGACAACCTCACCCCCGAGCAGACCGACACCCCCGCACCGGGTCCCGGCCAGGTCCGCATCGCCGTGGCCGCCGCCGGTGTCCACCTCCTCGACACCGCCCTCCGCGAGGGCGAGCAGGGTCCGGCCCCCGCGCTCCCCGAGCTCCCCACCATCCCGGGCCGCGAAGTCGCCGGCACCGTCGAGGCCCTCGGCCCCGGCACCGACCCCGCCTGGCTCGGCCGCCGCGTCGTCGTCCACCTCGGCTTCGCGCCCGGCGGATACGCCGAGTACGCCGTCGCCCACGCCGACCGCCTGCACCCGGTCCCGCCCGGCCTCGACCCGGCCGAAGCCGTCGCCATGATCGGCACCGGCCGGACCACCCTGGGCATTCTGCAGTTCGCCGACCTCGGCCCCGACTCCGTCGCGCTCGTCCCCGCCGCCGCCGGCGGCATCGGCACCCTGCTCGTCCAGTACGCCAAGAACGCCGGCGCCACCGTCATCGCCCTCGCCGGCGGCCCCGCCAAAACCGCCCTGGCCGCCGCCAACGGAGCCGACCTCGCCGTCGACTACACCGCACCCGACTGGCCCGCCTCCGTACGCGCCCACCTCGACGCCCTGGGCCGCCCCGGCGCCACCGTCCTCTTCGACTCCGTCGGCGGCACCACAGCCCACGCCGCCCTCCGCCTCCTCGCCCCCGGCGCCCTCCACCTGGTCTTCGGATGGTCCGGCGGCCCCATCCCCCTCACCGACACCGACCGGGCCGAACTCGACGCCCGCGGCATCACCACCCACCAGGTCCTCGGCCCCGCCATGCTCCGGCGCGCCGGCGGCGACGACCCGATCCGGACCCTGGAGACCCGCGCCCTCGCCGAAGCCGCCGCCGGCCGCCTCCGGCCCGCCCTCCAGCGCTACCCCCTCGCCGAGGCCGCCGCCGCACACCTCGCCCTGGAGACCCGCGGCACCACCGGCAAGGTCGTCCTCGAACCCTGAGCAGCGCCCAACCGCCGGCCGTCAGGCTGCCGTGCCCAGCCTCCGCAGCGCGTCGTCCGCCAGCCGGTACACCGTCCACTCGTCCTGGGGGTGCGCCCCCAGCGCCTCGTAGAACGCGATCGTCGGCTCGTTCCACTTCAGCACCGACCACTCCAACCGCTCGTACCCGCGCTCCACGCAGATCCGCGCCAGCCCGGCCAGCAGCGCCTTCCCGTACCCACCGCCGCGGGCGCCGGGGCGCACGTACAGGTCCTCCAGGTAGATGCCCTGCACCCCGCGCCACGTCGAGAAGTTCAGGAACCAGATCGCGAACCCCACCGGCTCGCCGTCCGGTGCCTGCGCGATGTGTGCGAACGCCGCCGGCCGCGCCCCGAACAGCGCCTCCCGCAACTGCTCCTCGGTGGCCCGCGCCTCGTGCGGCACCTTCTCGTACTCCGCGAGCTCGCGGATCATGGCATGGATGACCGGGACGTCCCCGGCGACAGCGCTACGGATCATCCCCGCAGCCTAAGCCCGCCCCAACACCAGCTCTGCGACGAGCAGTTGCTCCCCGTCCAGCTCCGGTACGCCGCCCCGCGCATCCGCCACGTCCCACAGGACGTTCTGCAGTACCCGCCCCAGCGTCCACGCCCGCGCCCGCTCCCGCTCCAGCCCGAGCGCCTCCGTCAGCAGGTCGAACCGCCACCGCACCTGATCCGCGAAGAAGTTGTTCCGGATCGCCGGCAGCAGCTCGAACCCCGGATCGCCCGCGAGCGGCTTCGGATCGATCGCCAGCCACGGCTCCCGCCCGCCCGCCAGCACGTTGTCGTAGTGCAGGTCCCAGTGCAGCAACCGATCCCCCGGCTCCCCCGCCACCTCCGCCAGTGCCGCCGCGCAGTCCGCCACCAGCCCCCGGGCCCGCGCGTCCGGGATCCCCGCCAGGGCCGCCGGCGTCCGCTCCAGCATCCCGGCGACCATCGGCCCCAGCCGCCGCACCCCGGCCGGCGCCGGCACCTCCGTCAGCCGCGCCAGCAACTCGCCCACCACACGCACCGCCTGCCGCGGATCCCGCTCCGCCAGCCCCGACAGCGGCCGCCGCTCGTCGAGCCGCTCCAGCAACAGCGTCCCCGTCCCCGGATCGTGCTCCAGCAGCCGTACGCAGCCCCGCCCGTCCCACACGCGCAGCGCCAGCGGTTCCCCCACGCTCTCCTCGTCCGGCAGCAGCAGCTTCAGCGCCGCCACCGTCCCGTCCGCCCGCTCCACCGGCACCACCAGCGCCGTCATCCCGTGCATCACGGGACCCGCCGGCCGCAGCCCCCACTCCTGTAGGAACCGCTCCGTCCGCGCCGGCAGCCCCGCGAGGAACTCCCGCCCCGCCTCCCCGTTGAACAGGAGCTGCGCCTCGACCAGCCCCTCCGGAATCTCCACCACACCCCGACGGTAGACCGTACCGCCCCGAGACCGCCTCCCCCGCACGGGGGAGATCGCCACCACAGCGGACGAAATGCCTGGTCCGAAGCCCCAGGACACGACACCCGGCCCTCTGGACACCCCTCCCGACCCCGTGTACCAACTCCCCCATGACGATCAACGGCGGCATCTCCTTCTGGTACGCGACCGACGCCACCGGCGGCGCACCGCCCCGCGCCCCCCTCACCGGCGACGCCACCGCCGACGTCGTCATCGTCGGCGGCGGCTACACCGGCCTGTGGACCGCGTACTACCTCAAGACCTCCGCACCCGACCTGCGCGTCACCGTCCTGGAGCAGAAGTTCTGCGGCTACGGCGCCTCCGGCCGCAACGGCGGCTGGCTCTACAACGGCATCGCCGGCCGCGACCGCTACGCCCGCCTGCACGGCCGCCCCGCCGCCCAGCGCCTCCAGCGGGCCATGAACGCCACCGTCACCGAGGTCATCGACGTCGCCGCGCAGGAGGGCATCGACGCCGACGTCCACCGCGGCGGGGTCCTCGAAGTCGCCCGCACCCCCGCCCAGCTCAGCCGCCTCAAGGCCTTCCACGAGGCCGAACGCGCCTTCGGCGAGACCGACCGCGAGCTCCACGGCGCCGCCGCCACCCGTGCCCGCATCGACATCGCCGACGCCGTCGGCTCCACCTGGACCCCGCACGGCGCCCGCATCCACCCGCTCAAGCTGGTCAAGGGACTCGCCGCCGCCTGCGAACGCCTCGGCGTGGTGATCCACGAATCCACCCCGGTCACCGAGATCGCGCCGCGCCGCGCCGTCACCCCGTACGGCACGGTCCGCGCCCCCTTCGTGCTGCGCTGCACGGAGGGCTTCACGGCGGGCCTCAAGGGGCACAAGCGCGCCTGGCTCCCGATGAACTCCTCGATGATCGTCACCGCTCCGCTGTCCGAGGCGACCTGGGACCGCATCGGCTGGACCGGCGCGGAGACCCTCGGCGACATGGCCCACGCCTACATGTACGCCCAGCGCACCGCCGACCACCGCATCGCGATCGGCGGCCGCGGGGTCCCGTACCGCTTCGGCTCGCGCACGGACACCGACGGCACCACCCAGCCCGGGACCATCGACGCCCTCACCCGGCTGCTGACGGCCTTCTTCCCGGTGCTCGCCGGGGTCGAGATCACCCACGCCTGGTCGGGCGTCCTCGGCGTCCCGCGCGACTGGTGCGCCACCGTCACCCTCGACCGCACCACGGGCCTCGGCTGGGCCGGCGGCTACGTGGGCTCCGGCGTCGCCACCTCCAACCTGGCCGGCCGCACCCTGCGCGACCTGGTCCTGGAGGACACCACCGAACTGACCGCCCTGCCCTGGGTGAACCACCGCGTACGCCGCTGGGAGCCGGAGCCCTTCCGCTGGCTCGGCGTCCAGGCCCTGTACGCCGCCTACCGCGAGGCCGACCGCCACGAGACCGCGACCCACACCCCGGCCACGACCCCCCTGGCCCGCCTCGCCGACCGCATCTCGGGCCGCCACTGAACCCGGCGCCGCACCCCGCGCACACGCAGAAGGCCCCGGAGCAGCACTCCGAGGCCTTCCACTTCTGCGCGAATTCCCCGGCCGGAAATACCTCCGACCTGGAACGGAGCCCCCTGTCGGATTCGAACCGACGACCTACGCTTTACAAGAGCGGTGCTCTGGCCAGCTGAGCTAAGGAGGCCTGTGACGCTGCGCGCACGCCAATCGCCCTCACTTTACACAGCCGACCGGCTCGCTCGCGAAGGGCTTTTCCGGCCCGCATCCGCGCACCACCCGTCCGGGAAAGGGCTCCCGCCGCCCGCGGGCGCGTCGTACGTCACCCCCGGCCGGGTGCTGACAGAACGCCCCCCGCCGGGTAGCGTCGGGCGGAAGTCCACCCCTGTGGACCAGACCACCACTTCCTTCCACTCGGATCGTCCGGCACGTTCCTGCCGGTAGAAGGGATGCATCACCATGGCTTCTGTCACCTTCGACGCGGCTACCCGGCTCTACCCCGGCTCCGACAAGCCCGCCGTCGACGCCCTCGACCTGCACATCGAGGACGGCGAGTTCCTCGTCCTCGTGGGCCCCTCCGGCTGCGGCAAGTCCACCTCGCTGCGCATGCTCGCCGGCCTGGAGGACGTCAACGGCGGCGCCATCCGCATCGGCGAGCGCGAGGTCACGCACCTGCCGCCGAAGGACCGGGACATCGCGATGGTGTTCCAGAACTACGCGCTCTACCCGCACATGACCGTCGCCGACAACATGGGCTTCGCCCTGAAGATCGCCGGCGAGGACAAGGCGACCATCCGCCGCAAGGTGGAGGACGCGGCGAAGATGCTCGACCTCACCCAGTACCTGGACCGCAAGCCCAAGGCCCTCTCCGGCGGCCAGCGGCAGCGCGTCGCCATGGGCCGCGCCATCGTGCGCAAGCCGCAGGTCTTCCTGATGGACGAGCCGCTGTCGAACCTCGACGCCAAGCTCCGCGTCTCCACCCGTACGCAGATCGCGGCGCTCCAGCGCGACCTCGGCATCACCACCGTCTACGTCACCCACGACCAGGTCGAGGCGATGACGATGGGCGACCGGGTGGCGGTCCTGAAGGACGGCCTCCTGCAACAGGTCGACACCCCGCGCAACATGTACGACCGCCCGGCGAACCTGTTCGTCGCCGGCTTCATCGGCTCGCCCGCCATGAACCTGGTGGAGGTCCCGATCACCGACGGCGGCGTCAAGTTCGGCGACAGCGTCGTGCCCGTCTCGCGCGAGGCGATCGCCGCCGCCGCGGACGCGGGCGACCGCACCGTCACCGTCGGCGTGCGCCCCGAGCACTTCGACGTCGGCACCGAGGGCGGCCTGACCATCACGGTCAACGTGGTCGAGGAGCTCGGCGCCGACGGGTACGTCTACGGCCGCACCTCCAAGGCCGACGGCGGCCAGGACATCGTGGTCCGCGTCGGCGGCCGCCAGGTCCCCGAGAAGGGCTCCAGCCTGCACGTGGTGCCGCGCCCCGACGAGATCCACGTCTTCTCGACGTCCTCCGGCGAGCGCCTCTCCGACTGAGGCGACCGGACCGGAGGGGCGCTCCCGCGAGGGGAGCGCCCCTCCGGGCATGGGGGGCGGCGTTCGCCGCGCCCGTCAACCCGCTATTCGAAAAACCACGTCGAACCATCCCCCGACCGGGTGACTAACTGTCGCCAAACTTTCACCGAGCGCTACTCTCGCCCTCGTGACCCACACTGCCCGCCGTATCGGCCGTTCCCTCGCCCTGGTCCTGCCCGTCGTCCTGGTCCTGTCCGGGACCCTCGCGGTCACGATGGTCCCGTGGGCGGACAACTCGTCGTCCCGGATCCTGACCGCCTCCGCCGAGAACGTCTCCGTGCCCGCGAAGCCGCGCGCCCCGCAGGACGTGCTGCGCGACAAGCTCATCTCCGAGCTCCAGCAGGGCGGGATGCCGGGTGACGTCCTGACGCACCTCCAGCAGGAAGTGGACCGGCGGCCTTCGCTCGCCGACCACTGCGTGGGCATCGCGCGGGCCCTGGGGCGGGCCGCCGTCGAGGCGTACGGCCCGACGAAGGCCCAGTCCTTCGCGCGCCCTGTCTGCGACACCTCGTACGCGTCCGGCGTCGCCTCCATGGGCTGACCTCCGGTCCCGCCGAGGCCCCCGGCGGGACCCGGCCGGCCCCGGCAGCACCCCGGCCGTGTCGCCGCCCTGCCCGCTTCCCGAGCGGCGGGCCGGCGGCGGAGGCGGGCCCTACGCTGGCGGCCATGACCGATGCACCCCCCGCAGCCCACAGCAACGACTCCGCGGCCGCGATCCCGGCCTCCCTCACCCAGGCGCCCACCCAGGCGGTGGTCCTGGCGGGCGGCCAGGGTTCGCGGCTGCGGCCGTACACGGACGACCGGCCCAAGCCGATGGTCGAGATCCCGGGAACCGGGGTGCCGATCATCGGGCACCAGCTGAACTGGCTAGCCTCCGAGGGGGTCACCGACGCCGTCGTCTCCTGCGGGCACCTCGCCGAGGTGCTCCAGGAGTGGCTGGCGGAGGCCGACCTCCCGCTGCGCGTGACGACGGTGGTGGAGGAGGAGCCGCTCGGGCGCGGCGGCGGCCTGAAGTACGCCGCGCGGCACCTGCCGCACCCGGACCGACCGTGGTACGCGACGAACGGGGACATCTGGACCCGGTTCTCGCTGCGGGAGATGGCCGCGTTCCACGCCGAGCGGGCCGCGACGGCGACGCTGGCGCTGGCGCGGCCGCGCATTCCGTGGGGTGCGGTGGAGACCAACGAGTTCGGGCAGGTGCTGGACTTCATCGAGGCGCCGCCGTCGCCGTACCTGATCAACGCCGGCGTATACGTCTTCTCACCCGAATTCACCGCTTTGCTCCCGGATTTGGGCGACCACGAGCGCACCACGTTCCCGCGGCTGGCGCGGGAACGGCGGCTGGCGGGCTTCCCGCTGCCGCAGGGCGCGTACTGGCGGGCCATCGACACGGCGAAGGACCTGACCGAGGCCGCGCGCGAACTGGCGGCGCAGAAGACCTCCTGACGGCTCCTGCCGGCTTCGGCGGGCCCGCGTACGGAAACGGCCCGGGGGGGGGGGGCGCGCGCGCGGGGGGGGGGCGCGCGGGGGGGCGGGGGGGGGGGGGGGCGGGCGCGCCGGGGGGGGGGGCCCCGGCGCCGCGGGG
>NZ_JBHXTC010000039.1:48557-51456 GCF_042677605.1 Streptomyces sp. NPDC127106 | reverse complement strand
CCGCCCCCCCGCGCGCCCCCCCGCCCCCGGTTCTCCTTCGGGTCGGGCCAGGCCGGTCAGCCGCGGAGGCCGCCGACGAGGCCGGGCTGCTTGGACGGGGTGTCCCCGCCGCTGCTCGTGCCGCTGCTGCGGGTGGTCGTGGACGACGAGGTCTTCGGGGTGGACTGCTTGGGTGCGGTACCGGTGCTGCTCTGGCTGCTGCCGGTGCCCCGGGTGGCGGCGGGCGGCTGCGAGCCGGTGCCCGTGGTCTCGCGGGCCGTGGAACCGGTGCGGGTGCTGGGCTTGGTCGAGGGGGTGGCGCTGGCGGCCGGTTCCGCCGGCTGCGACGGCTGCTGCGACGAGGGCTGCTGCGACGGCTGCTGCTGGCGCTGCTGCTTGGGCGGCGGTACCGGCAACGGGGAGCCGGGCAGGTAGTTGCTCGGAGCCTGGCCGGGGCCGGGCACGGTGACGACGGTGCTGGAGCGGACGGCGCCGCCGAGCAACGAGCCGATGAGGAGGGTGAGCCCGCAGACGAGGGTGGCCATGACGGCGCCGCGCCGCAGCACGCGCCGGCGCAGCTCCCACAGGTCGGAGCGGGGGCCGAGGGTGCGCCAGGCCTCGCCGGCGAGGCGTCCGTCCAGGGAGTAGACGGGCGCGCCGGCGATGATCAGGGGGCTCCAGGCGGCGAGGTAGATGATGTCGGGGGCGTCGTAGGCGGGGACGGTCTTCCAGCTGACGGTCATGAGCAGGGCGGCGGACAGCAGTGCGCCGAAGCAGGCGGCGAACCGCTGCCAGAGCCCGAGGACGGTCAGGACGCCGACGACGACCTGGAGGAAGGCCACGCTGAGGCCGGCGCCGACGGGGTGGGCGAGGGCGAAGTCGCGCAGCGGTTCGGCCAGGGCCCAGGGTTCGAGGGTGCGCAGCCAGGTGACCATGGAGCCGCGTTCGCCGCCGTCGAAGTAGACGGGGTCGCACAGCTTGCCCATGCCGGCGTAGATGGAGATGAAGCCGAGGAAGACCCGCAGGGGGAGCAGGACGACCCCGAGGTTCATCCGGCGGCCGGGGTAGTAGGAGGCGTGGCCGCGGTTGTCGGCGGTGGCGCGGCGGGCGGCGTCCGGTCCGGGTCCGGCGTCGTACGGGAGCGGGCCGGGGGGGCCGGGGGGGCCTCCGTGGTGGAGGTCCCGTACGGGGGCGAAGGAGCGCGTCTCGTCCGGGTCGCCGTACTGGCGCTGGCCGATGACGGTGGGGGTGGGGACGGTGTCGTCGCCGAGGTCGTGGCCGAGGTCCAGGCGGGGGATGACCTGGGTGGCGCCGGCGTCGGCGGTGTCGTAGTCGTCGTGGCCGTGTTGGCGTACGGCCTGGAGCAGTCCGCCCATGGCGGCGGTGTCGCCGGGGGCGGACTTGCCGCTCCAGACGACGGGGGCCCTGCGACGGCGGGCGGTGGCGCCGGCGGCGGCGGTGACGGCGCCGCCGAGGACGGGCATCCGGCCGGGGGTGTTCGCGGGCTTGGAACGCGCGCTCGGGCTCGGTGCGAGCCGCACGCGGAAGCTGGCGTGGTTGACGATGACCTGTGCGGGGTCGCACGGCACCTTGACCATGCTCAGCGCGGGCTGGTCGTCGAACCCTGACGTTCTGGTGTCCACACTCATCTAACCGAGTGATGAGTGTTTAGGACACTGCCTTGACAGCAGGGATGTGTCCGAGACGCGTCAAGATCAAGCCACCCCGCCCGAAACGGGCGGGGTGGCACGCTCACGGGTCACTCTCCGTGAGCCGAGTGGATCAAGGGCGCTGCTCCCTACGGGTGCGCTCAGCCCCGGCGGCGGGCCGCCTCGTACAGGACGACGCCCGCGGCGACACCGGCGTTGAGCGACTCGGCGCCGCCCGGCATGGGGATGCGCACGAGGTAGTCGCAGGTCTCGCCGACGAGCCGGCCGAGACCCTTGCCCTCGGAGCCGACGACGATGACGACGGGGCCGGCCAGGGCGTCGAGGTCGGCGACGCTGTGCTCGCCCTCGGCGGCGAGGCCGACGACGGTCAGCCCGGCCTTCTTGTAGTCCTGGAGGGCGCGGGTCAGGTTGGTGACGCGGGAGACCGGGGTGCGGGCGGCGGTGCCGGCGGAGGTCTTCCAGGCTCCGGCGGTCATGCCGGCGGCGCGGCGCTCGGGGATGACCACGCCGTGGCCGCCGAAGGCGGAGACGGAGCGGACGATCGCACCGAGGTTGCGGGGGTCGGTGACGCCGTCGAGGGCGACGATCAGCGGCTCCTCGCCGTTGTCGTAGGCGGCCTCGGTGAGGTCCTCGGGGTGCGCGTACTCGTACGGCGGGACCTGGAGGACGAGGCCCTGGTGGTTGAGGCCGCCGGTCATCCGGTCGAGCTCGGGGCGCGGGGCCTCCATCAGGTTGATGTTGCCGCGGGCGCCGGCGAGCTGCAGGGCCTCGCGGACGCGCTCGTCGTTGTCGATGAACTGCTGGACGTACAGGGTGGTGGCGGGCACGCCGTCGCGCAGCGCCTCGAAGACCGGGTTGCGGCCAACGACCATCTCGCTCTGGCCCTTGGGGCCGCCGCGGCGGGGCGCGGGGCGGCGGCGCGCGGCGGCCTTGGCGGCGGCGTTGGCCATGCGGAAGGCCTTGTGGCCCTTGCGGTCCTCGGCCTTCGGCGTGGGGCCCTTGCCTTCCAGGCCCTTGCGCCGCTGACCACCGCTGCCGACCGTCGCGCCCTTCTTGTTGGACGTGCGGCGACCCCTGCGCTGGCTGTTACCGGCCATGACCTCTACCTGTTTTCGTTGGTGCTGCGATATGTACGTATGAAGAGTGTGGCGCCCCGGGCCCCCGGCGGCCCAAACATTCCGGTGCGGGCGCGGCCGGCTCCACCCCGGGCGCGGGTCGGACGCGGGGGGGGGGGGGGGTGCTCGAGGCGA
>NZ_JBHXTC010000039.1:43597-48547 GCF_042677605.1 Streptomyces sp. NPDC127106 | reverse complement strand
TGACCGGCCACGTTGTGCCGCCCGGGGCCCCGGGCGGCACAACGTGGCCGGTCAGGCCGGGTCCGGATCAGCGCGGGCCGAGGGTCCAGCGCGGTCCGGAGGGGCTGTCCTCGATGGCCAGGCCCGACTGCTGGAGCTGGTCGCGGATGGCATCGGCGGTGGTCCAGTCCTTGCGGGCGCGCGCCGACTCGCGCTGCTCCAGGACCAGCCGGACGAGCGTGTCGACGGCCCCGTGGAGCTCGGCCCCCCGGTCGGTCTCCTCCGACCAGCGCTCGTCCATCGGGTCCAGACCGAGCACGCCCAGCATGGCGCGCACCTCCGACAGGCGCGCGATGGCCGCGTCCTTGTCGTCGGCGGCGAGCGCACTGTTGCCCTGGCGGACGGTGGTGTGGACGATGGCGAGCGCCTGCGGGACGCCCAGGTCGTCGTCCATGGCCTCGGCGAAGGCCGGCGGGACCTCGGCGGCCGGGTCGACGGCCTTGCCGGCCTTCTCCACGACGCGCTGGCAGAAGCCCTCGATGCGGGCGAACGCCGACTCGGCCTCGCGCAGGGCCTCCACGCTGTACTCGATCATCGAGCGGTAGTGCGGGGTGCCGAGGTAGTAGCGCAGGACGATGGGGCGCCAGTTCTTGACCATCTCGGAGACGAGCACCGAGTTGCCCAGGGACTTGGACATCTTCTCGCCGGACATGGTGACCCAGGCGTTGTGCACCCAGTACTGCGCGAAGTCGTCGCCGTAGGCCTTGGCCTGAACGATCTCGTTCTCGTGGTGCGGGAAGATCAGGTCGAGGCCGCCGCCGTGGATGTCGAAGGCGCTGCCGAGGTACTTGTGCGCCATGGCGGAGCACTCGAGGTGCCAGCCGGGGCGGCCGCGGCCCCACGGGGTCTCCCAGTCGGGCTCGCCGGGCTTCGACGCCTTCCACATGGCGAAGTCGCGGGGGTCGCGCTTGCCGGTGATGCCCTCTTCGGCGGGCTGGATGAGATTGTCCAGCTCCTGGTTGGAGAGCTTCAGGTAGTCGGGGTACGAGCGCACGTCGAAGTAGACGCTGCCGTCCGCCTCGTAGGCGTGGCCGCGCTCGATGAGGCCGCGCATCATCTCGATCATCTCGGTGACGTGGCCGGTGGCGCGGGGCTCGTAGGTGGGCGGCAGGCAGCCCAGGGCGTCGTAGCCGGCGTTGAAGGCGCGCTCGTTCTCGTAACCGATGGACCACCAGGGGCGGTTCTGCTCGCCGCCCTTCTTGATGATCTTGTCGTCGATGTCGGTGACGTTCCGGATGAAGGTGACGTCGTAGCCGCGGTACGCGAACCAGCGGCGCATGATGTCGAAGTTGAGGCCGGAGCGGATGTGCCCGATGTGCGGGGCCGCCTGCACGGTGGCGCCACAGAGGTAGATCGAGACACATCCCGGCTTGAGGGGGGTGAAGTCGCGGATCTGCCGGGCGCTGGTGTCGTACAGGCGAATAGTCACGGCATCCAGGGTAGTGGGCCCGGGGCAGTGCCCCGCGACCCCTGTCGGGCGCGGGGCGTTCCGCCGACTCGGGGGCGCGGTGCGGCCGGTGCCCCCTTCGGGGGGGTTCAGGCCCGGTTCGTCCGGTAGACGAGGGCGGTGGCGATCGCGGCGAGGCCCTCGGCACGGCCGGTCAGGCCCAGCCCGTCGGTGGTGGTGCCGGAGACGGACACCGGCGCGCCGGCGGCCGCGGAGAGCGCCTTCTGCGCCTCGTCACGCCGCTTGCCGATCTTCGGGCGCACGCCGATGACCTGGATGGCGATGTTGCCGATCTCGTAGCCCTCGGCGCGGACGATCCGGGCGGCCTCCGCCAGGAGGGTGACGCCGGCCGCGCCGGACCACTCGGGGCGGGAGGTGCCGAAGTGCGCGCCGAGGTCGCCGACGCCGGCGGCGGAGAAGAGGGCGTCACAGGCGGCGTGGGCGGCGACGTCTCCGTCGGAGTGCCCGGCGAGGCCGTCCTCCCCTTCCCACAGCAGGCCGGCGCACCACAGCTCGCGGCCGGCCTCGAAGGCGTGCACGTCGGTGCCGATGCCGACCTGCGGGATCAGCGGGGCGGCGGTGGCGGTGGGGTCAGTAGGCATCGGTGGCCCTCCTGCGGGCGAGTACGGCCTCGGCGAGGACCAGGTCGAGCGGGCGGGTGACCTTGAAGGCCTCCTCGTGGCCGGGAACCACCATGACGGTGGTGCCGAGCCGTTCCACCATTCCGGCGTCGTCGGTCGCGCCCTCGCCGACCGCGGCGACGGTCTCGTGGGCGTGCCGGAGGGTGGCGAGGTCGAAGCCCTGCGGGGTCTGGACGGCGCGCAGTCGGGCGCGTTCGGGCGTGGCGACGACCGGCTCGGGCTCGCCGGGCCCGCCGGGCTCGACCTCCTTGACGGTGTCGGCCAGCGGCAGCGCGGGGACGACGGCCGGGGCGCCGGCGCGGACGGCCTCGATGACGGCGTCGACGGTGTCGACCGGGACGAGCGGGCGGGCCGCGTCGTGGACGAGGACGGAGGTGACGTCCGCGGGGAGGGCGGCGAGGCCGGCGGCGACGGACGCCTGGCGGGTGTCGCCGCCGGGGACGACGAGGAGTTCGGTCCGGTCGGGCAGCGGGTGCTCGTCGAGCAGGCGGCGCACCTCGGGCGCGCCGCCGGACGGGGCGACGACGACCACGAGGGAGACGGCCCGAGAACGGGCCATCGCCCGGACGGCGTGGACGAGCATCGGCGTGCCGCCCAGGGCCCGCAGGGCCTTGGGGGCGCCCGGGCCGAGGCGTACCCCGCGGCCGGCGGCCGGGATCACCGCGGCGGTGCGGTGGGGGCGCGATTGGTCAGACATGTGTTGTAGCTCCGAGCCAGGTTTGTGACTTCGGCCGACATGGGTATGGCCCTGGGGAGTGCCGGGTGCGACGCCCTCGCCCCTTCCGTGACGACCGGTCGAGCCGGCTGCCCGGGCCCGGCACGACACGGCATGGGTCGCGGTACGGCCGGTACGGCATGAGTGGCGTGGGTGGCGCGGGCGTCAGGGTGGGTGTGGGTACAGACATGCCGCAGCGCCCGGCAACGGCCCCCTCGTGGAGGAGGGGGCTGTCATCGGGCACCGCGGCACGACTGTGTACGGGGTTGTCGCGTCAGGACGCGAGAACCTCGTCGAGGAGGGCCTCCGCCTTGTCCTCGTTGGTGTTCTCAGCGAGCGCGAGCTCGCTCACCAGGATCTGGCGCGCCTTGGCGAGCATGCGCTTCTCGCCCGCGGACAGACCGCGCTCGCGCTCACGCCGCCACAGGTCGCGCACCACTTCGGCGACCTTGATGACGTCGCCAGAAGCGAGCTTCTCCAGATTTGCCTTGTAGCGACGGGACCAGTTCGTCGGCTCCTCGACCTGCGGCGAGCGCAGGACCTCGAAGACCCGGTCCAGCCCGTCCTGGCCGACTACGTCGCGGACGCCGACGAACTCTGCATTGTCGGCAGGCACACGAACCGTCAGGTCGCCCTGGGCGACCTTGAGCACCAAGTAGGTCTTGTCCACGCCTTTGATCTGGCGAGTTTCGATGGCCTCGATCAGCGCGGCCCCGTGATGGGGATAGACCACGGTGTCGCCAACCTTGAACGTCATGTGACAGGTACCCCTTCCGTGGCTATCCAGGGTAACACGAGAACTGACCGTTATGAATGGCGTTTTCGCAGGTCAGAGCGCATCTCGGGGCTTGACAACCATGACAGGAACGTGCTGCGGAGGGCTTGCGGAAGGAGGTATTCGCAGGTCGGAGGCGCTGTGCGGACCGGGCGAAACGGCCACGTTACACCCGGGCGCCAGTCCTACCAGTGTGGCGTACGTCCCGTTTTGCCGCTTTCAAGGACGGGAAACCGAAGCACTCCACTCGACTGGAGGCCACCCGTACGGAGTGGTTCAGGCCCAATCCTGGAATTGATCACGGAGAGCCGTTCGAAGGAATCCCGGAATTGATCACGGGCACACCTCCGGGCGATATAGCGGACGGCGCGTGAACGGCATGCGAAGGGCGTGCGGAATGCAAGATCACGGAGCGGGGGCGGGGCCTCCCGCGCCCTGCGGAGGGTCGGGTGCGGGGGCGGGGCGGCGGCTCGGTAACCTAAGCGCGCTGACACACCCTTAGGGCGGCTTTACCTCGGCCGTCCGACAGACCGCCGTCCTTCCGTTCCGTACGTCCAAGGAGTTGCCGCCGCCGTGAGCCGCAGCCTTCGACGCGGCGCCCTCGCCGCCACCGCCGTCGTGTTCTCGATCGCCTCGCTGGCCGCCTGCGGTGCGGGCAACGACGCGCAGACGCTTCAGATCAAGCCGGACAACGCCTCCGCCGTGAAGGGCGAGATCGAGATCCAGAACGCCCTGGTGATCACCCAGGGCACCAAGGAGCGCAGGGGCGGGGCCGTGGTCTCGGCAACGCTCTTCAACAACAGCATGAAGCCGGAGATCCTGGAGTCGATCAGCCTCCCGGGCCGCGGCAAGGTCCTGCTCAAGCCCGCCGAGGGCACCGGCAAGGTCGTCGTTCCCTCCGGCGGCTCCGTGGTCATCGGCGGCAAGGGCAATGCCACCGCCGTGATCGAGGGCCCCAGCGAGGCCGTGAAGAACGGTGCCGCGCAGGAGCTGGTCTTCAAGATGAGCAGCACCGGCGACATCCCGCTGGAGGCGTTCGTCGTCCCCAACACCGGCGCGTTCGCCCCCTTCGGCCCGACCGAGGCCCCCGCCGCCGGCCCGAACGCCTCGGGCAGCCCCGCCGCCGCCCCGTCGGGTTCGCCGGCCGCCGCCCCGTCCGGTTCCCCGGCCGCCACCCCGTCGGGTGCCGCCTCGGGCTCCCCGGCCGCGGGCGCGTCCGCGGGCGCGTCCACGTCCCCGTCGCCGTCGGCCTCGGCCTCGCGCTCCGCCGGCCACTGACGCGCCGAGCACCCCGTAACAACGGGAAGGGCCCCGTCCGCGGCAGGCGGGGCGG
>NZ_JBHXTC010000039.1:12802-43587 GCF_042677605.1 Streptomyces sp. NPDC127106 | reverse complement strand
GCGCACGTCGCCCCCCGCAACGAGCGCGAGGAGACCCTCGCCAGCATCTGGAAGCAGGTGCTGGGCCTGGAGCGGGTCCGCTGCATGCGGACGGGGCCCTTCCCGTTGTGCCGTGGGCGAGGTCCGGGCCGGGCCACCGGGGCCCGGAGCTACCCGGGGCCCCGGGTCTACGGCTCGAACTTGTAGCCGAGGCCGCGGACGGTGACCAGGTAGCGCGGGGCGCCCGGGTCGGGCTCGATCTTGGCGCGCAGACGCTTGACGTGCACGTCGAGGGTCTTGGTGTCACCGACGTAGTCCGCGCCCCACACCCGGTCGATCAGCTGCATGCGGGTCAGGACCCGGCCCGCGTTGCGCAGCAGCATCTCCAGCAGGTCGAACTCCTTCAGCGGGAGGTCCACCTTGGCGCCGCCGACGGTGACGACGTGCCGGTCGACGTCCATGCGCACCGGGCCGGCCTCCAGCGCGGCGGGAGCGACCTCCTCCGGCTCTCCGCGGCGGCGCAGGACCGCGCGGATGCGGGCGACCAGCTCCCGCGAGGAGAAGGGCTTGGTGACGTAGTCGTCAGCTCCTATCTCCAGCCCGACGACCTTGTCGATCTCGCTGTCCTTGGCGGTCACCATGATGACGGGGACGTTGGAGCGGCCGCGCAGCTGCCGGCAGACCTCCGTGCCCGGCAGGCCCGGGAGCATCAGGTCGAGGAGGACGAGGTCGGCGCCGTTGCGCTCGAACTCGTCGAGCCCGTCGGGCCCGGTCGCGGCGATGGCGACCTCGAAGCCCTCCTTGCGGAGCATGTAGGACAGGGCGTCGCTGAAGGATTCCTCATCCTCGACGACGAGCACTCGGGTCACGGAAGGACCTCCGGGGCAGGGATGGCTGGTTCTCTGGGTCAGGCTGGGGTCGGGTGGCCGGGGGCGGGGGCGGCCGGGGCGGCGGACGCGGCGTGGTTCGACGACGGAGCGGCGGCCTCGGGCAGCCGCAGCGTGAACGTGGAGCCCTGGCCCTCCGAGCTCCACACGGACACCTCGCCGCCGTGGGAGGCGGCGACGTGCTTCACGATCGCGAGGCCGAGGCCGGTCCCGCCCGTGGCGCGGGAGCGGGCCGGGTCCACGCGGTAGAAGCGCTCGAAGATCCGCTCGCGGTCCTTCTCCGGGATCCCGATGCCCTGGTCGGTCACGGCTATCTCGATCATGTCCCCGCCGGGTGCCGCCACCTTGCGGGCGGCGATGCCGACGCGGGTGCGGGCCGGGCTGTAGTTGACGGCGTTCTCGACCAGGTTGCCCAGGGCCGCCGCGAGCTGGCCGCGGTGTCCCCAGACGAACAGGTCGGAGGTGCCGCCCGCGGCCATGGTGATCTGCTTGGCGGACGCCGTGTGACGGCAGCGGTCCATCGCCTCCGCCACGAGCATGTCCACGCGGACCGGCTCGGCGTCCTCCAGCAGTTCGTCGTTCTGCACCCGCGAGAGGTCGATGAGCTCCTGGACGAGGTTGATCAGCCGGGTGGCCTCGATCTGCATCCGCCCGGCGAAGCGGCTGACCGCCTCCGGGTCGTCCGCGGCGTCCATGACGGCTTCGGACAGCAGCGAGATCGCGCCCACCGGCGTCTTCAGCTCGTGCGACACGTTCGCGACGAAGTCGCGCCGTACCGCCTCGATGCGGCGTGCCTCGGTGAGGTCCTCGACCAGCAGCAGCACGAGCCGGGAGCCGAGCGGGGCGACGCGCGCCGAGACCGCGAGGGCCTCGCCGCGGCCGGTGCCGCGCCGGGGCAGGTCGAGCTCGACCTGCCGTATCTCTCCGTCCCGGCGGGTGTCGCGGGCCATGTGGAGCATGGGCTCCACGGCCAGCTTGCCGCCGCGGACGAGCCCGAGGGCGTACGCCGCCGAGCTGGCCTTGACCACCGCGTCACCCTCGTCGAGGACGACGGCGGAAGAACGGAGGACGGACAGGACGGTGTCGACTCCGGGAGGGAGCACCGCGTTGATGTCCGGGCGCATGGAGCTCCTGGTGGGGCGGGCCTGGTCGCGCTCACTCCAGCGGAACGCCAGCGTCGCGACCGCACCGGTGCACGCACCGGCGATCGCTGCAGCTGCGGCGACCGCCGCGTTCACGTCCATGCATCCAGGTTAAGCAGGTGCAAAGGCACTTCCACAGCCGTTCGGGTGGCGCCTCGAACAGTCGTCGCCCAGAGTTCACCGTGACGACGGAGCTGATTCACTTGGGATGCCGGAGTCGGACGCGTTTGCGGCCGAACGTGTCAGCGTGGGGCAGGAGGCCGCACCCACCCGCCCGTGCCAGGGGCAGCAGCGCAGTAGGCCAAGAGAGGGACACCCATGCGTGACGCGTACCACGAGGAACTGGATTCGATCGGGGAGGGCCTGGTCGAGATGGCCCGGCTGGTCGGTTCCGCGATCGGGCGGGCCACGACGTCCATGCTCGACGCCGACCTGAAGCTCGCGGAGAGCGTCATCGCCGCCGACCAGAAGGTCGACGACCTCCAGCACGACCTCGAGGCCCGCGCCATCGCCCTGCTGGCCCGCCAGCAGCCGGTCGCGACGGACCTGCGGATCGTGGTGACCTCGCTGCGCATGAGCGCCGACCTGGAGCGCTCGGGCGACCTGGCGCAGCACGTCGCGAAGCTGGCGCGGCTGCGCTTCCCGGCGTCGGCGGTGCCGCGGGACCTGCACGCGACCATCCTGGAGATGGGGCAGCTCGCCCAGCGGCTGATGGCCAAGGCTGCCGAGGTCATCATCACCAAGGACGTCGACCTGGCGATGCAGCTGGAGACGGACGACGACGAGATGGACCAGCTGCACCGCACGCTGTTCCAGCACCTGATGGACGACCGCTGGAAGCACGGCATCGAGACCGCGGTGGACGTGACCCTGCTGGGCCGCTACTACGAGCGTTTCGCCGACCACGCGGTGTCGGTGGCCAAGCGCGTGGTGTACCTGGTGACGGGCGAGCACGCGGACGAGCTGCAGCCGCCGATCGAGCCCGTCTGAGCAGGCGGCCGGGAGACGGGGCCGCGAGCCCCAATGCGCCGTTGACGCGCCGGTACCGCTGGGCATGAATGAGGGCGAAGGCACGTACGACTGCCAGAACGTACCCCGCCTCCGAGGAGGAACCATGCCAGATTCCCCCGTCCCCATCACGCCGGAGCAGGAGCAGCTCCCGAAGCCGGAGCCGCTGCGCCTGCCCCTGCTCGCGGCCTGCGGCTGCGGCTCGGGCTGCGGCTGCGGCTGCCAGTCCGGCGCCCCCTGCCAGTGCGGCGGCTGACCCACCGCACCCGGCCCACACACGGCGAAGGGCCTCGTCCACCGGACGGGGCCCTTCACGGTTGCCCCGACAGCACTTCACCCGAATGGCGCAACATGACGTGCCACCCACATGGGTGAAGATCAGGCTGGCTGTGGCCCCAACCGAGGCAATCCGTGAAAGGGGAACCACATGCGCCTTCGACGAATCCTCGCCGCCGTCATCACGACGGTAGCCCTCGCCGGCCTCGGCCTCACAGGCGCCGCCACCGCTACCGCACAGGGTGCCCCATCCGTGGTCACCCCTTCTGAGTGCAAGCAGGGCGGCGGAACTCCCGCGATCAACGAGGAGGGCAACTACTGCAAGGGCGGTACGCACGACGGGCAGCAGGTCGACTAACCCCCGAGGCGCCCCGCAGCCACGCGCCGCGGGGCGCTCCCGTGCGAGCGTACGAGGCCGGTGGTGGCGTCCACTTCCAGGCCGTGAAAATGCCTCCCATCCGCGCCGAACGCGCAGGTGGGAGGCATGATCACAAAAACTACTTCTTCTTGCCCTGGTTCTTGACGGCCTCGATGGCGGCCGCGGCGGCCTCCGGGTCGAGGTAGGTGCCGCCCGGGTTGAGGGGCTTGAAGTCGGCGTCGAGCTCGTAGGAGAGCGGGATGCCGGTGGGGATGTTCAGGCCCGCGATGTCGGCGTCGGAGATGCCGTCGAGGTGCTTGACCAGGGCGCGCAGGGAGTTGCCGTGCGCGGCGACCAGGACGGTGCGACCGGCGAGGAGGTCCGGGACGATGCCGTCGTACCAGTACGGCAGCATGCGCTGGACGACGTCCTTCAGGCACTCCGTCTTCGGGCGCAGCTCCGGCGGGATGGAGGCGTAGCGCGCGTCGTCCGACTGGGAGAACTCGGTGCCGTCCTCGAGGGCCGGCGGCGGGGTGTCGTACGAGCGGCGCCACAGCATGAACTGCTCCTCGCCGAACTCGGCGAGGGTCTGGGCCTTGTCCTTGCCCTGGAGCGCACCGTAGTGGCGCTCGTTCAGCCGCCAGGAGCGGTGGACGGGGATCCAGTGGCGGTCGGCGGCCTCCAGCGCGAGCTGCGCCGTGCGGATGGCGCGCTTCTGGAGGGACGTGTGGACCACGTCGGGGAGCAGGCCGGCGTCCTTGAGCAGCTCACCGCCGCGGACCGCCTCCTTCTCGCCCTTCTCGTTGAGGTTGACGTCCACCCAGCCGGTGAACAGGTTCTTCGCGTTCCACTCGCTCTCGCCGTGGCGGAGCAGGATCAGCTTGTACGGTGCGTCGGCCATGCGTACGAGCCTAATGGACGCGCCGGGGCGGCCGCGCGGGCCCTCCGGGCCGGTGCGCGGGGCGGCGGATTGACAGTCCGCGTCAATCGAGTGGTCTCGGAGCGGCAGCGATCGTAGGGTGCGTAAAGCCACAGGGCCACTTACATCGCCGGGGGGATTCCGTATGTCCGTGGGAAGTCTGAGACGTGCCGTGCACGAAAGCGTGTCGGGTCTGCCACGGGCCTTCTGGTGGCTGTGGACGAGCACGCTGGTCAACCGGCTCGGGGCCTTCGTCGCCACCTTCATGACCCTGTACCTGACCCAGAAGTGGGGCTACTCGGCCTCCTTCGCCGCCCTGGTGGTCGCCCTGCACGGGCTCGGCGGCGTGGTCTCCTCGCTGGTCGCCGGGGTGATGACGGACCGGCTGGGGCGCCGGCCCACCCTGTTCGCCGCCCAGGCATCCACGGCCTTCGCGGTGGCGCTGCTCGGCTTCCTGGAGCACCCGGCGGCGATCGCCGCGGGCACCATGCTGGTCGGCTTCACCTCCAACGCCTCCCGGCCGGCGGTGCAGGCGATGATGGCGGACATCGTCCGCCCGGAGGACCGGGTGCGGGCCTTCGCCCTGAACTACTGGGCCATCAACCTGGGCTTCGCGGTCAGCTCGGTCGCCGCCGGCCTGATCGCCGAGCACAGCTACCTCGCGGGCTTCCTGGTCGAGGCCGCGCTCACGCTGGCCTGCGCGGTGCTCGTCTGGATCAAGCTTCCCGAGTCCCGGCCGGAGCGGGAGGCCGGCGGCTCCGGGAAGGACGCGGAGGAGGAGATCGGGCTCGGGGCGGTGCTCCGCGACGGGCGGTTCATGAGCGTGGTGGCGCTGTCCTTCCTCATCTCCATGCTGTTCATGCAGTCCTCGGTCGGGCTGCCCGTGGCCATGGCCCAGGCCGGCTTCTCGGCGGGCGACTACGGGCTGGCGATCGCCGCGAACGGCGTGCTGATCGTGGCGCTGCAGATCCCGGTCACCCGGTTCATCGAGCACCGCGACCCGCAGAAGCTGCTGGTGGCCTCCGCCCTGCTGGCCGGATACGGGTTCGCGATGACCGCCTTCGCCGGATCGCTCGCGGTGTACGCGCTGACGGTGTGCGTGTGGACCCTCGCGGAGATCATCAACTCGCCGACCCAGATGAGCCTGGTCGTCCGGCTCTCCCCGCTGCACGGCCGGGGCCGCTACCAGGGCGTGTACACCCTGTCCTGGTCGGTGGCGGCGGTGCTGGCCCCGCTGCTGGCCGGTCATGTGATCGACGCGTACGGGGCGGACTGGCTGTGGGCCTCGACCGCCGTGCTGGGCACGGTGGCCGCCGCCGGGTACTGGGTGTTGATGCGGGGGCTGCCGCGGGAGGCGTCCGCCCCGGAGGAGGAGGCCGCCCAGGCGGCTCCGGCTGCGGCTGCGGCTCCGGACTCCGCCACGGACCGGGCCCCGGCGGCCTGACCCGGCCGTCCCGGCGGCCCGTTCGGCGTGGTGCGTCAGCCGGTCGGTCCGCCGGACCCGCCCTGGGGCTGGGTCAGGTGGCGGAACGCGTCCAGGTTGAAGGTCGGCTCGCCGCGGGAGACCCGCCACTCGTACTCCCGCTTGATGGCGCCGGCGAAGCCCAGCTCCAGCAGGGTGTTGAAGGCGCCGTCGGCGGCCTCCAGGACGGTGCCCAGGAGCCGGTCCAGCTCCTCCGGGGTCACCACGGACAGCGGGAGCCGGCCCACCAGGTAGATGTCGCCGAGGCCGTCCACCGCGTAGCCGAGCCCGTACAGCTTGAGGTTGCGCTCCAGCAACCAGCGGTGGACGCCTGCCTCGTTCTCGTCGGGGTGGCGGATGACGAAGGCGTTGACCGACAGCGAGTGCCGGCCCACCTTGAGGGAGCAGGTCGTGGACAGCTTGCGGGTGCCGGGGAGCTGGACGACGTAGGTGCCCGGCTGGGGGCTTTCCCAGCTCAGTTCCGCGCCGTTCAGCGCGCTCTCGATGATCGCGGCGGTGTCAGCCATGGTGGGAGCGTACGCGACGGCGGTGATCATGCATGGCCGCTGTGTACACGTCGGCCGTGCCGCTCGCGGCCGTGTCCCAGCCGAAGAACTGCGCGTGCCGGGCGGCCTCGGCGCCCATCCGGGCGGTGAGCTGCGGTTCGTCGACGAATCGCCGCAGCTCACGGGCGTAGTCCACGGGGTCGTGGCCGGGGACGAGGATGCCGGTGGCCCCGTCGTTGACGGCGACGGGCAGTCCGCCGACCTCGGCGGCCAGCACCGGCGTGCCGGTGGCCTGCGCCTCGATCGCGACGAGCCCGAAGGACTCGTTGTACGAGGGCATGACGAGCACGGACGCCGCCCTGAACCAGTCGGCGAGCCGGTCCTGGGCCACCGGCGGGTGGAAGTGCACCAGGTCGGCGATGCCGAGCTGCGCGGCGAGCTTCTGGAGCCCCTCGGGCTTGGCGAGCCCGCTGCCGCTGGGGCCGCCGACGACGGGCACGAAGAGGCGCCGGCGCAGCGCCGGGTCCTGCTCGACGAGCACGGCGACGGCGCGGAGCAGCACGTCGGGGGCCTTGAGCGGCTGGATCCGCCCGGCGAACAGCGGGATGACGGCGTCCTGCGGCAGGCCCAGCCGGGCGCGGGCGGCGGCCCGGCCGTCGGCGACGGTGAAGCGGTCCAGGTTCACGCCGGGGTGGACGACGGCCACCTTGGCGGGGTCGGCGTCGTAGTGGCGTACGAGCTCCTCCGCCTCCTCGGCGGTGTTGGCGATGAGCCGGTCGGCGGCGGCCACGATCTGGGTCTCGCCGATGACGCGGGCGGCGGGCTCGGGCGTGTCGCCCGCGGCCAGGGCCGCGTTCTTGACCTTGGCCATGGTGTGCATGGCGTGGACGAGCGGGACGCCCCAGCGTTCGGCGGCGAGCCAGCCGACGTGCCCGGAGAGCCAGTAGTGGGAGTGGACGAGGTCGTAGTAGCCGGGGCGGTGGCCGGCCCAGGCCTGCATCACGCCGTGGGTGAAGGCGCACAGCTGGGCGGGGAGCTCCTCCTTGGCGAGGCCCTCGTAGGGGCCCGCGTCCACGTGCCGGACGAGGACGCCGGGGGCGAGCTCGACCACGGGCGGCAGGCCGCCTTCGGTGGCCCGGGTGAAGACCTCGACCTCTATGTTGATCGCGGCGAGCCGCTTGGCCAGCTCGACGATGTACACGTTCATGCCGCCGGCGTCGCCGGTGCCGGGCTGGTGCAGCGGCGAGGTGTGCACGCTGAGCATGGCCACGCGGCGGGGCTTGCGGTGGTGGCCCACGGAGGGCAGGCGCAGGCGGGGCGGGTCGTGGCGGGTGTTGCGGACGGCGGCGATCCGGCCGCCGATGCTGCCGCCGATGCGGGACACGTACTGGCTCAAGGGAGCAGTTCCTCTCGCTCGGACCGATCTCGCTCGGACGACTCGGACGGCGCCGCGGGGGCACGGCGGTGTTGCGGCGGCTGCCCGGCGGTGTCGGCGGGCATGCCGGAGGGAGCGCACCCGGCGCCCTCAAGGAGTGCAACCAGGTCGGCTGCCCCCCGCATTCCGGGTGCCGGGGATTTTCCTCCGCCCTCGGGCGGCTTTTCCTCCGGCGGCGGCCCTCCGCTTACCCTCGGCCCATGTCCCAGCGTCCTTCCGTGCCCCCCGTCCGTACCGGCGGCCCCGCCGGAGCCGGCCGTTCCGGCAGCGGTTCGGTCGGCGGTTCCGGCGCCCGGTCGCGCCCCGTGGGCACGGTGACCCGCGGGACGACGAACCCGAACCGGCTGCGCCGCATGGACCGCTGGATCGCGGCCGTACACGGGCCGGCGCTGCACCGCGCGGCGGCTCCGGTCGCGGTGGACCTGGGCTACGGGGCCGCGCCGTGGACGGCGGTCGAGCTGCTGGCGCGGCTGCGGGAGGCGGCGCCGCAGGTGCGGGTGGTCGGCATCGAGATCGAGCCGGCGCGGGTCGCGGCGGCGAAGCCGTACGAGCGGGAGGGACTCGGCTTCCGGCACGGCGGGTTCGAGGTGCCGCTGGACGGCGGGGAGCGCCCGGCACTGATCCGGGCGGCGAACGTGCTGCGCCAGTACGACGAGGAGCAGGTGGCTGCGGTCTGGGAGCGGCTGTGTGCCCGCCTGGCCCCGGACGGGCTGCTGGTCGAGGGGACCTGCGACGAGATCGGCCGGCGGCACGTGTGGGTCGCGTTGGGGCCCGAGGGGGCGCGCACGGTGACGTTCGCGACCCGGCTGGGCTCCCTGGAGCGCCCGTCCGACCTGGCGGAACGGCTACCGAAGGCGCTGATCCACCGCAACGTGCCGGGGGAGCCGGTGTACGCGTTCCTGCGCGACTTCGACCGGGCCTGGGCGGCGGCGGCGCCGTACGCCTCGTACGGGGCGCGGCAGCGCTGGATCCGGACCGCGCGGGCGCTGGCGGCCGACTGGCCGCTGACGGACGGTCCGGTGCGGTGGCGCCAGGGGGAGCTGACGGTGCGCTGGGAGGCGCTGCGCCCGGCGGGGTGAATCCGGGGCGGGCGGGGAACCGGCTGCCGGGGTGGCCCGTTGAGCCGTCGGGGCTGTCCGTGGGACCGGTGGGGTCGTTGCCCCGATGGACAAGATCGGCGCTGCGCCCGGGAGGGTGTTGGAATCCGCCGAGTCGTGGCACCATCCCGAGGGCAGCCAATGTTACTGATGGATAGTCAGATCCGATGGGTTGTCCGGCATCGGGTCGGACTCGGGGTACCTGGGGGGACCATGGGATCCGTGGAGCCGAAGCGGCGGCGCGGTGGCGCGTACGCCCTGACGCTGCTGTGCGCGACGGCCCTGCTCGCGGTGACGGCTCTGGGCGGCGTGGCCCAGGCGGCACCGGCGCCGGAGCCGGGCGCCAAGTCCCTGGAACAGGTGCGCAAGGAGATAGAGGACCTCTATCGCCAGGCGGGCGCGGCGACGGACGCCTACAACCTCGCGGAGAGCGAGGTTAAGGCGCAGTCCGACCGGATCGTCGAGATCGCCAAGCAGGTCGTCGCCAGCCAGGAGCGGATCGCCGCGCTGAAGAACCGCGCCGGCGCCGCCGCGCGCGCCCAGTACCGCTCGGGTGGTCTGCCCGCCGGGGCACGGCTCGCGCTGAGCAACACCCCGGTCCAGTTCCTCGACGGGACGGACCGGATCCGCCGCGGCGAGAAGGCCGCCACGGACCTGCTCTCCGACATGAACCGCACCCAGAACGACCTGCAGCAGTACGCGAAGGACGCGAAGACGGAGTGGGAGAAGCTCGAGGCCAACCGCATCAAGAAGGAGGCCTCGAAGAAGCAGATCGAGGAGAAGATCAAGGCCGCGGAGGAGCTGGAGAACAAGCTGGAGGCCGAGGAGAAGGCCCGGCTGCTCCAGCTGGAACAGGACGCGCAGTACAAGGCGCAGACGGCCTGGCTGTCGACGGGCGTGCTGAAGGAGATCAACAGCTCGGCCACCGAGGCGGGCAAGAAGGCCGTGCAGTTCGCCACGCAGCAGATCGGCAAACCGTACCGGTGGGGCGCCGTGGGGCCCGACTCGTTCGACTGCTCCGGCCTGACCTCCCAGGCCTGGCGCTCGGCGGGCAGGGGCATCCCGCGCACCTCGCAGGAGCAGCTGAGGATCCTGCCGAAGGTCGCGATCAAGGACATGCGGCCCGGCGACCTGATCATCTACTTCGACGACGCGAGCCACGTCGGCATGTACGTCGGCGACGGCGCGATGGTCCACGCCCCGCGCCCCGGCCGGCACATCACGATCGCCGGCGCCGGCTCCATGCCGATCAAGGCGGTGGTCCGCCCCGAGGCCTGACCGGCGGCGCGGGAGGAAAGGGAACCTCCTGCGCCCCGCCGACGTCTGGTGGACCGGGACGGGAACGTCCTTCGTCGTGACGTTCATCATTCGGCGAGGCGGAATATCCCCCGCGATATGGCATATGCCTCCGTCCCTGGCGCGGAACACCATTCCGCTCGCCCGCCGCGGACCGCTAGGGTCGGCCCGGACGAGCGCACCCTCGGGGGGAGGGAAGGAACCGGAGACGATGCCCGTACCCGTACCGCGGCAGAGGGAGATCCCCACCACGGAGAGCGGTCAGGCCGTACTGCCCCAGGCGTCCCTGACCCTGCTGGTGATCGAGGACGACCCCGCGGGCGGTCTCACCGTTCCCGAGATCCTCGACGCAGACCGGCACCGCATCCGGCTGCGCACCGCCCGCAACCTCACCGAGGCCAGCCGCCTGCTCACCCCGGACGTGCACTGCATCCTGCTGGACCTGGCCCTCCCCCGCGGCGGCGCGGGCTCCCGCACCGCGGGCGGCGCCGCCACGGACACGGACCCGGACACGGCCGACCAGCTCGACACCCTCCGCCAGGTCCTGCGCATCGCGCCCCGCCACGCCGTCCTCGTCCTCACCGCCGAGGCCGACGCCGAGCGCGCCGCCGAGGCCGTCCGCGTGGGCGCGCAGGACTTCCTCTTCCGCGACGAGCTGGACGGCCGGGTGCTGAGCCGCGCCATCCGCTACGCGGTGGAGCGAAAGCGGGCGGACATCGCCCAGTACAAGCTCGCAGAATCGAAACTGCGGGCCCAGGAGAACGCCCGGCTGGAACGCGGCCTGCTCCCCACCCCGCTCCTGGAGGGCTCCGACCTCCGCTTCGCCGCCCGCTACCGCCCCGGCCGCAGCCGCGCCCTGCTCGGCGGGGACTTCTACGACACCGTCCGCACCCCCGACGGCACCGTCCACGCGATGATCGGCGACGTCTGCGGCCACGGCCCCGACGAGGCCGCCCTCGGCGTCGAGCTGCGCATCGCCTGGCGCGCCCTGACCCTGGCCGGCCTGTGCGGGGACGACCTGCTGGCCACCCTCCAGGAGGTACTGGAGGTGGAGCGGCCCTGCGAGGAGATCTTCGCGACGCTGTGCACGGTGGACATCTCCCCGGACGGCCGCCGGGCGGGCCTGTGCCTGGCCGGCCATCCGGCGCCGCTGGTGTCCCGGCCGGGACGCCCGGCACGGCTGCTGCCGTACGAGAACAGCGGGCCGGCGCTCGGCCTGCTGCCCAAGGCCCGCTGGCCCCGCCGCCAGGTGGAGCTGGGCGGGACCTGGAGCCTGATGCTCTACACCGACGGCCTGATCGAGGGCCGCGTCGGCGACGGCAAGGAGCGGCTCGGGCAGGACGGCATGGTCGAAATGATCAACCGGCACCTGGAGCGCGGGCTGAGCGGCGAGGCCCTGCTGGAGGCCTCAGTCACCGAGGCCCGGCGCCTGAACGGCGGCGAGCTCACGGACGACGTCGCCGTGGTCCTCCTCTCCCGCAGCACGCCCTGAGGGCGGGGCACGGCGGCACGGCGGCGGGGCAGCCGGGGCCGGCCCGGCGGGGCTAGCGGCCGCCGTTGTACGGCCCGTACGGGCCGTCGCTGCTGCTGCCGCCCCTGCGCCGGCCGCCGCCCGAGACCTGCTTGAGGGCGGGCCGGACGTCGACGAGGAAGACGATCGTCGCCACGAGGCCGGCGATCTGCAGGAACAACATGCCGAGGAAGAAGTCCACCACCACGGTCACGCCGAGGATGACCAGCCAGAACGTCTTGGTCTGCTTGTCGGCGGCGCGGTACGCGTCCTCGCGGGCCAGCAGGGCGAAGACGAAGGCCACGACGGCGAGCGCCAGCATGGCGAACCCGAGCAACGGGAGCACCCCGTTATCGAACCCGTTCATCAACATCGACTCGACCGCCTTCTCACACGTGGCACGCCTGACGTCCTCTGCCTCCACGCTACCGGCAGAGCGGCCTTCACCCACCACAACGGGCCGGACACCCTGCTGGTGCCCGGCCCGCCGTCATCCGCTGCGCGGATCCGCACCGCGCCGGCTCACACCTCGGCCGGCTCACACCTCGGCCGGCTCGCCCTCCTCGGCGGCGGCCTTCTTCGCGGGGGTCTTGCGCGTCGTGGTCTTCCGGGCGGCGGCCTTGTCCTCGCCCTCCGCGCCCTCCGCGTTCACCGCCTCCTCGCGGGCCGGCTCGACGGCGACGGCGATGTCGACGATCTCCTCGGAGACCTCGCCGCGCCACGCCCGCACCGCCTGCTCGCCGTGCTCGGCGACCCGGTCGTACGTTTCCTTGGCGCGCACCGCGTACTCGGCGGCCACGCCGACCCCGCGCAGGGCCAGGTCCTGCGCCTGCTCGCCGAGCTTCTTCGTGTCGATCTTCGCGTCGAGGGCGCCGAGGACCTCGGCGACCTTGGCCGTGACGACCTCCTGCGCCTCGCGCGCCTTCTGCTGCACGACCTTCGGGTCGGTGTTCTTCACGGCCTCGAACCGCGCCGGGGCCTCGGCCCGCAGCTGCTCGATGAGGGCGGGCACCTTCTTGGCCTGCTGCACCGCCAGGTCGGCGGTGCCGGCGGCGAAGTAGAGCGGGGTCGGGTCGGCGAGGGTCTTCTTCAGGTCATCGGCGATGGCCATGCGGCTGGTCCTCCCGGATCACAGTTCAGTTCGTGGAGTGCTTCTCGTCGTCCGCTCCGGCCGGCCCGGCGGAGGCCGCGGGCGCTGCCGCGGCCACCGTCTCGCCCTCGGCCGCGTTCTCCTTGCGGAACGACTCGTAAATCTGCAGCAGCACCTGCTTCTGCTGCTTGTTGATGGACGGATCGGCGAGTATGGCGGCCCGCGTCTCCACCTCGTCCCGGTCCCGCTCGTCGAGGATCCCGGCCTGCACGTACAGCGTCTCGGCAGAGATGCGCAGCGCCTTGGCGAGCTGTTGCAGGATGTCCGCGCTCGGCTTGCGCAACCCGCGCTCGATCTGGCTCAGGTACGGATTCGACACCCCCGCGGCGTCGGCCAGCTGCCGCAGCGAGAGCTGGGCCTGCCGCCGCTGCTCGCGGAGGAATTCGCCGAGATTGCCGACGTTGAGCGATGCCATGCTCCGATCCTGCCGCACTCTGCTAACTATTGCAAGCAGCCGCTTGCAATAGCTCCCAGGCGAAGACCGGGAGCGCTGTGTGCCTCGCAGCGATAGCTGTCACTTCACAGCGATAGATGTCACCAAGATCACCCAGAGAGGCTGGGGAAGCATCCGAAAGTCCTGGCCGGGGCGGCTCGGCGGAGACTCGGCCGTCTCCACATGCACACATAGACTCCCTCCAGCTTTCCAACTGGGATACACGGGGGATGAGATGACCATAGGCAACATACGCACAGCCGCGCGGATCGTCGGCCGGCGTACCGCACTCCGCTACCTCGCCATCGGAGCCGGCGCGGCGTTCCTGGCGGCGTGTACGGGCAAGGACAAGCCGTCGGCACAGCCTTCTGTCGCCTCGCCTTCGGCCGGCACCCCCTCGCCAGCCGTCTCCGGCTCCACTGCCCCCACCTCGTCCGCACCTTCGAAGACCCCCATCGGGCAGGCTGTGATCGAGCGTGCCGTGGAGGCTTTCCTCACGGGCACCTGGAACGTTCGGACCACCATGCCCGGGGGCCAGACCATCCAGGGCAGGGCAACCGTGCAGGGCCAGCAGGAAGCGAACGGAACCTGGACCATCGCATGGGACGGCGGGCCCGGCACCTGGAAGGGAGGCTTCGTCCTCCGCGGCGGCCGTCTGATGATGCAGGTCTTCGAGGGTCCCAAGCAGGGCGCCAAGGGTGCCGCATCCGCCCACGACGTACCCGGCAAGGTGGGTGACGGCTTCGACCTGACCCTGCCCTGGCAGCCTCCGGAGAAGGTCGGCACCGGCGACGGCGAGCGACTTACGGTCGGCTACTCGAAGAACACCCTCACCATCCGCCACTTCAACGCCTCGGGCAGCACCACCACCCACACCGCCACCCGGGCCTGACAGCGAGCGCGTAACCCGCAAACCCCGTCGTGCATCACGGAAGTGACAACTACCGCGCGCATCCAGTGACAGCACGCACTGCAATCCCGCGCGAGCATCCCTGGCCAGAGGGCATCACCAGTGACAACTATCGCTGCGAGTCACACGCTGCCAGCGAGCCCCAGGCGGAGAGCTGCTCGTACGCAGTTCGAGTTCGCCTCGACCTCCTCCTGGACGGCTTCGAACGCCTCCACGCCCGGGGCAGGAGCTCCGCCGCACCGCGTCAGCCCCGAACCGGGCCGCCCCGTCCGCGGAGCCGGCGGTGGTAGGCCAGGGTGAGCGCGCCCAGCAGCGGCCCCCAGGCGATCAGCGGGAGGTAGAGGAAGCCGACGAGGGTGGCGCCGAGCGGCGTCATGTCCGGGTGCGGGACCACCCACCACAGCGCGAACGGCGTCCACAGGGCGGTCAGCAGGGCAGCGGCCAGCCCCGCCAGCACCGTGACCACCCGCACCGGCACCCGCCGGCCGCCCAGCCACGGTATTCGGCGCGGGACGACCTCACCCCAGGGACGGACCAGGCCGAGCGCGAGCAGTGCGAGCAGCTCGCTCCCCACGCTCACGGCAGCCGTGTACACCCGGCCCCACCCCGGGATGCCGGCCGCCACGTACCCCGCTTCCGTGTAGCCCACCAGCAGTCCCGCCGCGAGCAGCAGGCGCCAGATGCCGGACGGCACGGTGAGCAGCGCGATGGCACGGGCGGCGCGCGCCGCCCAGCGGGGCACTGCCGCAGCCGGAACACGGGCCAGGGCCGGACCGGGGGCGGGAACGTGCTGTCGATGCGTCATGCACACCATCGTGTCCGCCGGTTCGCGCCCGGACATCGGCCCACGGAACCGTTGCCGGTGCCGCCCCGGGACGGAGGCCGGACCGGGCCTCCTCCCCCACCCGGGGGAGAAGGCCCGCACGCGCTAGGCGGGGCGCGTGCCGATCACCACAGTCGCCCAGTACTCCTCCGACACGGCCGTCCGGACCGTGAGGCCGCCCGCCTCCAGCGCCTGCGCCGTCAGCGGTGCCTGGTGTTCGCTCGTCTCGATGAGCAGCCGCCCGCCCGGCGCCAGCCAGGGCAGCGCGCCCGCCGCGACCCGGCGGTGGACGTCCAGCCCGTCCGGGCCGCCGTCCAGGGACACCGCGGGCTCGTGCTCGCGGGCCTCGGCCGGCAGCAGCGGGATCTCCGCGGTCGGCACGTACGGGGCGTTGACCACCAGCACGTCCACCCGGCCGCGCAGCCCGCCCGGGAGCGCCCCGTACAGGTCGCCCTCGTGCACCAGGCCGCCGTACGGGGCCACGTTGAGCCGCGCGTACGCCAGCGCCGCCGGATCGATGTCCGCCGCGTGCAGTTCCGCCCCGGCACCCAGCCGGGCCACGACCGCCGCGCCGAGCGCGCCCACACCGCAGCACAGGTCGAGCACCACGGGGTCCGGCCGGTCCGGCGCCCCCGCCACCGCCTCGGACACCAGGAACTCGGTGCGCCGGCGCGGTACGAACGCCCCCGCCCCCACCCGCAGGCGCAGCCCGCAGAACTCCGCCCGGCCCACGACGTGTTCCAGCGGTTCGCCGCCGGCCCGGCGGGCCACCAGGGCGGCCAGGTGGGCGGCGTCGGCGGCGGCCGCCGCGAGCAGCTCCGCCTCCTCCTCGGCGAAGACACAGCCCGCCGCGCGCAAGGCCTCCACCACGTCCACGTCCACGCCCACGTCCACGCCCACGTTCAAGTTCAAGTCCACGTCCACGTCCACGTCCACATTCACGGTTTCGGGCACGTCTTCGATCAGAACACGTCCGGGCACCAGGGGCGCCGTGCCGTCCGGAACACCGCGTCGGCCAGCGCCAGCGCGCCCGGCCGCTCCTCGGCCACCCGCCCGAGCGCGCCGAGCCGCACCGCGGACTCGTCGCCGAGGTACAGGGAGCCCAGCGCGGCCACGTCCAGGCGCAGGTCCGCGGGCTCGTCGGTGACGGTGCACTCCCCCGTTCCCGCGTCGAGCCGGTAGCGCCCCGCAGCCGGGCCGTCCGGGTCGGCGACCTCCAGCACGAGGACCCCGGGCACCGCGTACGTCCGCGCGCGCAGCGCCCGTACGACGTCCAGCAGCCGCACCCACATGAAGTCCGAGCAGGTCACCAGCCGGGCGGCCCGCGGGTCGGGCAGCAGGTGCGGGACCAGGTCGTCGGGGGCGCGGTAGCCGGTGCGCACCTTCAGCACCCAGTCGATGGAGCACAGGAAGTGCCACAGGGCCCGCTCGGCAGCTGGGGTGGTGGCGAGCAGCTCCGCGACCTGGAGGGTGTTCTGCGGGGTCTTCGCGTCCGTCCAGTGGTCGTCGGCGGTGTACGACACCAGGCCGGCGACCTCGCCCCCCGCCGTCCGGTACACCGCGTGGAACCGGTCCTTGTACGGCCGGAACGACATCTCCTCCTCGCCGGTGGCCAGGCTCCACCAGCGCGCGTCACGGTTCACCACGCCGTGCCGGGACGCCCGTATCCGGTCGTGCAGGGCCGGGCCCACCCGGCGCACCTCGGCCACGTCCACGATGTCGATCCGGCCGCCGTCCTCCGGCCGCGACCAGCGCGGGTCCAGTCCGGTGCGCTTGACGTCGATCTCCCACTCCGCGACGGTCACCGCGGGCCCGTACCCGTACCGCCCGTAGATCGGGTACTCGGCGGCGATCAGCGTGGACAGCACGTCGCCGCGCTCGACGGCGGCGGCGAGCTCCCCGGCCAGCATCCGGCTCAGCAGGCCCTGGCGGCGGTGCGTGGGCACGACCGCGACGTTGGTGATCGCGGCGGACCCGACCACCGCCCCGCCGGGCACCGTGAGCTCCTGCCGGAAGGAGCGCAGGGTGCCCACGCAGGCGCCGGTGGCCGCGTCGAAGGAGCCCCACACGCGGGCGGGATCGCTGTGCTTGGCGCGCTGGGCGACGTCGGAATCCGTCACCCGGGTCGCGGTCAGGAAGCCGGTGTTCACGGCCCGCATCCAGGCGGGGAATTCGGATTCGGCGATCAGCCGCACGTCAGCGCTCATAACTCGCCACGCTAATGCGCCTGTCCGCGCCGCGTCGCGGCAATTTCCGCCGCCCCGCCCGCCCTACGGCCCGCGCATCCGTGCGCCCGTGCACCCCGTGCGCCCGTGCACCCGTGCACCCGCGCGCCAGCTCACACCAACAAGTCGTCCACCTGGGCCTCGCCCTCCCGGTAGCGCCGCGTGATCTCCGCGCTGCAGTCGTCCACCGTGCGCTGCAACAGCTGCCGGCGGCGCGAGACCTGCTGCTCGTAGCCGACCAACCGGCCCATTGCGTCGTGCAGTTCGGCGTCCGTCCGGGCCTGGAGGTCCGACAGCTCCACGTCGGCCAGCATCTCCGCGGCCAGCAGCCGGTACTCCTCGCCGTACGGGGTCCCGAGCGTGACGTGCCGGGCGGAGGCGCTACGGCTGGACGGGGCGTCGGCGAGGATCTCCGAGAGCCGGTCCACCACCGGCGGCTCGGGCGTGACGGGCGCCTCCGGGTCGCTGCGCCGGGCCAGTTCGGCCCGCAGGATGTCGATCCGGCCCTGCAGGAGTCTGCGGATGTAGCTCAGGTCGGCCTCGTCGCGCTGGGCCTCGCGCCGCAGGGTGCGCAGCTCCGGCAGTCCGAGCGCGGTGGCGGGCGTGGTCGGCGCCTGCTCCTCCGCGGTGCGCTGCGCGGGTGGTCGGACCGCGCCGGCCACCGGAGCGGCCGCTGCTGACGGGACTGAAGCGGCCGGAGCGGCTGATGTGGCAGACGCAGATACGGAGGTACCAGAAGTATTCATGTGAACGTGTCCGTCCCCTCGACCGGTGCATGGGGTCTCCTCCGGCCCCTGGGGCCGGAGGGAAGCACCGCCTGCGTGCATCGTGCCACTGTCCGTGGTGCCGGCGCAGTCCCGGTCCACCCGATCGGCCCCGGACGGGTGCACGCCTGGTACACAGGTGGTATGCGAGCAGTGGTGCAGAGGGTGGACGGCGCGAGCGTCGTCGTGGCCGGCGAGACCGTGGGCGAGATCGTCGGCGAGGGGCTGTGCGTCCTGGTGGGGGTGACCCACGACGACACGCCCCAGAAGGCGGCGCAGCTGGCGCGCAAGCTGTGGTCCGTACGGATCCTGGAGGGGGAGAAGTCATGCAGCGACGTGGCCGCACCGCTGCTGGTGATCTCACAGTTCACGCTGTACGGCGACGCCCGCAAGGGCCGCCGCCCCACCTGGAACGCGGCGGCGCCCGGCGAGGTCGCCGAGCCGCTGGTGGACGAGGTCGTCGCACAGCTGCGGGCGCTGGGGGCGACGGTGGAGACGGGCCGGTTCGGGGCGGACATGCGGGTCTCGCTCACCAACCACGGCCCGTTCACCATCGTCATCGACGTCTGAGCGGCGCCCGGACACGCGCCGCGCGCGCCCCGGCGGTCAGGGCGCTACGACGACCTCCTGCGAGGCGGCCGTCTTCCCGGCCAGCAGCGGCGCGTCGACCGGCACGTTCCGCTTGACCAGGGCGAGGGCGATCGGGCCCAGCTCGTGGTGGCGGACCGCGGTGGTCACGAAGCCGAGCTGACGGCCCTCCTCCCCGTCCGCAGCGAGCCGGACGGGCGCGCCGTGCGCCGGAAGGTGCACCTCGGAGCCGTCCAGGTGCAGGAAGACCAGGCGGCGCGGCGGCTTCCCCAGGTTGTGGACGCGGGCCACCGTCTCCTGGCCGCGGTAGCAGCCCTTCTGCAGGTGCACGGCGGTGCCGATCAGGCCGATCTCGTGCGGGATCGTGCGGTGGTCGGTCTCCAGGCCGAGCCGCGGCCGGTGCGCCTCCACCCGCAGGGCCTCGTACGCGAGGAGCCCCGCGGCCGGGCCGTGCGCGGCGGCGAAGGCCTCCAGGTCCGCGCGGGGCAGGAACACGTCCCGACCGTGCGGGGTCTCGCGGACCACGTACTCCTTCGGAACCTCGGCGATGGAGCCGGCCGGCACGTGGACGACGGCGAACTCGGCGGTCCGGTCGGCGACTTCGACGCGGTAGAAGAACTTCATCGACTCCAGGTAGGCGAGCAGCGCCTCCTGGCTGCCGGGCTCGACGTGCGCCCACACGGTCTCGCCGTCGTCGACGAGGTAGAGCTGGTGCTCGATGTGGCCGTTCGCGGAGAGGATCAGCGCCTCCGTGGCCTGCCCGGGCGGGAGTTCGGTCACGTGCTGGGTGAGCAGCAGGTGCAGCCAGCTCAGCCGCTCCGGTCCGGTGACGGTGACGACCCCGCGGTGCGACAGGTCGACGAAGCCGCGGCCGTCGGCGAGGGCGCGCTGTTCGCCGTAGAGCTCTCCGTAGTGGGCGGCGACGCCCTCGTCACGGCCTTCGGCCTGGACGGCGCCGGGAAGGTTCAGCAAAGGGCTGGTCATGGGACCAAGCCTACGACCCTGCTATGCGGGTTCGGCACGGTGTTTGGCGGCGCAGCCGCGACACAGACCGAAGATCGCGAAGTGCTTCATGTCGGTCTCGAAGCCGAAGGTGGCGCGGAGCTTCTCGGTGAACTCGGCGGCGACGCCCAGGTCCGCCTCGATCACGTCCCCGCAGTCGCGGCACACCAGGTGGATGTGGTGGTGCCGGTCGGCGAGGTGGTACGTGGGGGCCCCGTGCCCGAGGTGGGCGTGGGAGACCAGCTTCAGCTCCTCCAGGAGCTCCAGCGTGCGGTAGACGGTGGAGATGTTGACCCCGGAGGCCGTCTTGCGCACGTGGGCGAGGATCTCGTCCGGCGTCGCGTGCTCCAGGGTGTCCACCGCTTCGAGCACGAGCTGGCGCTGCGGGGTCAGCCGGTATCCGCGCTGCCGCAGGTCGCTCTTCCAGTCGGTGCCCGAGGCACGGTCGGGGCTTTCGGCGCTCACCACCCGGCCAGTGTAAGCGCGGGAAGGGGACTGCGGGCGGGCCCGCGGTCCCCTTGTCCGATGCGCGCCGTCGGCCGGCTCAGCGGAAGAACGCGATGCCGTCGTCCGGCATGTCCGGGAGGTTGCGGGCCATCTCGGCGACCTCCTCGGGCGTGACGACCTTCTTGAGCTGGGCCGACATGTACGGGCGCAGCTCGACGTCCGGGGTGGCCTTCTCGCCGACCCACATCAGGTCGCTCTTCACGTAGCCGTAGAGCCGCTTGCCGCCGCTGTACGGGCTGGCGGCGGCGGTGCGGGCGACCGCGTCCGTGGCCAGGTCGATCTGGGGCTTCTTGTCGGCGAGCTCGCCGTACCAGACCTCGATGACGCCCTGGTCGCGGACCATGACGACCTCGACCTTGCGGCCCTCGTCGATGCGCCAGTAGCCGGTCTCCGACTCCAGCGGCCGCACCTTCTTGCCCTCGGCGTCGAGGACCCAGGTGCGGGAGGTGTACTCCAGGAAGTCCCGGCCGTCGTGGGTGAAGACGACTTCCTGGCCGAAGTTGCACTTCTCCTCACCGGGGAAGTCGAAGACGCCCGCGCCCTCCCAGGTGCCGAGGAGGAAGGCGAGGGGGACGAGGCCGGGGTTCAGGTCGGACGGGATCTGGATCATGGGTGGCTGCTCAGGCGATCTCTGGGAGGGGGATTCCGGTGGTCCGGGGGACGGCCGATCTGGGAGGGATCAGCGCTGGCCCTGGTACAGCTTCTTCACGGCCAGGACGGTGAAGGCGAGGACGCCGACGCAGACCAGGACCAGCAGGGAGGTGAAGACTGCCTCAAGCACGGGGTGCTCCTCGGAGGTTTCGGGTGGCGGGTACGGGGCCGGTCCCCAAGCCTACTGGCCTGGGGACCGGTGCACTCCGTGAGGTGGGCCGCAGCCGTCACCTCGGGCGCGGCGCGACGGGCCCCGGCGGTCCTGCGGGGCGCTCAGCCGAGCAGCTGGCCCTGCAGGATGACGGTCTGGTGGAACGGGACGCCGGCCACCGAGCCCTTGCGGCTCTGGAACACCGCGGCCTGCACGTCACCTGCGCGGACGCACCCGATCCGCACCTCCTCGTCACCGACGGGCTGCGCCTCCGCGAACAGCTCGGGCGCATCGCGCCCCGGCCGGGGCTGCGCGAGCTTCGCCTTGACCCACTGCTCGTCCTCGTCGATCCGGTTCACGCCCTTCACGTTCATGTTGATGCCACAGCGCTCGCGGCCCTCGGTGAACCCGGAGGAGGCGAAGCGCAGCAGGTAGACGCGGGTGCGGGTGCCGTCGGGCATGGTCCAGCCGCGGCCGACGATCTGGCGCAGGCCCTCGTCCGTGAACTCCTGCTTCATCTTCGCGCGCACGGTGGGCTCGAACTCCTCCAGGAAGGCGTCCTCGGACACCTTCTGGTCCTGCTCCACCTTGAACTCCTTGTCCGGGGCGGACCCGGCCGGGGCCGGCAGGAGCAGCTGGAACAGGGCGGCGTAGTGGATGCCGTCCTTGTTGTCGGCGGCGAAGGGCTGCGGGGCACCGGGAGCCAGGGTGGGCTTGGCGAGGACCGGGTAGTCCCAGCGGCCGTCGCCGGCGGTGGTGAGGCCGGGCAGGTCGGTGCGCTCCGCCCGGGTGATCCCGTACGCGGTCCCGGCCCCGAACGCCGCGAAGGCGACGGCCGCGGCGAGCCAGCACAGCGCCGTGCCCGTCCTGCGCCGGCCCCCGGGCGCGGCCGGCTCCGGCGCCGCGGAGGCCGCCGCTTCGGCGGCGGGCGGCGGCTCGGCGGCGGGCGGCTCGGCGGCGGGCTCGGCGGCGGGCGGCTGCTCGGCCGGCCCCGGACCCTGCGGGGCCGTGTCGGTGGTGTGGTGCTCGGTCACACGGACTCCCCGGGGGACTTCAGGTGGCTCAGCTGGTTCTTGAAGAAGGAGACGGCGTCGTTGGGTGAGAAGGGCTTGGGCCCGAACGCGCGGAAGTTGACCAGGACGTCGCCCTGGACCGCCACGCAGTCCATCGAGTCGATCTTCTCCTGCTTCTCCTCCCCGATGGCCAGCAGCACGCACTTGGCCTCCGGGTGACCGTCCACCGCGGGGGCGCCGCGACCGTCGCCCGTCAGCTCCAGGAGCTTCTTCGAGACCTCGGAGAACTTGCCGACGGCCTGGGGGTCGGCCTGCATGATGCGGACCTGGTAGACGGCGGTCCCGCCGCGCCGGGTGTAGCTGCGGCCCGCGAGGCCCTTGAGCTTCAGGCCCTCCAGCACCTCGTCGCGCTGTTTCCGCGCGGTGCTGGACAGCCCGCCGCGGGCGTCCTTGAAGCCCTGGACGGCCTTGTCGCCGGCGACGGAGAAGTCGTTGCCGTCCTGGCCCAGGTCGGGGCCGAGGGTGAAGTCGGACGGGACCGGCAGTAGCTTCCCGGACAGCTCGCCGGCCGGGACGGGGGCGGGCTCGGCGGGGTCCGCCGGGCGCTGGCCCTCGGCGGTCCAGTAGCGGGTCGGGGCGGTCCGGTCGGCCTTCTCCAGGGCGGCGGACGCCGCGATCCCGCCGCCGGCGAGGAGGGCGACGCCGACCCCTCCCGCGACGAGGGCCACGGCCTTCCGCCCGCGCCGCCGCCCGGCTCCGGCCCCGGCCCCGTCTCCGGGCGCGGGGGCGGCCGCAGTGCCGGCCGCGGGCCCGCCGGCGGGCTCGGCCGCTTCGGCGGCCGTCGGGGTGTCCGTGTTCAGCAGCTCGGTCACAGTCGCTCCAGCTGTCGCTTGGCCAGGTCGATGACCTCGCTCTCCGCGACCTGGCCGCGGTTGTCGATGTAGTCGATCTCCATGACGATGTCGCCCCGGCGGGCGATGGCACGGGCTCCGCGCAGGGGGTGGTACCCCCGCTTCTCCTGGGCCTTGGAGTCGACCCACACGTGCCCGAGCTCCGCGGGAACCCCCGGGATGGCCACGCCGGGATTGCCGGCGTACTCCTCCTGCGGCATGAGCTCGGCCTGCACCTGCTGGTAGACATCCGCCCCGGCGCGGTCGCGGAACTGGATCAGGCGCACCTCGACCAGGACGCGGTCGCCCTGGGACCACGCGGTCGCGGCGATGCGCCGGACCCCCTCCTCCGCGAAGCCGCGCAGGGCCTTGTCCGGCTCCTTGAAGCCGACCGAGAAGACGTCCAGGCTCTCGTAGCCCGTACCGATGGCCTTCGCTCCGCCCGGCGTCTCGACCAGCAGCTTGCTGAGGTCGCCGTCCGTCTTGTGGCGGCGGTTGGCGTTGATGGTCTCGCGCGTCGTCCCGGCCTCGGGCGCGAGCGCCTTCGGCGTGTCCAGCTTCTGCTGGGCGAGCGGCGGCAGCGGCGTCGGCGGGCGGCCGTACTGGACGGCGTACCCGGTGACGGTACCGGCGAGGATTCCGAGCGCGGCACCGCCGGCGATCAGCAGGGCGGTGCCGCGGCCTCGGCGGCGGCCGCCCGGGACCGGCAGGTCCCCCTCTTTCCGCAGCTCGGAAGCGTTCTGTGCATGTTCCAAGGAAGTGTCCCCCACAGGACTGGCCACGCGGGTGATCACCCGCGCAGCCTTGACATGTACCGGAGGGGAACGGTTGTACGGAAACGCATTATGTTCCGTGCTGACGGAAAGTCATTCGTCGTGGCGCCGCTTACCGTCCAGTTCGTCCCACCACTCGTCGGACTGCGGATCGCCCGACGGATCGTCCCACCAGCGGTCGTCCGGGCCCCGCCGGTTCGCGATCATCGCCGCGACGGGCGGGATGACCATGGCGACGACGCACATGGCCACGGCCGCCTCGACCGAAAGCAGGCGCACGAAGGACCAGGCGGAGACGAAGAGGAAGAGGCATCCGCCCATGAGGAGGAAGTAGATGCGGCGCCGCCGGGCGTACATGCCTCCAGCGTAGGTCCGGGGGCGGCCCGTACGACAGCGGACGGCGCGAAGGGCCGCACCCCGCTCCAGTGGCGTCCAACCCCCTGGGGTGCGGCCCTTCGGCCGGTTCACGGGCTACCGGTGGTAGCGGCGGTCGCTCAGACCGCGATCGCCACGTCCGTCACGCCGCCCGCCTGGGAGACGACCACGGCGCGGTCCGCCTGGCCGCCCGGGACGAGCGCCCGCAGCGTCCAGGTGCCGGTCGCCGCGTAGAAGCGGAACTGGCCGGTCGCCGAGGTCGGGACCTCCGCGGTGAACTCGCCGGTCGAGTCGAGCAGCCGCACGTAGCCGCTGACGGGCTCGCCGTCCTTGGTCACCTGTCCCTGGATGGCCGTCTCACCGGGCTTGAGCGCGCCGAGCTCCGGGCCGCCGATCTGTGCTCCGCACATGTTCCTCTGTCCTGTCCTCGAGAAGTGGTTCTGCTGGGCGTCGCGTGCCCGGGATTACTTGTTGGCGCCCAGCTCGATCGGCACGCCGACCAGGGAGCCGTACTCGGTCCACGAACCGTCGTAGTTCTTGACGTTCTCCTGGCCCAGGAGCTCGTGCAGCACGAACCACGTCAGCGCGGAGCGCTCACCGATGCGGCAGTAGGCGATGGTGTCCTTCGCCAGGTCGACCTGCTCGGTCTCGTAGAGGGCCTTGAGCTCCTCGTCGGACTTGAAGGTGCCGTCATCGTTGGCGTTCTTCGACCACGGGATGTTGCGGGCGCTCGGCACGTGGCCGGGGCGCTGCGACTGCTCCTGCGGCAGGTGCGCCGGGGCGAGCAGCTTGCCGGAGAACTCGTCGGGCGAGCGGACGTCGACCAGGTTCAGGGAGCCGATCGCGGCCACGACGTCGTCGCGGAAGGCGCGGATCGAGGCGTCCTGGGCCTTGGCCTTGTACTCGGTGGCCGGGCGGTTCGGGACCTCGGAGCCGTCGACCAGGTCGCGGGAGTCCAGCTCCCACTTCTTGCGGCCGCCGTCGAGGAGGCGGACGTCCTGGTGGCCGTACAGCTTGAAGTACCAGTAGGCGTAGGACGCGAACCAGTTGTTGTTGCCGCCGTAGAGGACGACGGTGTCGTCGTTGGAGATGCCCTTGGCGGACAGCAGCTTCTCGAAGCCCTCCTGGTCCACGAAGTCACGGCGGACCGGGTCCTGGAGGTCCTTCTTCCAGTCGATCCGGACGGCGCCGGCGATGTGGTTCTTGTCGTAGGCGGACGTGTCCTCGTCCACCTCGACGATGACGACGTCGGCGTCGTTCAGGTGGGCCTCGACCCAGTCGGCGTCAACGAGGACGTCGCTGCGGCTCATGGTGTTCTCCTCCGGGGCAGTGTGCGGCGGGGCGGTGCGGGTGCTGCTGAGGGCGACGCAGGACGCTCCCGGGGGCACTGAGCGGGGAGGCGCCAGTGGACAGGGAGGAAACGGCTGCGCGCGGTCACGCGGAAGGACGGTCGTCCGAACTGGTGGAGCGATGCGCTCTCAGGTCACATGGATCGACAGAGCATGGCGGCGACGCGACACAGGTCTACTGCCCGTCGCTTCGTGAGGTCCGCCTGCTGATGCTTCATGCCTGGATCGTAGGGACGAACGGGCCGCCCTGTCACCGGTGTGTCATATATCGAGACAGGAACGTCCGGATCGCGGGATGAGATCCACCCCGAACGGGCTTTCGACGCCCCGCCGGGGCCTGCCTGCGGCCAGCCCTTCTGCGGATCGGACCGTCCTGTCTCACGATCCGGCCAGCGAGACGTCCGTACCGCTCAGCGTCAGGTGGACGCCGGCCTCGTCCACGGTCAGTCCGGTCAGCGCGAGCCCGGCCGGCAGCCCGTCGTCGAGGCGCCGGTCGAAGTCGGTCTTCTTGCGGATCGCGCTCTCGATCCCGGGGATGCCCTCGCCGGGCACCTCGTCGGCCCGTACCCGGACCAGTTTGCCGCCGCCCTTGCCGTTTCCGCCGTCCTTCGCGTCGACGAGCGTGACGGTCGACACCACGCTGCGGGTGATGGTCCGGCCGAGGACCTCCACCGAGGCGGTCACCTTCACCTTGTCCGGTGCCCCTCCGTAGGCGAGCTTCACGCCCGTCTGGGAGGCCTCGGTCAGATCGGGGTACGTGACCACCGCCGAGCCCTCGGCCTTCCGGGCGGTGCCTCCGCTGTAGTCTCCGTTCAGCTTCACTCCGCGGAAGCTCGCCCGGAGCTGGGAGAGCCGGGTCTTGCGACCGTCCGCGACGCCGTCCGCGCTGTCCAGCCGGATGTCCACCCGGTCGAGCTCGTGGCTCAGCGCCTGGGTCAGGAACGGGAAGCCGTGGATCTCCACCTCGGCGGACCCGGCCGTCGCCTGGCGCGCCTGTATGCGCTCGGCGAGCCTGCCCTCGGCATAGCCGACCGCCCAGCGGTCCGCCCCGACGGCCAACGCGCCCAGCACCACGACCACGATCACGACGACACGCAGGAATCGCACGCGCCTCTCCCCCCTGCTAGACCGGTACGTCCGCCCCTAGTTGACCATGTACAGACGTACGGAGGCCGTCAGCGTCGCCGACGGCCTCCGTAACGCGTGTTCCACGGTTCCTGCCCGGGCCTCAGCCCACCACCCGTCCCATCAGGTAGACGGCGGGCGCGGCGGCCGCCAGCGGCAGCGCCACACCGGCCGTCATGTGCACGAACTTCGACGGGTAGTCGTACGCCGCCACGCGCAGCCCGATCAGCGCGCACACCCCGGCGGCCAGGCCGAGCAGCGACCCGCCCACCCCGACGGAGGTCAGCCCCCCGACCGCGATGCCCGCACCGGCCGCCGCGGCCACCGACACGCCGGCGGACGGCAGGGGCGGCAGCGGCAGCGCGCGGACGAACACGGCGACCGCGACGGCCACCGCGCCGACGGTGACGGCCGCGGAGTCGGCGGCGAGGTAGCCGGCGCACACGATGGCGAGGGCGGCGGAGGCCACCGAGGCCATCAGGCCGTACATCCGCTCGTCCGGGTCGGCCTGGCTGCGCAGCTGGAGGACCAGCGTGAGCAGCACCCACACGCCGAGCGTGCCGACGATCGCGCCGGCGCCGTACGTGTCGTCCACCGCGAGCACCGCGGCATCCGCGGCGAGGGCCCCGGCGAAGGCGAGGGCGATGCCCTGGCGGGCCGGCCACATGCCGTTGAGCCGGAACCAGCCGGCCGCGGTGAGGCCCTGGAGCGCCACGAGCGGCAGGAGCAGCGCGAGGTCCCCGACGACGGCGGCGACGGCGAGCAGCAGCCCGAGCGCGGCGGTCAGCACGGCCGACTGGGGGCCCGGGTCGATGATCGGCGAGCGGCCCTCGGCTCGGGCCTGGGCCGGGTCGACGGCGCGCATGGTGTTCCCTCCGAGGGTGGGCGGGGACCACTCGGGCTCCTCCCCGGCCGCCTCGACGGGCGTGCCGGCGGCGGGAGCGGCGTGCCGGGCGGGAGCGGCGGCTCCGGACACCGCAGCCGGACCGGCGGCCGGCGGCGCCGCGGGCTCGGCGGCGGCCTGCGGCGGCAGGTAGGCGGTGGTATCCGCCCAGGCTTCGGCGGGAGCCGCGGCAGGGGCGGGAGCCGCCGGCGCGGCGGACGGGGACGCCGGGGCCGCGTCCCGGAACCAGCCCTCCGGCACGGCGCCGTCCTGCACGGGCGGGAGGAAGGCGGTCTCGGCGGCGGCGTCCAGCACGGGCGGCAGGTACGCCGTCTCGGCGGCGGCGTCGTGCTGCTGCGCCGGCGGCACCGGCCGGGCAGCCGGCACGGGCGGGAGGTAAGCGGTCTCGGCGGCCGCGCTCGGCGGCACGGGCGGGAGGAACGCGGTCTCGGCCGCGGCGGCAGCGTTCTGCTGCTGGACCGGCGGGAGGTAGGCGGTCTCGGCGGCCCAGTCCTGCACCGGCGCGGCGGCGGGGACGGCCGGGGCGGGCGCGGGCGCGGCGGGGGCCTCGTCCCGGAACCACCCCTCGGGCGCCACCGGAGCCTGGTGGGCCTGCGGCTGCGCCTGGGGCGGCAGCTGCGGCTGGTGCGGGTGCGGGTGCTGCGCCTGCGGGTCGGCCGGGCCGGGGTAGGGCGGGAGGTAGGCGGTCTGCGCCCAGTCCGCCCCCGCACCGGGCACCGGGGCCGGCGCGGGCACGGGAGCCGGCGCGGCCGCGGCCGCGGGCGCGGCAGGAGCCTCGTCCCGGAACCACCCCTCGGGCGCCACGGGCTGCTGCGGCTGCACGGGCTCGGCGGGGCGGTGCACCGGCTGGTAGCTCGTGTCCCAGGTGTCCGACTGCCAGGTCTGGGTCGTGTACGGGTCCTGCGGCGCGTGCGCGTACCCCTGCTGCCCGGCCTGGTGCTGCCCGGCCTGGTGCTGTCCGGCCTGCCGCTGCTGTTCTTCGGGAGTGCTCATCGGTTTCCGCTCACCCGCCCGCGAACGGCGGGAGCACCTCGACGGTGCCCCCCTCGGTCAGCAGGACGGCATCGTGCGGGCGTTTGCCCACGGGCTCGTCGTTCACGAGGAAGGAGCAGCGCAGCAGGACCCGGGTCAGCTCCCCGGGGTGGCGTTCCCGCACTGCGTCGAGCGCCTCGGCCAGTGTCCGCGCCGAGTACGGCTCCTCCGCCGTGTGGGCCGCGGCCTTGGCCGCCGCCCAGTAGCGGATGGTTCCGGTTGCCACTGCAGCTCCTATCGTCGGCTCTCTACCGTCGGCCTCCATGATGGCCCCTGCCGGCCGCTGGTCCCGCGTGCCTCCGCGCACCCCGGGAGCGAGCGCCATGCACCCGAACGGCCCACAGCGGCCGCCCGAAGCCCGCCGATCCTCCGAAACCGGGGCATACGCTGGTTGCGGGGGTGGCGCGAACCACAGAAAGCGCCTCCCCGGAAGCCTCGGCCGGGCGTCGGCAGGTGGGCTATTCTGCTGGCGAAGGATCCGGGCAACGTTGCCCCCGGGTCCTTTTGTGCTTTCAGTACGTTGAACGGAACGAGAACAAGGGCGCCCGGCCGGACCCCAGGGCGCGGGGACCGGCCGACGCCCGCAGGAACCGGGCGCGGGGCACCGCGCCGCACCCGGCCCGCACCCCGTACGAAGCAGTACCGCGAAAGTCCTCGACGGGACCGAGGAGGAACCGACGTGACGGACCAGCGAACCGTGCACCACCGACCGACCCGGGCAGGGGGTCGGGCATGAGCTCCCTCCTGCTGCTGACCAACGCCCTGCAGCCGTCCACCGAGGTGCTGCCGGCCCTCGGCCTGCTGCTGCACAACGTACGGGTGGCCCCCGCCGAGGGCCCGGCCCTGGTGGACACCCCCGGGGCGGACGTCATCCTTGTCGACGGCCGCCGGGACCTGCCGCAGGTGCGGTCGCTGTGCCAGCTGCTGCGCTCCACCGGCCCGGGCTGTCCGCTGGTCCTCGTCGTCACCGAGGGCGGCCTGGCGGCGGTCACCGCCGACTGGGGCATCGACGACGTCCTCCTCGACACGGCCGGCCCGGCCGAGGTCGAGGCCCGGCTGCGGCTGGCCACCGGCCGCCAGCAGCTGGGCGCCGACGACTCCCCCATGGAGATCCGCAACGGCGACCTGTCGGTCGACGAGGCGACGTACTCGGCGAAGCTGAAGGGCCGGGTCCTCGACCTCACCTTCAAGGAGTTCGAGCTGCTCAAGTACCTCGCCCAGCACCCGGGCCGGGTCTTCACCCGGGCCCAGCTGCTGCAGGAGGTCTGGGGCTACGACTACTTCGGCGGCACCCGCACGGTGGACGTGCACGTACGGCGGCTGCGCGCGAAGCTCGGCCCGGAGCACGAATCGCTCATTGGCACCGTCCGGAACGTGGGCTACCGTTTCGTCACACCGGAGAAGTCCGAACGGGCCGCGGCGGAGGCCGCGGAACGGACGCCCACACAGGTCGCGGCCGACGCGTAGGGGGTCGTCCCCCGTACGGACGAGCCCCGGGTGACCGTCCAGTCCGCAGGATGCCCTGCCCAGAGGCCGGTCACCCCGCGTAGACTCCCAGCGTGGCCAAGGTGACGCGGGATGATGTGGCGCGACTTGCGGGTACTTCAACCGCCGTCGTGAGCTACGTCATCAACAACGGACCCCGGCCGGTCGCCCCGGCCACGCGCGAGCGTGTCCTCGCAGCGATCAAGGAGCTGGGCTACCGCCCGGACCGGGTCGCCCAGGCGATGGCGTCCCGGCGCACCGACCTCATAGGCATGATCGTTCCGGATGCGCGCCAGCCGTTCTTCGCGGAGATGGCGCACGCGGTCGAACAGGCTGCCGCCGAGCGCGGGAAGATGGTGCTGGTCGGGAACTCCGACTACCGGGACGAGCGCGAGGTCCACTACCTGCGCGCCTTCCTCGGCATGCGGGTGTCCGGCCTGATCCTGGTCAGCCAGGGCATGAGCGAACGGGCGGCCTCCGAGATCGAGGCCTGGGACGCCCGGGTCGTGCTGCTGCACGAGCGGCCCGAGGCCATCGACGACGTCGCGGTGGTCACCGACGACATCGGCGGCGCCCAGCTCGCCACCCGCCACCTCCTCGAACACGGGCACGAGTACGTCGCCTGCATCGGCGGCATCGAGAACACCCCGTCGGGGGGGGCCCCCCGCGCCCCCCCCCGCCCCCCGGGGGGCCCCCCCCCGGGCGGGGGGGCGGGGGCCCCCGGCTCGCCCCCCCACACCACCCCCCACAAACCCGAAGA
>NZ_JBHXTC010000039.1:0-12792 GCF_042677605.1 Streptomyces sp. NPDC127106 | reverse complement strand
GGCCCCCCCGCCCCCCCCCCCCCACCACCACACCCCGGCCACCCACACGGCCCCCCCCACCGGCGCCAACCACAACCCCCCGCGGGGCGGCCCCCCCGCCCCCCACCACGTCGAGGGCTGGCGCCGGGCCATGCTGGAGTCGGGCCGGTCCGTCGAGGGGCGCCTGATCGAGGCCCCGTACAACCGGTACGACGCCTACCGGGTCGCGCTGGAGGTCCTGTCGGGCCCCGACCGCCCGCCGGCCATCTTCTGCGCCACCGACGACCAGGCCATCGGCGTGCTGCGGGCCGCCCGGGAGCTGCGGATCGACGTGCCCGGGGAGCTGGCGGTCGCCGGCTTCGACGACGTGAAGGAAGCGGCGCTGACGGACCCGCCGCTGACCACCGTCGCCTCGGACCGCCCGGCGATGGCGCGGGCCGCCGTGGACCTCGTCCTCGACGACGGACTGCGGGTGACCGGCTCACGCCGGGAGCGGCTCAAGCAGTTCCCGTCGGCGCTAGTGATCCGGCGCTCCTGCGGCTGCCTCTGACCCGCTCCTCCTCCCGCCCCTCCTCATGAACCCGGTTCACCGGGCCGGGTTCATATCGGTCGGTACGAGGTTCTGTCGCGCTTCTCAGCGGGCACTCAGAAAGCTCTCATGATCCGCGGACAGAGTCTTGGACATGACCGAGAGCTTCCGCCGCGAGGGCGGGTACCCGCAGGAGAACCGCACGTACCGGGGCGCGCCTCTCGGCGGCTCCTACCCGCCGCTGCCCGCCTACCCGCCGGGCGCCGACAGCCCGGCGCCCGGGTGGTTCGAGGCGCACCAGCCGCCGGTGCTCCGCGGCGAGAGCGTCCCCCCGGCCGGCCCGGCGGCCCCCGCGGGCGGTCCGGCACACGCCGCCCGGGCCAAGCGCCCGGTGGCGCTGCTCGCCGCCGTCGCGATCACCGCGGCGGTCATCGGCGGCGGCACCGCCACGCTCGTCCAACAGCTGCTCGGCGACGGGCCGGGCGTCGCGGGCGGCTTCACCGGCACGGTCGTCTCGCAGTCCAACAGCGGCACGGTGGCGGGGGTCGCCGAGCAGGTCAGCCCCTCCGTCGTGCGCATCGACACCCGCACCGGATTGGGCCAGGGCACCGGCTCGGGCTTCGTCCTCACCGCCGACGGCGAGATCGCCACGAACAACCACGTCATCAGCGGCGCCACTGAGATCCAGGTGACGCTGAGCGACGGCAGGAGGTTCCCCGCGAGGACCGTCGGTACCGATCCGGACAAGGACCTCGCGCTGATCAAGCTCCAGGGCGCGTCCGGCCTCAAGCCCGCCCGGCTCGGCAACTCCGACGGCGTCCGGGTCGGTGACCAGGTCGTCGCGATCGGCTCCCCGGACCGCCTCACCGGCACGGTCACCAGCGGCATCGTCTCGGCACTGAACCGCGAGGTCAACGTGCCCAAGTCGGAGCAGCAGGCGCCGCAGCGGCAGCGCGGCGGCGACGGCGGCTGGCCGTTCTCGTTCGACGGCCGCCAGTTCAACGGGAACACCGGCTCGAACACCACCTCGTACAAGGCCATCCAGACGGACGCCTCCCTCAACCCCGGCAACTCCGGCGGCGCCCTCGTCAACCTCAACGGCGAGATCGTCGGCATGCCGTCCGCGATCTACTCGCCCGCCGCCGACAGCTCCGCCGCCGGCAGCGTCGGCCTCGGCTTCGCCATCCCGGTCAACACGATCAAGGCCGACCTGGACCTCCTCCGCAAGGGCGGCAGCGGCGGAAGCGGCACCGCCGGCGACAGCGGCCGTTCCCCGTCGTCCACCGCCGACGGCTTCGGCGCGGCCTCCTGACCGGCGGGCCGTGCGACGCTGGAAGGCACCGCCGGCACCCACCGCCGGCCGCCGACCGCCGTACACCACCCCTGGGGGACCGCATGAAGCCCGTCGAGGACGACCAGCAGCGCATCCTCGTCGTCGACGACGAGCCCGCCGTGCGGGAGGCCCTGCGCCGCAGCCTCGCCTTCGAGGGGTACGCGACGCAGACCGCCGTCGACGGGCTCGACGCCCTCGACCGGGCGGACTCGTACGCCCCCGACCTGATCGTCCTCGACATCCAGATGCCCCGCATGGACGGCCTGACCGCGGCCCGCCGGCTGCGGGCCGCCGGGAACACCACCCCGATCCTGATGCTCACCGCCCGCGACACCGTCGGCGACCGCGTCACCGGCCTCGACGCGGGCGCCGACGACTACCTCGTCAAGCCGTTCGAGCTGGACGAGCTCTTCGCCCGCGTCCGGGCCCTGCTGCGGCGCAGCGCGTACGCCGCGCCCGTGCCCGGCCCGGCCCGGGCGCCCGAGAACCACCTCGCCTTCGGGGACCTGCGGATGGACCTCGCGACCCGCGAGGTGACCCGGGCCGCGCGCCCGGTGGAGCTGACCCGGACCGAGTTCACGCTGCTGGAGATGTTCCTGGCCCACCCGCGGCAGGTCCTGACCCGCGAGCAGATCCTCAAGACCGTGTGGGGCTTCGACTTCGAGCCCAGCTCCAACTCCCTGGACGTGTACGTGATGTACCTGCGCCGCAAGACCGAAGCCGCCGGCGAGCCCCGCCTGGTCCACACCGTGCGCGGCGTCGGGTACGTCCTGCGCACCGCCGGGGCCGGGGATTCCGGGGGGCTGGAGTGAGCCCGGCCGCCCGGTTCCGGGGGCTGCCGCTGCGCTCCCGGCTCGCCCTGCTGGTGGCGGTCGCGGTGGCGGTGGCCGTCGCGGCCGTGGCCGCGGTGTCGTGGGTCATGGTGCGGACGCAGCTGCGCGAGCAACTGGACCGGACGCTGGTGGCCACGAACCCGGACGCGGAGGTCGTACGGGCCCTGAGCGACGGGGTCTGCGTCACCGCGCCCGCCCGGCCGGCCCGCGAGGTCGCCGGGAACCTGAACGCGACCGTGCAGATCGTCCTGGCGAACGGCGCCCACTGCTGGGTGGGCGGCCGCACCGACCTGCCGGTGGTGCCGGCCGACCGGGACGTCGCGACGGGGCGGCGGTCGAACGTGCTGCACGACGTCCAGACCGCCGCCGGGACCCGGATGCGCGTCTTCACCTTCCAGGCTCAGGCCCAGCCGGGCGCCCCGGTCTTCGGCATCTCGGTGGCCAAGCCGCTGGCCGACATCGACAAACCGCTGTCCACGCTGACCTGGGTCCTGCTGCTGGTCTGCGGGGTCGGTGTGGTCGGTGCGGGCGCGGCCGGCCTGTGGGTGGCCCGGACGGGTCTGCGGCCGGTGGACGAGCTGACCGGGGCGGTCGAGCACATCGCCCGTACCGAGGACCTGACGGTGCGGATCCCCGACGAGGGCGACGACGAGATCGCCCGCCTGTCGCGGTCGTTCAACTCCATGACGGCGGCCCTGGCCTCCTCCCGGGAGCGGCAGGCCCGGCTCATCGCCGACGCCGGCCACGAGCTGCGCACCCCGCTGACCTCGCTGCGGACCAACATCGAGCTGCTGGCCCGCAGCGAGGAGACCGGCCGGGCCATCCCGGCCGAGGACCGGCGGGAGCTGCTGGCCTCGGTCACGGCGCAGATGACGGAGCTGGCCTCGCTGATCGGCGACCTCCAGGAGTTGTCCCGGCCGGACGCGGGCCCGCCCGCCCGGTTGGAGGTCGTGGCACTGCACGAGATCGCGGGCACCGCGCTGTCGCGGGCCCGGCTGCGCGGCCCGGAGCTGGTCTTCGAGGCCGACCTGGACCCCTGGTACGTGCGGGGCGAGGCGCCGGCGCTGGAGCGGGCCGTGGTCAACGTGCTCGACAACGCGGTGAAGTTCAGCCCGCCGGGCGGGGTCGTCTCCGTCGCGCTGCGGGCGGGCGAGCTGACCGTACGGGACCGCGGTCCCGGGGTCCCGGCCGAGGACCTGCCGCACGTGTTCGAGCGGTTCTGGCGGTCCTCGTCGGCCCGGGCGCTGCCCGGCAGCGGGCTCGGCCTGTCGATCGTGGCCCGCAGCGTGCAGCGCGCGGGCGGTACGGCCGAGCTGCGGGCCCCCCGCGACGGCGGCCCGGGCACGGAGGCGGTGCTGCGGATCCCTGGCGCGCCGACGCCGCCCCCCGCGGCGGCCGCCGAGGCTGCCGGGGCGGGCAGGACCAGCGGGGCTGCCGGGGCCGGGGCTGCCGGGGCCGGAGCTGCCGGGGCCGGAGCTGCCGGGGCCGGAGCTGCCGCGGTGGGGTCGTCAGTCGCGCCGGATGAGTGAGGCCACCGGGCCGCGGCGGGGTTGTCGGGGAGTCCGTCGGGAGCACCACCGTGCCGCGTGCCTGACCGGGGGTGGGCGTCGGGGTGGCGGCGCTCCGGAACAGCGGCCGCCAGCCGCGCTGGTCGGGGTGAGCGTCGAAGACGGCGCGGACGGCGGCGGCGTCCCGCGTCGAGTTGCTCCTGTCCGTCCGCGGGACCGCGGCTGACTACCCGTCGATGGACGCCGGTCGGTCGAGCAGCTCCACCATGGCGCGCAGCCCCGAGACGAGCCCCTGCCCGGTCGGCGCCGCCTCCGGGTCGGTGAGGGCCTGCACCATCACCCCGCTGAGCAGGGCGAGGTGCAGCGAGCCCAGGCCGCGTACGTCCTCCTCGGAAACCTCCTCCACCGGCACCCCGCGCAGCACCGCGGCCACCATCCGCCGGTTCTTGCGCTGGCTCTCGGCGAGTACGGCGAGCAGCTCGGGCGAGGACTGCGCGTGGACGAAGGCCTCCACCGACGCGAGCCACAGCCAACGCGTCTCGGAGAAGTCCCGGATCTTGCGGTCCCAGGTGTCGGCGTACCGCTCCTCGGCGGTGTCGCCCTGCCCGGTGAGCCGGCCCGCGCCGGCGGCCCATTCGTCCATGGCGCCGAAGAGCGCCTGGTTGAGCAACGCCTCGCGGGAGCCGAAGTGGTAGCCGATCGCGGCCATGCTCACCTTCGACGCCGCGGCGATGTCGCGCACGGTGGTGCGCAGATAGCCCTTCTCCTCCAGGCAGCGGCGTGCTCCGGCCAGCAGGTCCTCGCGATTTCCCATGCCGGGATGGTAGCCGCGGTCATGTTTTGCGCATCCGCCCAAGACGCACGTATTGCGCGCTTGCCCAAACACTGGCAGGCTGAAGGCAGCGAAGGGGGCGGCACCGCGCCGCCCCCGGCTCGGACGGGGGACCACACATGCGCCACGAACTGGGGATCGACGACCGCAGGCTGTGCTGGCTGGACTTCGGGGGCCCCGGCCGCCCGCTGCTCGCCCTGCACGGCGGCATGTCCGAAGCCGCCGCCTGGACCGGCCTCGCCGAGGTGCTCGGCGACCAGTGGCGGGTCATCGCCCCCGACCAGCGGGGCCACGGCGAATCCGACCGGGCCGCCGAGCACGGCCGGGAGGGCTACGTGTCCGACGCGGTCGCCCTCCTCGACCACCTCGGCCTCGACTCCGTCGCCGTCGTCGGCTTCTCGCTGGGCGCCATGAACGCCTACCACCTCGCCGCCCGGCAGCCCCACCGGGTCAGCGCCCTCGTCAACACCGAGGGCCCCGTCGAGATCGCGCCGGGCGGCACCGACCGGTTCGCGTTCCTGACCGGCCTGCCGTACACCGCCGACACCCGTGAGGAACTCCTCGCCGCCCTCGGCGCGATGGCCCCCGCCTACGAGCCCGCGCTGCGCCCGCTGCCCGGCGGCGGCTGGCGGCTGCCGTTCCACCCGCAGGACGTCCTCGACACCATCGCCGCGGCCGCCCCCGACAACTGGGACGCCTGGCTGGCCACTACCTGCCCCGCCCTCCTCGTCCACGGCCGGCGCAGCCAGGCCCTGCCGCAGGCGCAGGCCGACGCCATGGTCGCCCGCCGCCCGAACACCGCCTACACCGGCCTGGACACCGAGCACTTCCTGCCGTTCCAGGACCCGCAGGGCTTCCACCAGGCCGTCCGGACGTTCCTCGCGGGCCTGTGATCCCGCGCGGCCCGTGCCCCGTGACCACGGGGGTGCCACCGGGCACGGGCCGCCGCACCGGCACGGAAAAGCCCGAGGGGCGACGGGCCGGTCGGGCCCGCCGCCCCTCGGGCGTGCGGTACGGCAGGAGCCGCGTCGCCTACTTCACGACGGTGATGCGGTCCGCGGCCGGCGGGGCGATCGGGCTCGCCGCCGAGGACTTCGCCAGCAGGGCGTTGAAGGCGTCCAGGTCGGCCACGCCGACCAGCTTGTTCTTGTGCTCCTTCAGGACGGTGAAGCCGTCACCGCCGCCCGCGAGGAACTCGTTCATCGCGACCCGGTAGGTCTTGGCGGGGTCGATCGCCGCGCCGTTCAGCTTCACCGAGTCCACGACGATGCGGTCCGCGCCCGACTTCGTCATGTCCAGGGTGTAGGTGAAGCCCTTCGAGACCTGCAGGATCTTCGGGTTCACACCGTTGACCGGGCCGCTGACCTGCTGCTGCAGGGCGGTGATCAGCTGCGCGCCGGTCAGGTCCACGATGTTCATCAGGTTGTTGAACGGCTGGACCGTGTACGACTCGCCGTACGTGACGACGCCGTCGCCCTCCCCACCCGAGGCCTTGTAGGCCAGGTCGGAGCGGATGCCGCCCGGGTTCATCAGGGCCAGCTGCGCACCGCCCTTGTCCGCCGGGGCCGTGGCCTCCAGCTGCGCGTCCGCGATCAGGTCGCCGAGCGGCTTCTCCGGCGCGTCCAGGCCGCGGCCCGGGATGTCCGCCGAGATGTAGCCCATCGGGCGGTTCGCGACCGGGGCGGCCAGCGCCTTCCAGCGGTCGATCAGCTCGGTCATGTCCGGGGCCTTGGGCACGTCACGGGTGACGACCTTGTTGACCGGCTTCGGCGCGGACACCGGCGTACGGACGATGTCCTTGGTCTGCCGGTCGTACGTCAGCGTCGTCTCGGTGAACAGGCGGCCCAGGGAGGCGGCCGAGGTGACCGCGCGCGGGTTGCCCGCCGGGTCCGGGATGTTGCAGGCGTACGCCTGGTGCGTGTGGCCGGTGACCAGCGCGTCGACCTTCGCGTCCACGTTCTTCGCGATGTCCACGATCGCGCCGGAGATGCCGGCGCCGGCACCCGGCACGTTGCAGTCGTAGTTGTACGCGCCGCTCGCCGGCAGGCCGCCCTCGTGGATCAGGGCGACGATCGACTTCACGCCCTGCTTGTTCAGCTCGGCGGCGTACTTGTTGATCGTCTCGACCTCGTCGCCGAACTTCAGGCCCTTGACGCCCTCGGCCGTCACGACGTCCGGGGTGCCCTCCAGGGTGACGCCGATGAAGCCGATCTTGACGTCCCCCTTCTTCCAGATCCAGGTGGGCGACATCATCGGGCGCTTGGTCTTCTCGTCCACGACGTTCGCGGCGAGGTACGGGAACTCGGAGCCGGTGAACTCCTTGCCCATCTCGAAGCAGCCCTCGACCGGGTGGCAGCCGCCGTACGCCATGCGGCGCAGCTCCTGCTTGCCCTCGTCGAACTCGTGGTTGCCGACGCTGGAGACGTCCAGCTTCAGCTTGTTCAGCGCCTCGACGGTCGGCTCGTCGTGGAACAGACCGGACAGCATCGGGCTGCCGCCGATCATGTCGCCGGCCGCGGCGGTGATGGAGTACTCGTGGCCCTTGCGGGCCTCGCGCAGGCTGGTGGCAAGGTACTCGACGCCACCGGCCGGTATGGCCTTCGTGGTGCCGTCGGCCTGACGTTCGGTCACGGTGCCGGAGGAGCCCTGCGGGGGCTCCAGCGTGCCGTGGAAGTCGTTGAACGACAGCAGCTGCACGTCGACGGTGCGGCTCTTGCCCGCACCGCCGCCACTCGCGGCACCGGCCGGCAGTGCGGCGGCGACCAACGCACCGGAAGCGGCCGTGGCGGCCGCCGCGAGGAGGGTCAACCGGCGGGTTCGGCGGTGCCGTTGTGGCGTCGCTGACATTTTGTCCCCTTATGAACAGCGGTAAAGCATGGAGGTCTGGCGCAGCCTACGGTCAACGCGCGTAGCGCCAACAGGGGGGTGCGGTATCGAGCTGGTTAACACCCCGACACCAGCGCCCCCGCCCCCGACCGCCGTACGCTCGGAACATGACTGACGACGCAGCAGCGGCCCTGGAGCCGGGACGCCAGATCCAGACCCTCGACGAACTGACGGAGGAACAGGCCGACGCCGTCCTCGCCCTGATCGAGGACGCGGCCCGCACCGACGGCACCACCGCCGTCTCCGAGCAGGGCCGGCTCCAGCTGCGCGGCGGCCGCCGCGAGGGCATCCGGCACTTCCTGCTCACCGAGAAGGGGCGGCTCGCCGGCTACGGCCAACTGGAGGACACCGACCCGGTGGAAGCACCCGCCGCCGAACTCGTCGTGCACCCCGCACTGCGCGGCCGCGGCCACGGCCGGGCCCTCGGATCGGCCCTCCTCGCCGCCTCCGGCAAGCGGATCCGGGTCTGGGCGCACGGCGGCAAGTCCGCCGCCCGCCACCTCGCCCAGGTCCTCGGCCTCACCCTCTTCCGCGAGCTGCGCCAGCTGCGCCGCCCGCTCGGCCCCGACTCGCCCCCGCTGCCCGAGCCTGCCCAGCTCCCCGGGGTGACCGTCCGCACCTTCGTGCCCGGACAGGACGACGCGGCCTGGCTCGCCGCCAACGCTGCCGCCTTCGCCCACCACCCCGAGCAGGGCGCGCTGACCCAGCGCGACCTCGACGACCGGATGGCGCAGCCCTGGTTCGACCCGAAGGGCTTCTTCCTCGCCGAACGGGAGGGGGAACTCATCGGCTTCCACTGGACGAAGATCCACGCCGCCGAGCAGCTCGGCGAGGTCTACGTGCTCGGCGTCCTGCCCGCCGCCCAGGGCGGCGGGCTCGGCAAGGCCCTCACCGCGGTCGGCCTCCAGCACCTCGCCGCTGCCGGCCTGCCCACCGCGATGCTCTACGTCGACGCCGACAACCCGGCGGCCCTCGCCGTCTACGAGGGCCTCGGATTCAGCACCCACGAGGTCGACCTCATGTACCGAACGGAAAGCTGAGCGTCACCACCCGTACGGGCCTCCCGGGCACTGGAGGGCTCGTACGGGTGCATTCCGGAGCGAAGCTGACGTACTCGTGCGCGATCCGGAGCCTGGAAGCCATACGCCATTCACCGGACCTTAAGACGCGCTTGCGACTCTCCGGGCATGCATCCCCGACTCCGACTGACCGCGGCCCCGACCGACGCGCCCGTCCTGCCGCGTGCGCGGAACAATGGAGTCATGAGCCACCAGCCCAGCGCAGGACCCACCGAGGTCCCCGCCCAGCACCCGTCGTCCACCTCCGCCGCGGCCCCTGCCGGCTCACCCGCCGCGCACGCCAAGCTCGGCTCGATCGCCGCGCACCGGCCGCACGCCAGCGGCCTCGAAGCCGACCTCGCCCCCGAGATCGACACCGACATGGACGCCTACGACGACAAGGACGGCGAGGAGCTCCCGCCGGGACGCTTCCTCGACCGCGAGCGCAGCTGGCTGGCCTTCAACGAGCGGGTCCTGGAGCTGGCCGAGGACCCCACCACCCCGCTCCTGGAGCGCGCCAACTTCCTGGCGATCTTCGCGAGCAACCTCGACGAGTTCTTCATGGTCCGCGTCGCCGGCCTCAAGCGCCGCATCGCCACCGGAGTCGCCACCCGTTCGGCCTCCGGGCTGCAGCCCCGCGAGGTCCTCGACCTCATCTGGACGCGCTCGCGCGAGCTCATGGCCCGCCACGCCGCCTGCTACCAGCACGACATCGCCCCCGCGCTCGCCGAAGAGGGCGTCCACCTCATCCGCTGGCCCGACCTCACCGAGAAGGAGCAGGCGCGCCTCTTCACCCTGTTCCGCAACCAGATCTTCCCGGTGCTCACCCCGCTGGCCGTGGACCCCGCGCACCCGTTCCCGTACATCTCCGGCCTCTCCCTGAACCTGGCCGTCGTCGTGCGCAACCCGGTCAGCGGGCACCGCCACTTCGCCCGCGTGAAGGTGCCGCCGCTGCTGTCGCGCTTCCTGGAGGCCTCCCCGCAGCGCTACGTCCCGCTGGAGGACGTCATCGCCGCGCACCTGGAGGAGCTCTTCCCCGGCATGGAGGTCCTCGCGCACCACATGTTCCGGGTCACCCGCAACGAGGACCTGGAGGTCGAGGAGGACGACGCCGAGAACCTCCTGCAGGCCCTGGAGAAGGAGCTCATGCGGCGCCGCTTCGGCCCGCCGGTCCGCCTGGAGGTGGAGGAGTCCATCGACCCCGGCGTCCTCGACCTGCTGGTCCAGGAGCTGAAGATCTCCGCCGCCGAGGTCTACCCGCTGCCCGGGCCGCTGGACCTGACCGGCCTGTTCGGCATCGCCTCCCTCGACCGGCCCGAGCTGAAGTACCCCAAGTTCGTCGCCGGCACGCACCGCGACCTCGCCGAGGTCGAGTCCGCCTCCGCGCCCGACATCTTCGCCGCGCTGCGCGAGCGGGACGTGCTGCTGCACCACCCGTACGACTCCTTCTCCACCTCCGTACAGGCCTTCCTGGAGCAGGCCGCCGCCGACCCGCACGTCCTCGCGATCAAGCAGACCCTGTACCGCACCTCCGGCGACTCCCCCATCGTCGACGCCCTCATCGACGCCGCCGAGTCCGGCAAGCAGGTCCTCGTCCTCGTCGAGATCAAGGCCCGCTTCGACGAGCAGGCCAACATCAAGTGGGCCCGCAAGCTGGAAGAGGCCGGCTGCCACGTCGTGTACGGCCTGGTGGGCCTCAAGACCCACTGCAAGCTCTCCCTCGTCGTCCGCCAGGAGGGCGACACGCTGCGCCGCTACTCCCACGTCGGCACCGGCAACTACCACCCCAAGACCGCCCGCCTGTACGAGGACCTCGGCCTGCTCACCGCCGACCCGCAGGTCGGCGCGGACCTCTCCGACCTCTTCAACCGGCTGTCCGGCTACTCCCGCCGCGAGACCTACCGCCGCCTCCTCGTCGCACCCCGCTCGCTGCGCGACGGCCTCATCGCCCGCATCGACAAGGAGACCGCCCACCACCGGGCCGGACGCCCCGCGTACGTGCGCCTCAAGATGAACTCCGTCGTCGACGAGGCCCTCATCGACTCCCTCTACCGGGCCTCCCGGGCGGGGGTCCCCGTCGACATCTGGGTCCGCGGCATCTGCGCCGCGCGCCCCGGGGTCCCCGGACTGTCGGAGAACGTCCGGGTCCGCTCCGTCCTCGGCCGCTTCCTGGAGCACTCCCGGGTCTTCGCCTTCGGCAACGGCGGCGAACCCGAAGTGTGGATCGGCAGCGCCGACATGATGCACCGCAACCTCGACCGCCGCATCGAGGCCCTGGTGCGGGTCACCGACCCGGCCCATCGCGCGGCGCTGGACCGGCTGCTGGAAACCGGCATGTCCGACTCCACCTCCTCCTGGCACCTGGGCCCGGACGGCGAATGGACCCGGCACAGCACCGACCACGAAGGCCAGCCGCTGCGGCACGTTCAGGAGATGCTCATAGACGCCCGGAGGCGCCGGCGTGGCTCTGCCAAATCATGACCTGACAGCGACCGTGAGCGGCGGGGGCTCCGCGGGGGACGTGCTCGGCGCGTACCTGCGGGCCCAGGCCACCGCTTTCCTGCGCGGCCTCAGGCTGCACGAGGAATGCGGGTCCGACGCCGCGGACGGCGCCGACGCGGCGCGAAGCCTGCGGGGGGCTGCGCGCCGGATCAGCGGATCCCTGACGACCTTCCGCGCGGTCACCGACTCGTCCTGGGCCGACGGGCTCGGCGGCGAGCTGGCCTGGCTGGCCTCGACCCTGACCGACGAGCACGCGTACGCCGCCCGGCTGACCCGGCTGCTGGACGCGCTGCACCGGCTGTCGGGCTCGCCGGAGGTCCCCGCGCCACGCGGCACCCCGGGCGCGCTGACCGTGGGCTCGGCGCGGGCCGCCGCGCTGCTGGAGCGGCAGCTCACCCTGGCCCGGACCCGGGCCCACTCCGCGACGCTGCACGCCCTGGGCTCGTCCCGGTTCCACGCGGTGGCCGACGCGGTGGCCGTCCTGGCGTCCGAGGTCCCGCTGGACGTGATCGCCGCCCGGGGGCGGGTCGAGGACGTGCTGGTGCCGCTGGCCGAGGTGACCCGGACCCGGCTCACCACGGCCGTCGCCGCGCTCCCGCCCGCCGCAGAGGTCCACCCGTACCTGTCCGACCACGACGGCGTCTGGCACGAGGTGGGCCGCCTCCTGCGGATCCACCGCTACGCCCAGGAGGTCCTCGGCGAGGACGCGGCCCGGCTGGCCGCCGCCGGCGAGGCCCTGGACCGGCACCTCGACGCCGCCGAGGCGGCCGCCGCGTCGGCCGCCGCCGCCCGCACCCCGCGCATCGCCCCGGCGACCGCGTACGCCCTCGGGGTGCTCCACGCCGCCCAGCGCCACGAGGTCGGGGCGGCCCGCCTCACCTTCCACACCCTCTGGCACCCGGTCGCCGCGGCCGCGGCCCCCTGATCCCCGGACGGCCGGGCCACCCGGGCCCGGCCGTCACCGCCGTCACCGCCGTCACCCCCGACGGCGGCGCTCGGGTGCGGTGCCGTTCGTTTTCGGCCAAGCTGGTCTCGGCGCCCGGCCCGGACCGCGGTCACCCGCAGTGACCGGTACCGGACGTCGCCGCGGGGCCGGCAAGGCCGCCCGCACGTCACCGCCTCGACGTTGACGCCCGCGCCCGCGGCACGGACCGGGGTGCGGGCCGCCGGCGCCGCTGCCGTCGACCCGGACGGAATTCGAGAGCGGAGCGCAGCGACCGGTTCGGTAACCGGGGCGCCCAAGGGGGCCCGGTGGGGCCCGGGGGCGGGGGGGATTATATGGGAGCGGTGTGGGTGGGGGGCCCGGGGTTTCCGCGCCGGGCGGGGGTGTGT
>NZ_JBHXTC010000038.1:41667-76498 GCF_042677605.1 Streptomyces sp. NPDC127106 | reverse complement strand
AGGACCGGAACGAACTGCGGGCTGTCGCCGGCCTGTCCGGGCGTGAGGACGAACGCCAGCGGGCGGCAGCGCCTATCGGCCGCAAGATGGATCTTGCTGGTCAGCCCGCCCCGGGAACGCCCCAGCTCAGCGGCTTTCAGCCGGGCCCGGTGCCGTCGGCGGCGCTCCCGCCGCTCGGCCCGGGCCGGATCATCCGGGCCGCCGTCTTGGGAGGTATGCCCCTTTGCTGGAGCCCCTTTTCCTCCTCGACGGCCTTCTCCAGGACTTCGAGCTGGACCGGGTCCAGGGCCATCCCGGCGGCGTGGTGGTGGGCCCGGGCGGTCGCCGAGTCCACACTGACCAGGCCCAGGTCTACCTGGCCTCGGGCGGCGGTCTCGGCGATCATCGCCTCCATCAGGTGCTGGAAGACACCCTGCGTCGCCCAGATCCGGAAGCGGTCGTAGGCACTTTGCCAGGGCCCGAACTCACCCGGCAGGTCACGCCAGGGGCTGCCGGTGCGGAACCGCCACATCACCGCATTGAAGTGTTTCCGCAGGTCGGGTATGGGTCCGACCGCGGCGATCGGGAGGTGGGGCTCGATCAGGGTCCACTGGTCGTCGGTGAGATCGCCTCGTGCCATGACTGACGGCTTATCAAGGCCGGACCTCATCGCGCAGGCGATCTACCGAACTCGTGATCTGGACTCCAGACACTACCTAGGCCGTCAGGGCGGCATCACGGGTTCCACTCCTGGAAGGCGACTGTGTCGAAGATGAACTGCGTGACCTCGCGGGGCTCACCGCCAGGCGTCACCCGGGACCGACCCGGATCAGCTGTGCCGACCCCTCCTCGTTGCGAGGATGCAGCGCCGTAACAGCGTCAGAGATCAGGCGACCCCGCCAGCAGCCTGGCCGGCGGGGTCGGCTGACGTACAAGATCGTGACCCCTCACGCCGCATCAGCCTCATCGGACTCACCTCGGCCAAACAGGAATCCGCGGACCTCGCCGTTCTTCATCATGTCCTGCAGATGCACCAAGAACACCGCGCGCTGCGTGGCCCGGCGATCGGCCAAGGGCTCGTACTCGCGCAGCACCTTCAGGTTGACGACCCAGCCGTTCTCCCGAGAGATGGCCTGGTCAAGCTGCGAGTCCGGCACGACGTCCATCCCAGTGAAGTCGTGGTCGAACTCGGAAGCGACGTCCAGGTGTTGGTTCGGCCCGTCGACGTAGAGCGTGTCAACGCCGACCTGCCGGCCGGCCTCGTCGAACGCCACGAGGAACACGCGGTCTGCCCGGGTGGTGTTGTCGACGTGGACCGCTGCGACGTTGGCATCAGCGAGGAAGCTCGTCTCCTCGAACCGCTCGCACACGCGGGCACGAGCCTCGTAGCACCACATGATGCGCCGGGCTTCGTTGAAACCTTTGAACTCGCCAGAGTTGGACACCTCTGGGTGAGAGTGGATCATCGGTGGGATCCTTCCAGGTTCCTGGGCCGTTGCATGACCGGGTCCGGTGGACCCGCCTTGTACAGGGCGGGTAGTTCAGCGATGGACTAACCACAGGGCATAGGATCGACGCGCGAGCAGAGCCCCACCATCAGGTGCGATACAGAAACGTACGGTAGATGCATGGATCGATCAAGCCGGTTTCCGTTAGGGTTGTCTCATCACCACCCGAGGTCTGGACCGCCAAGTCGCAGGAGTTCATGTGCCACGTCAATTCGACGGCAGCCGAGTGCGAGCTGTCAGACGGGGCAAGGAGCTCAGCCAGAAGGAGTTGGGCGCGAGAGTAGGCGTCCGCGGCCCCACCGTGGCGCGATGGGAAAGCGGCGAGGAGTTCCCCAAGGGGGAGAAACTCCCGGGGATCGCGTCGGCACTCGGTCAGGACCTTGACGTCCTCTTTCCCTACGACGGGCCCGTGGACCTGCAGTTGCTCCGCTGCGACGCCGGCCTCAGCGTGGCGCAGGCCTCCGATGCCATCAACGCCAGTCGCGTGCCGTTGAGCAACGCGGAGTCCGGCAGGCGTCGGCTCCAGGACGCCTACGTGGGACCTCTGTCGCACGCCTACGGGGTGACGACGGAAGAGCTGCTGGCCGCGCAGGACGTCTCGTTCGGGCTCCGCAGGGCGCGGCCGCCGAGGGAAGCTCGTCCGTCTGCACCTCGCACCGTCGGCGAGAAGATCAACTATCTGCTGGAGCACGGGTACGCGGGCCGGACGCCTCCGTCCAACGAGCAGATCGCGCAGGCCGTCAACGAGCACAGCGGCACGACGCACATGACTGCCGATGACATCGCCACGCTGCGTTCGGGCGCCCCGACGACTGCCTCGGGCGCAGTACGTGCCGGCCTGGCCCATGCTCTCCAGGTCGACATCGCCCTCTTCCAGAACGACGCCGAGTTGAGCCCTGCGGCCGGTGAATTCCTCGAAGCCATCCGCTTCCTGGGGTCGATCCACCAGGGCCAGATCCTCGGCCTCGCCGCCCGGGGCAACCAGGCGGGGCTGTCGGCCGACATGATGGCCAAGATCAACGAAGTCGTCGGAGAGCTGAAGAACAAGCTGCCGGGCGAGCAGAGCGAGCAGTGACGCCGGCGCCACGCCTTGACAGCGCCGCCGAGCCGTCCACCCCTGGCCATGGCCATGGCAGAGCGGGCCGCTTGCCGCTCTCGGCCTGACGCCCTTTGCGGCTGGGCTGCAGCTCGGGGCACGCCCCATGCAGCCTGTCGAGGTAACCGACGGCCGGGCTTCGTCCGGTGGCGGAACGCCACCTTCCGCGTACCGGATGCGGTCCCGCTGTCCTGACGCCCACGACCAGGATCCCGAGCCGCACCGGCACAACGCAGATCCCCGGCTGTTGACCACCTCGCAGTGAGGTGGTCAACAGCCGGGGACGGCCGGACCAGGCGCCTGCTCGGGGGACGGCTACGGCGCGGCGGTGAGGTCCACGCCCAGCAGGTTCGACAGGTCGTCCACCGTCTGCTTGGGGTCCTTGTTGTGCACCCCCGCGAAACCGAGCTGCTCCGCCGCCTGGACGTACGCCTCGGTGTCGTCCACGAAGACGCACTGCTCGGCAGGCATCTCCATGAGCTTGAGCGTGATCTCGAAGAGCTCGGGGTCGGGCTTGCGCAGCTGGTGGTGCTCGGAGATCACCACGACGTCGTACAGCTTCTCGAGGTCGTAGCCGTCGTAGAGGTCCCAGGGCGCGAGGCCCACCGAGTTGGACAGGATGCCCACCTTGATCCCCGCTCGCCGCGCCGCGGCGGCCGCGTTGATCAGCAGCGGCTCCGGACGCAGGCCTCCGAAGATCCTGCCCATCAGGTTGTCGGGAGAGACGCCCAGCTTCTTGCCGGCGAACGCGTTCCACTCGGTCTGGCTGACCGCTCCGCGCTCGAGGTCGCTGGTGATCCGGACACCCTCTTCGTCCTGGTACAGGGCCGAGATGCATGCACCCTGGGGAAGCCCTTCACGCTGCTCGAAGGCGAGCACCACGGGCAGGAGCGGTGTGGTGAGCACGCCTCCGAAGTCGAGGACGAGGCCGGTGTGCTGAGACATGCAGGAACTCCAGTGCTGAGAATCTGGGCGCCGCCCGTACGGGACAGCGTTCCGGCCCCGGCATACGCGTGGCGGCGACAGCGCCTGCGCTTCGCTTTCCAGGGTCGGCGGTATTTACAGGGCGGAAGACGATGCCACCCACTGTCTGGCCCACGGTACCGGTACCAGCCACCTCTTTGCGGGACGGGCGGCCCCGCCCGAATTCGAAGGGCGGCAATGGCACCTGTGGGCTGTTTTCTATTTCACGCGACCTCCCAATTGAGTCGACTTCTTCAGCGTTTTACGCGTCCGGTTCAAGACTCAGCTCCGCAGACTGCTCCAGAAGCTCTTGAGCGTCGCCCGGGGTGATGACCGCGTAGGCCTTGCTCACTCGCACGAGCCAAGCCGCCTCGCTGTTCGTGTCGACGAAAGGTTTCTCCTGGAGCGGGCCCGTCGCGTATTGGCTGGGCTTCGTGGTGGCAGCGGCACGGAGCGCCGCGGCGATCCAGTACGCCTCGGCGCCCGGCTCGGGGTCGGGGTGCGACGCGGCTGCCTCCTCAGCAGCCCACAGGAGCGTCTCCGGGGCGTAGTACCGGAGCTTCTCGCAGGCATCAGCGATGTCCTGGGTCCATCGGTCCAGGCGGACATCGCTGGGGACCCGCATGTGGATCAGCTCGGCCAGGCGCGACCCGGGCGGGTAGAGACTCGTTCCGGGGAAAGCCTTCACCAGGTCGAACCAGAGCGGGTGAAGCCGGTAGAGGGTCTTCCATGTCTTCCAGCGAGCAGCAACGACGCTGGTGGTGGGGATGCTCGCGCCTACGGCCACGATCAGGAAGAGCAGGTTCATCCACATCGCCGTGAGATCAATGAGCATCTCCATTGTGGAATGACTCAGCGGGAAAAATACCGCCGTCCACACGATGACGATTCGGGCCGTCGTGTGGAGGAGCCCCATCCACATCGAGATTCCCATGAGCCTGAGACCGATTCGCATACTGATCGTCTCGGCTTCTCGCGCCCCCCGCGACCACTGGTAGCCGCAGACGGCGGTTGTGACGAGCGGGAAGAAGTAGAAGACGCTCATATACGCAGCGGCACCCAATTCCCCTGCATGATCGCTGAGGAAGTCTTCGCTTTGCCGCCGGCGGTCCACAACGGTGAAAAAGAGAATGGTGAGCAGGGTCACGCCGATCGCGCCCACCGGGTAGGAGGCACGGGCGATCCAGCGCGACACCGTGACGTGTCGTGGCACCACGGCTGCGGAGCTCTTGCCGTAGCTGGTCGCAACGTACGTCAAGGACGCGATGATGGCGGCGGTGCTGGCGAAGTGTCTCAGGAGAGCGTTCAGATCGATCACGGGGATGCGGTCCACGGCCTGCATCGCTGCTGGTGTGTAGAGCCACAAGGCCACGGAGAATCCGGCGTAGCCGCCCCAGAGGGCTCGGCGGTGCGCGTCACCGTACCGGACGGCGGGGAATCGCCAGACGGCTATGAGGGTCATCACGGCCGCGGTCAGGTACCTGAAGAAGTGGAGCATGCCGTCCGTTATTCGTTTTTGGGGCCACGCCGCGGCGGAGCAACCGGGTGGGAGAGCGAGGACTCCAAGAGGCTGACCATGTCGTCGCCGGCCAACGGCTGACGGCGGGCCAACCGCTTGATCAGGGACGCCGACAACTCGGCCTGCTGCTCCTCCGGGCTGTCGTAGTTCACGCGGCCTTGGACCAGAGCCAGGGGGAATCGACGAAGGACTTCCTCCCGGATGTGCTCAGGGACGTATCGCTCGACCTCTTCATCGTTCAGGGTGCTCCCGTGGTCCAGCCACTCGTGCGCCAGCTCATGAAGGATGATGTGCTCGGTCTGGTTCCGGCTGGACCGGCGCCGGTAGAGCACGACCGTGAACTCCGGCGTCCTGACTCGAAGGCCGCAGGCTGTGCCCAGCCCTCCATCCGGGTCGTCAAAAGGCACCAGCCGAATCTGACGCTTCAGCGCATGCTCCATGTTTCGGACCAGCGCCTCGACACTGAAGGGAGTGGGCACAGGCAGATCGGCAAGCAGCTTCTCGCATTCCTTCAAGAGGGCGCGCCGCGAAGGGTCCCTGCGCCACTGCATGACTGCTCTCGCGAGGTGCATCGGCGTTCTACCGCCTGGTTCTGCACGCAACCCGCCACTCTCCCCGCTCCGGGCGGTCCCCCGTAGAGCAGCCCACCTCATCGCCCCGTCCCCCTCGCCCCTGCCCCGTTTGCTTTCGGAGCTCCAACCCGCCCCGCGCTCAGTCATGCGTCGGCAGGCTGAGCCAAGTAGTCGTCAGACTTTTCGCGTGTGCAGTGAACCCTCGCTTCGCTGCCCAGCGTGACGACGTGTGGTGACCATGTGCAGCACGTCGTAGACGACGTCCAGCACCATTGCCACGGCATTCACCGCCCGCCCGGGTGTCTGCTTGACCGCGCCGCCCCGCTGCGCCGCGCAGACCGCGACGGCAGCGGTGCAGAGACAGAACAGGCCCATGCCTATCGGTAGACCCAAGACGCCAGCGTGCGGTTCCATGAAGTACGGGATTTCAGTGACAATCTCGAACGCAACGGTGAACGCGAAGGCCAACGCGATGACGGCGCCCGTGAACGCCCGGGTAACAGTGCGGTGGACTGGTCGTGGTCCACGGACACTGCGCGGGTGGAAGATGTCGTCAAACGGCTGCGCCCGGCGCTTGGCTTTCTCAACGATGTTCCCGGCCGCCCGGCGTACGGCACGGTGGCTGACCGTATGCCCCTTGCCGACGCGGCGAACTTTCCACCGCATGTACTGGCCTTACCCCCCGTTGCGGAACAGAACAGCATGGCCGGGTCAACCAAAGGTGTTGATCATCCAGCCCACTTGAGAGTCCGTACGATATCCCTACGCACAACGATCCTGTCAAGTCGATTGCATTTACGGTGCGTTCGGGTGTAGGCGGGATCTGCGCTCACCGTATGGGGCTGCCGACGGCGAGCGCCGCGGGCACCATCGTCGAGGGGTACTCGGCGTGGTGACGTTCGACTGCGGCGAGGGTGGCTTGAGGAGTCCTGGATTTCAGAAGGTGCCGTCTCGGAGCATGGCGAACAGGACGCTGATGCGTTGGCGGGCGAGGCGGAGGAGGGCTCGGGTGTGCGTCTTGCCGCGGGCTCTTTGCCGGTCGTCGTAGGTGCGTGAGGCCGGGTCGGTGTTCATGCGGGCGAACGCGGAGAGGAACATCGGCGTTTGAGCCGGCGGTTTCCTTCTCTTGGGGCGTGTTCGCCGTGGATCGGGGTCCCCGGCGACCTGGTCGTGGGAGCGAGGCCGGCGTAGGAAGCGAGGTGGGCGGCACTGGGGAAGCCATGCCGTCGCCGACGGTGACCAGCAGGACGGCGGCGATCCTGACTCCGACTCCGGGCATCGAGGCCAGGACCGGCAGGGTGCCGATCTGGGCTTCCAGTGCCCGGCGCTGTTCGTGGACCGCGGCAAGCGAGCGGGCCGGCGAGGGGATGACCACGCCGAGGTGCCCGTTCCCGGAACCACTACGGTCTGCTCGTCGAGGGCGTCGAAGACGTCCTCGATCAGCCGGGTGGCCATGCGCGGAGCCTTGGGCCGGATCAGCTCGACGAGTCTGCGGCGGCCGGCCTTGCGCAGTGCGGCCGGGGATCCGTAGCGCTCGAGGAGCCAGGTGACGGCAGGGTGGTCCGGCCGTAGACCCAGGACCCGCTTGCAGTCATGCGTGGAACTGGATGAGCAGGCCGCGTATCCGGTCGCTGGTGCGGGTGGCTTCTGCGGCGAGGTCCTGGCCAAAGCCATTCAGGACGCTGAGCTCGGCGGTGATTTCGTCGGGCAGCGCGAGCGAGCGCAGGCTGTGCGGCTGCGGCATGATCCGGGCCGCATCCGCGATCACTACCGCGTCCTTCGCATCGGCTTTCGCCTCGCACGGGTAGAGGTCGGCGATCCGCCGCATGGCGAGTCCGGGCAGGTAGGCGACTTCCCAGCCGGCGTCGCGGGCGACGGTCAGGGGCAGGGCGCCGATCGAGGCGGGCTACCACGATGACCAGGACGGTGGCGAACTTGGCCTTGAGCTCTTCGAAGACGGCGCGCAGCTTCGGTTCGCTGTTGTGCATCGGCATGTCGAAGACCTTCTTCCCGGCCGGGGTGAGCCCGTGGCGGCGGTGGGCGGTCTTGAGGACGTCGGCTCGGCGTCCGGCGAGGCGGAGGAGGGCTTGGGCGTGGTGCCCTCCTTGACTGATCTTCTTGTCGCAGTAGGTGCGGGAGGTCGGGTTGGCCGGGGCAGCGAACGAAGAGAGTGAGAAGGCCGGTTTGAGCGCTGGATCCGTCGCCGACGTCGATGGGGATCCGTGCTTCGGTCCTGACGCCGATCCCCCGGCATGGACGTCAGGACCTTGGCGACATCGTTTTCAGAAGAGGCTGAGTACCTCGCTCACTGCATCGCGGACTCGCCTCCCGAGGCCTTGAGCGCGCCCGGCGCAGTCAAGCCGGCGACCCGCCGGTAGAGCCCAAAGGCACAGCCGGCGAAAGCCAGGTACAGGAGCGCCGCGGAGACGGGGTTCGCCAGAGGGAAGAGCACCTGTGCCGGGACAAGGGCGGCAGCGAGGTTGAAGCCCAGGTGCAGGAGCACACAGGGCCATAGCACGCGCGTGTGCTCGTAGATCAGGGCCAGGAGCACCGCCAATGGCAGGGTCGAGGCGAACTGCACGGCGTTGCCGTGCAGCAGGCCGAACACCAGGGCGGTGACCAGCGTGGAAGCGAGGATGCCCACCCGCTTGCGCAGCAAGGGGTAGACCAGTCCCCGGAACAGGGCCTCCTCGCCCGCAGGAGCCGCGACCATGGCGAGCAGCAGGGTCGTCAGCACTCCGGCCGCGTGCCTCGTCTGGTTCGACGCGTCGAAGCCCGTGGAACCGGTCGTGGCGTAGATCCACAAGGCCATCGACTGCCCGGCGAGGAATGCCAGAACCGCGCAGCCGACGGCGGTCCACCCGAAGCGCGGAACTTCAACGCGCGGCCGCGGGGCCGGCGCATGCGCGAGCCACTGGGGCCGCTGGATCCTCACTGAGCCGACCAGGATGACAACAAGCATGCCCAGGACGCAGGTCGCGACGATCGGCTCTCCGATGAGGCGGACTGCGACGGTGCCCAGACCGAGGTAGACCGCGACGACGGCGAACGGCACGAGGGCGCACCACCCGATGCCGAGCAGACGCGAAGTGGTCGGTGGCGTCGTCATGGTCTCCTCCTGTACGGGCTCAAGCGCCCGTGGTGATCTGTTTCGATCTCGACGACCGGCGTGGTGAAGCCGTGCCCGAAGGGCTTGAGGCCCTCGGTCCGGCGCACCAGCTCGAACAGCGGCCGCAGGTCTTGAGGGCCGGCGTCGCAGTCGGCGTCCGGGCCGAGCACGAGATCGCCTTTTGGGCCATCGGTGCTGACAGCGAGCAGGGCAACCCGGGCGGTCTCCTGCAGCACGGCGACCAGGTGGCCCAGCTTCTCGGCCTTCGCGACGCGAAGGACGCGGGCCCGCTGGTGTCCGATGGCGCTGAGACCGTCGTGCTGCTCCAGGCTGGTGATGATGTCGAACCACCTCGGCGCGCGGCCGGAACCGCTGACGAAATCGTCGGGGTCGGCGGGCCGGTTGACGACGACGACCGGGTGGCCGTTGAACCCCATCATCCGGTTGGCCAGCAATCCGTACATGCCCGGGGGGCGCCCGAGAGGTACACCCGCGGGGCCAGAGGCCGGTCCCCGGCGGTGGGTTCTTCCGAAGCCGAAGAAGCCCTCGTCGCGGTCGTCGACGTCTCGGATCCTGCCGACCCGGGCGAAGGTCTTCAGCACGATCGCGAAGCCCTCGAAGCCCCGGTAGCAGACCGGGTGATGCGGCTCGGTGCGCAGCGGCTGCATCCGTATCGACTGCTCGATGTCGGTGGCATCGGGGTCGGAGTCGAACCCACCCCAGGGATGAGGGATGGTCTTCGGCGTGGCGACGCGCAGCAGGCGGGCAATCGAGATCGCATCGCGCACCAGCCGGCGGTTCTCGTACAGCACGGGCATGACGTCGGAGACAGTGCCGAGCCCGGCGAACAGACGCAGCAGGCGGATCTCCCAGAGCTTCTCGGGCCGGTGCACGCGGGTGTATGCCCCGATCACCTGGTAGAGGACGTGGGCACCGCAGACCCCGGTGTGGGCGTAGGTCTCGTCGATCCGGCACGGGTCGACAGTGGTGTCCGCGGTCGAGCCCGGCGCGAGTTCCTCGTGGTGGTCGGTCAGCAACGTCGTCCAGCCCGGGGCACGCGCGGCGGCGACACCGCGGGGGGAGTCTCCGGCGTAGCAGGTGAGCAGAGCCCGGGTATCAGGCCACTTCGCATGGATCTCGGCGACGTCCTCGGGCGCGAGCTCGTGGCCGCGGCGGTCGTCGGGCAGGTGCCGCTCGACGTCGAAGCCGAGCTCGGACAGCCCTGCGTAGCCGAGGACGCCAGAGGAGGTGCCGTCGATGTCGACTCGTTCTCCTTCAGGTACTGATCCGACCATCCTGTGCGCTGACACAGCAGCGTGAAGAGGTCGATGTCCTCGTCGGTGAGCGAGTGGTCGTCGGCGGCATGAAGCGTGGACATGGTGGAGGCCCTCTCGATGGGGTCGCTGGTCGGTGGAGAACGAGGTACGAGACGCCCTTTCAACGTTGCTGCGATTTTAGCAGTACCAGTCACTTCTTCTGCCAATTCACCAGCATCTTTGAGTCTCATTCGGGTTCCAAATGGCGCACTTATATCGAATGAGTTCGACAGGCTTTCCAAAGTCCTTGCACATCGGCTACTCTCACCGGTATGGCTATTCGAAGCATTGTCGAGTCAGATCTCAGCGGTAAGCCGGATGCGGCTACCGTGACCTTCGGCCTGGGAGACACCTGGTACGAAGTCGACCTCACAGCTGAGGAGAAGAAGGGCCTTGAGGCTGCGCTGAAGTCGTACCTGGAGGTCAGCCGGAAAGCCGGGAAGCCTGCGCCCAAGAAGCGAGTCGTACCTGAGACGACTGCCGAGGAGCGAGACAAGATCCGCGAGTGGGCCAAGGAAGAGGGCTACGAGTTCGCGGATCGGGGGCGCATCCCGAAGGGGATCATGAAGGCCTACGACGAGGCTCACGGCATCGATCGGAGCAACTAGCGCCGAGCCTGATGTTCGCCTCCTGGCCGATTTCTCTCATTCACCCCCGATGGGCCCTGCAGCACACTGCAGGGCCCATCGCGCGTCTTCAGACCGGATGGATCACATGGGTCGTCTTGGTCCCCGCAGCTCACACTCGAGCCCTGCAGCGGATGGTGCCGTGTGAGAAGTGCCCCGGTGCATCCGGCATGAGCTGCTCCTGGCTTCGCTTCGGGCATCCGGGCTTCCGGCAGAGGCCGAGGAAGGCCGTGCACAGCACCTGAGCCCCGGCCTCGCGGAAGACCTGGGCGGCGTCGACCACCTACCTCCTGGTTCCGCTGGAATCCGCCTGCTCCCGGGCCGACCAGTCGGCGGGAAAGATGACGATCTCCGAGCCTGCGTCCCGCCACATCGGTTCCGCCCTCGTGTCAGCCCCCTTGGGACAGTGCCCCGAAAGAAGCACCGGCCGGGTGACGTTCTTGGGCCCCCAGCCGCGCCCGGCGTCGTCGAATGTCTCAGGCATGCTTTTCGCCTCGTTCCAGCTGCGGGAACCGGTGACCAGGACGACGTGCGAGAACGATTCTGGAATCATTTCAGCAATCATTGGAGTCTCCTCTCCTGGTGACTCGGCGGTCTCCACAGCTGGAGTCGAGAGCCGCGGTCCTGGCGTCTGTGCAGGCGCGGCGGCCTGCGTGCCGCTGCCCCATTCCGGCCGCCCGGTACTGGACCCGATCACGGCCAGGTCCTTCTCCCGCTGGAGCTCGACGCGAAACCGATCGTCACCACGCATCGGCATGAGGTGGACGATGTACATCCCGTCACCGCTGCGGGGGATGTTCACGGTGACGACCGTGCTGTTCTCGTCGTCGGTTGAGTCGACGTCGTCGACGTCCCCGACTTCGCCGGAGCGCATCCTCGGCGACGGCTTCGCTGTTTGACTTCTACAACTTCGGCACGCAGCGGGCTCCTCCATCGCAGGACGAGTTCAGGCCGGGGCCATGTCGTGGTGTGCCTCTTCGTGGACTCGAGTGGAGTAGCGACCATCGAGTGCGGACCCCGGTGGGGTCCGTGCGATCTCGATGTTCAGCCCAGCTCCCGCGCCGGCCCTGCCGACTGACGACCCGGAAGATCCGCTGGAGTGATCCACCCCTGGCCGGATCGCACTGCGAGCCACCGCGCGGAGCGTCACTTCTCGCCTGAGCCAGGCGCTGCGCGCCTGCCTATCCACTGCTGCACCCTTCGCCCCTGTCCGCACGTCTGTGGACAGGGGCGGCGGGGCAGTGTTGGGGTTCGTCTCTCAAGCGCAGGGCTGACCTAGCCAGAGGGAGCGCCGGCGACCGACGGACCGGCGAGCTAAGCGACCGGTGGAACCCGTCGGCTATGCCTGACACGTCATCGGAGCGCAGTGAAGAGGCCGAGCGGAGCGAGGGTCCGCAGGACACGTGTTATCAAGTTCCCTTATGCCCTTTCACTTCCTTGTCGCCGTCCCCGTGTTCCACGGCTGGAGCATTCGCGGAAGCCTGGAACATCAGGGGAAACGGTCCGTACCCTCTCGACTCGTACCCCTCCCCCCTTCCGTGCAGCGGGGGTACGGGTCTGGCCGTTTCGCCTGGTCATCACACCTTCTGGCTGTACTGCTGTTTCGTCGTTCGGGATACGGCCGTACCCCCGTGCCGATCCGTCCTCGTGAGGCACGAACGAGGCGGGGTACGGGTCTGCTCCCGAGGGGGCACAGCCCCGGCTCATCACCTTGCTGCCGCAGGCGGCACAGCCCTCGCCCAGCAGCGGATCCGGCCTCTCGCGACGCCGTCGCTTCGGCTGTGGACAACGCTCTGCTTCATCGCCCGCTGCTGACGGCGTAGCCGGCCTCGCACCATCGTGTTGCGCTGGTTGCACCAACCTGGATTTGCTGTGCTCCGGTCGTTGCTCCGGTGCTGCCGCGGCAGCGTGCCAGCACGTCACGCACCGCGTCCGAGGCGGGCGTTCGGCACTACCTCGTCGACACACGATCCGGCCCCGGGCCGTGTTTCGTTTCGCGCTTGCGCGGCGAGCCCGGGGCGGTCTCTCGTGGATGCATCAGAAGAAGAGAGCCCCGGCTGCTGCGACCATCTGCCCATCGGGCACAGCGAGCAGCTCGAGGGGTATCGGAACGTTGTCGTCTTCCTCCAGGGGGTGCCTCCGCAGCAATGCCTCCGAGCCTCTTCCACCCCACGGCCCATGCTGCGCAAGCACGTCGTTCCTCGCACGCTCGCTGGGTGTGGGGGCCTGCTCCCCCCTTCGACCCTTCTCTCTCTGCGCAACCGTGTCGGCTCGATGACGCCCCTGTGCCGACCGCCGCACCAGCGCTGTGCCGGTGTCTCGCTGACAACTGTGCTGGCCACGCTCCGCCAGCGGTCCGTGACCGTGTCAACGTACGCGCCGGATGGCTTTGGCAAGGGGCGCGGTCAGGCCTCGCGGCCCCGTGAATCAGCGCTTCCCTCGCGTCTCTGCGGTGACCCATCGGAACACGCAGGGGCCGCGACTGGGACACGTATAAGACACCGACTGCTGCTGCTGTGTCTCTCAGAGTCCCGCGCGTGTCCGCACAGCATCTCGCGCGCGCTCCCACAGTGCCGCCCCGGTGTCGCACATGGTGCCCTCGGAGGACACATCTGCGCCGGGGAGCCGGGTGGTGTCTCTCAGGAGGCACGGTCGGGATACCAGTGGGAGCTTACGTGTGCCCTCGTGCGGCTCCCCCGAGACCACGCCCTGACGCCGGGTGTCTCACAGGTGTCCCGCGGGAGCCCTTGTTGCGTTGCATGTAGGACTCATGGGCGCACGGCGCCGTCGGCTTCCGCCCAGTCGTCTCCGGCAGCGGCACTGCGGCGTCTCGCAGGTGTCCCTGCCAGAGACGACTGGGGACATCAATGGCACCCAACTCGCGTATCAAGTGGGACTTGCATGGGGCTCGATAGGGACACTAGGGTTGACTCATAGTGATTCGCATTCGAGTGGAAACATGAAGGGTGGTGAGTCCATGTGACAGGGCGAGAGACATCCGGCGAACGACCGAATGGAGTGCAGGGGCGAGTGGCAGGGCGAGGTGAGTGCAATGGCGAATCGGCCAGGTGAACCTCGCAAGGTCCGCTGGACCGTGCCCGCTGCCGACACCTCGGTGATCGAGTGGCTCGATCAGCAGGAGAACATCTCGCAGTCGCTGCGACTGCTCATTCGGGAGTCCATTCAGCGCGACGGATACGTCGACGTCTACTACAAGCCCGTCGAGCAGCTGCCGCGTCGCGGCCGGCCGCCGCTGGAGAGCACCGAGCAGCGCGAGGACGACGAGGCGGTCACCGAGCGCCGTCCGGCCGCCATGCCTGTTCAGCCACAGCCCGTGGGCGCCGACCAGGCCGACGCCGTCGTCGAGAAGACAGCACCAGCGCCGGTAGCCCAACCCGAGCCGGTTCCGACACCTGTTGAGACGGTCGAGGGTCCTGCGGTAAGGGCACCCAGCCCAACCCCGGAGCCGCCGAAGCAGGCCTCCATTGACGAAATCATGGCGAGTACTCGGCGCTGAGTGGCGCGGTGAATTTCATTTTCCAGGCAGACAACACAGACACTGAGGGACCGAATTCATGAGCGCCAACAGCAACGACATCATCACCCTCACCGGCGGCATCGACGTCGGCAACGGCTACGTCAAGGGCGTCATCCAGAATACGAAGCGGGAGATCTTCGACGAGATCGATCTGCCCAGCGCAGTCGTCTCGACTTCCCGCACCTCGCCGAAGGTGCCGCTCCCCGACGCGGATGCGGCCTCCGTGATGGCCGGCGACTTCTACAACCAGCTCGACTGCTCGCTCACCACAACCCTGGTAGCGGCGTCGGACCGCCGAATCTTCGGCCGGGCAGCACTGAGCGTGCGCGGCTCGAAGTTCACCGAGTTCGAGGTACTGGGCAAGCACTCCAAGGCTGATCAGGAGCTGAGCAAGGTCCTGGTCCTGGGTACCTTCGCCGCGAAGGCCCTGCGCGACTACGTCCGCGAGAACGGCGCGCTGCCCGATCACGAGCTGCGCGTGCAGGTGCGCGCCGGCCTGGCGCTGCCGATCTCCGAGTTCGTCGCGCGCCGCCACGCCTACGCCGCAGAGTTCATCGGTCTGCTGGGCAGCACCGACCCCGCGGTGCACCTGGTGACGATCAAGAACTTCAGCACCCCGGTCTCGGTGCGCCTGCAGTTCGTCGACGTTCAGGTGATGGCCGAGGGTGCCTCCGCGCAGTTCGCCATCACCGACAAGGGCGAGCCGCTGGCCCAGGCTCTTCTCGATGATCTGCGCACTCGCGACGCCTCCGTCGTGGAAGGGGTCTCGGCCTCCGATCTGGTGGCGGTGCAGAACACCATCGGCGTCGACGTCGGTGAGGGCACCGTGAACTTCCCGGTCTTCACCGATGGGCGGTTCAACCCCGAGGCGGCAGCCACGCTCGACGAGGGCTACGGCACCGCGCTGATGAACGCCATGGAGCGCATGAGTGAGTCGGACGCCACGCTGCAGTTCTCCTCACGCAAGCAGCTGGCGGACTTCCTCCACGCAAAGCCGTCTGTGCTGGTGAAGAATCGTCACCAGCGCGCCGCCGGCTTCGTCGAGGACGAGGCCAGCTACCTGGTCGAGGAGATCGCCTCCTCCTTCGGCGACGTCCTCTCCCAGGCCGGTGCGACGACCGAGGTCGTCTACGTCTACGGCGGCGGCTCGGGCCCCATCAAGCACCTGCTGCACCCTGCGCTTCTGAAGGCGGCCGGCGATGTGCCCGTGCTCTACCTCGACTCGAGCTACTCGCGGCACCTGAACCGCGAGGGCCTGTACATCGCGGCACGGCACGTCGAGCAGCAGGCCCTCGCCGCGAAGCCCGCGGGCAAGCACAGTAAGGAGGTGGCCTGATATGTGAAGCATCGGACGCGACCTCGAAGGCCGAGGTCGAAGAGATCAGTCGTCCGAACGCTGATACGCCCTGCCACACGAGGACGCTGCGTCTCCGCGGGTTCTGTTTCGCGAGCAGGCCCGGCTGAATCCGCTCGGGTCGGATGAGGAGCTTTCCAAGCATGGCGTGCAGGTCCCGGACCAGGTGCTCGAGGTACGGGAGCCGCAGACCCGGCGCTACCCGCGGGCAGCGGGCAGCGGGCAGCGGGCAGCGGGCAGCGGGCAGCGGGTGACGGCCAAACGCGCACGCCGAAGAGGTACTTCGCGACCCGCGCCTGATCGTGGGCATCGAAACAGGGCAGGTAGGAGGAGGCGCTCGGGGCCTGACGATCTCCCCCGGACGAGGTGATGGATTCGTCAGCGAGACTCCCGGCGCTGCTCTGCAGCGGAGCGCCTGGCTCACGGCTGTACTCCTGGCGTGGACGTGATCTTCCGAAGGCCAGACCGGATCAGCTCCGCTGATCATGCAGAAGAGAAGAGCCTGGCGCAGTTGCCGGCCACCGTTCGAGAAGAGACCACTCGGGCTTGCTGTGACGGAGCCGCTCGGTCATGGTGGCCGACACCTCGGAACACTCGCCGCCCTCGGCGGCCGTGCTCCACGTGGTGCCGGGCGCGCGGTTGTTTTTCGGAGGCGCCGTGGCGTCAGAACGGAGGGCAGTAGCGGCGACCGGCGCACACGTGCGCGGCGGTCTCGGCTCCCGCCTCCCACGGGGCGTTGTCGCACCGGCTGTGTCCGGTGATCCCGTTCGTGGACCGGTCAAAGCGGGTGATCAGGCCGTGGTCTTCGCACGAGCCGCACAGCGGTTCCGGGGCGTGCGGAGTCCTGCCGGACACGCGTGACGACGGGGCCGGGCGGTGGCGAGATCGACTTTCCGGCCTCGGGCGGCCTGGTACGTGCGCGCCTGCTGCCAGGGCAGTTCGACGAGCAGGTCCTTCGGCCCCTCGTCTATGGTCACGGGCGGAGTTGACAGGTAGTGGTTCAGCGAGCCTTCGGGGGCCTGGGCCAGCCGGGTCCTCAACGAGGTCGTCCGGCTTCGTCAGCCAGGAGAGGAACACCTCGGCGTTGTCAGTGCAGTTCCGTGGTACGGATGCTGGAGTGCACGGGCCGGCACAGGACACGGCAAGGCGGTAGCCGCTCATGGAGTCGGCCAGGCCGACTCCTGGCGGAACGAGGATGTTCTTCGACGTCAGATCCGGATCAGCTCTGCTGATCCCTTGTGCTCACGGCCTTCACGGGGCGAGTAAGGCGAGCCACGAAGAAGAAAAACAGCACCCCGGCGCCGCGGTTGCCCGAAGGCAGCGCGCGCACCGGGGTGCTGGAGTGGTTGGAGCTGCATAGATCTCCAGGGACACGCCTCAGGGATCATCCGCAGCGCTCAGGAGTCGAACCTGTTCCGTGGTCGGTCTGCACGGTGTGCCCACTGGCGTACGCCGAGGATCAGCCAGCGCACTGCGGATGAGAACCGCTCCGTGCAGAGCTTCACGCCCATTCGGACATGACCTTCTGGATCAGGGGCAGCACCGTGGGGGGCTGGAGGTTGAGGGTGGCCAGGGCCTCGGGGGTGGTGAGGGGGGTCTCGACGAGTTCGTAGGTGCCGCGATCGGCACGCGTGAACTCGCTGCCGGTACGGTCGTCGAAGGCCCAGGTGCGGACCTCGGCGAGATAGATGTGCTGGATCTCTTCGCGTTCGGTGTCGGCGAGAGTGCCCAGCAGCCGGACGATGTGAGCCTTCCCGGCAATCTCCTCGTGGATCTCACGGTGGAGAGCCGCTTCCGGTGTGGGGTCGCCGTCCTCGATGCCGCCGCCGACGAGGACGTGGTAGACGTCGCGGCCGGGGATGGTGCGGCGGATGATGAGCATGGTGCGGGCCGGTGTGATCAGGACGGCACGGACGCGTTCTTTCACTGTGTCTCCTCAGGCGTTGCTGTCGAGGAGATCAGTTCATCATCCGGCCGCCATCACCGTGGAGAATTCGACCGGTGGTGAACCCGGCCGAAGGAGATCAGCTCATCACCCACCCGCCATCAACGTGGAGGCTCTGACCGGTGATGAACCCGGCCGCAGGACTTGCCAGGAAGGCGACAGCGGCGGCCACGTCCTCCGGCCGACCGCGGCGGGGAACGCACTGGCGGGCGATCTGGTGCTCGGGGGACACCCGGGCGGCGGGCGGGAGGGCATTTTCGGCAGGAACCTGGATCGCTCCGGGCAGGACCGAGTTGACGGTGATCCCGCCCACGCCGACATCGCGGGCCAGGGACCGGGTCAGTCCGATCATCGCGGCCTTGGCCGTGGCGTAAGGGGTGAGCTGGCGACGGCCCACGAGGGCGTTGATCGAGCCGATGTTCACGATCCTGCCCCACTGGCGTGCCGTCATGCTCGCGGTGACAGCCTGGCACAGGCGGCGCGGAGCGTGGAGGTTGACGGCGAGGGACTGCTCCCAGTCGGCCTCGTTCAGGTCTTCCCAGGCGATACGGGGGTAGGCGCCGGCGTTGTTGATCAGGATGTCGACGGGTGCCAGGGCGTCCGTGACGGTGGTGATCAGGGCGGCCGGGAACTTCGGATCGGTGAGATCACCGGAGACGGCGATGCCTCGGGTGGGCAGCTGGTCCAGGAGGTCGGCGGCGGCAGCGTCCTCGTCGTAATGGGCGACGGCGACGTGGGCGCCGGCGGTGGCGAGGGCACGGCAGATCGCGGTGCCGATGCCACCGGTGGCTCCGGTGACCAGAGCAGTTCGGCCGAGCAGGGGTCGGGCGCTCAGCGACTGATCAGTGATGGAGAGGGCGGGGTTCACGGGAGCTCCGTTTCGAGTGTGTGCTGAGTGAAGAACTCGGTGGCGTTGCTGCTCGGCTGATGGAGTTCGGCAGCTTTGATCAGCGTCAGGAGGGTGTCGGTCGTCGTGATCGGCCAGGGACGGACGACACCGAGGACGCGGAGGGTGAGGAAGGGGCGCAAGTCGTGCCAGGGGATGTCGGGCAGGGCTCGCAGGGCGGTGGTGAGGGCGGCTCGGCGGCCGGGGCCGGTGTTCCAGCGGTAGTGGATGTCGAGGTGGCGGAGTCGGGGGTGGTGGTCCAGGTGGGTGATCCGCGGGGTCGTGAGGGGCGGGAGGGCGAGGCGCATGGTGCGCTGGTAGGTGTCGGGTTGATAGGTGGGGACGAGCCAGCCGCCCAGGCCCATCAGGTACCAGAGGAGGTTGGCGGCTTCGCCCGGAAGGGTGTTGAGGCCGGCGAGTGCGAAGTCGAGCCAGCACAGGGGGTCGGCGATGTTGGGCTCGGTGGGGTCTCCCTGAGTGAGTCCGCACACCCAGCTGCTGTCCGGTGTCAGGATCTGGCGGGTGGTACGGACGATGTCGGGGAGGTCGATGGTGAGCGGCCGGCCGTTGACGGTGATCGTGTGGTCGGCGAGGTCGGCCACAGTGAGAGCGGGAACGTTTCCTCCGGCCGGAACGACGGAGTGGCCGGGGTTCAGGTACCAGCGGTCCAGGCGTCCACCGGGCCGGATGCGGTCGGCGTAGAGGGTGGGAACGCAGCTGCTCAGGGGGTATCGGCGTTCGTGCGTGAAAGCGGTGGTCAGGTCGTGACACACGGCTTCAACGAGCTTGACGAGACGGGGTATGTGGCGCGGGTCGCGGTCGGCGAGGGCGATGAGGTCGCCGAGGAGGAGTTCGCACCGTCCCTGAGCGAACACGTCGTCGAAGACCACCTGGCTGCCGTCCGGCCCGCGAAGACCATGGAGGCGGGGAACGGAGAGGCGGTGTTCGATCAGGCGGTGGCCACGAACCTCCCCAATCGCGGCGGTGCGATTGGGGAAGTCCTTCGCGAAGACTGCGTCGGTCACTGCTCCACTCCGTTCATGGTGTCGTCCCACAGGTCGAGGATGATCCGGGCGACCTTGAGGGCGGCGGCCTGGTCGGTACGGGCGGTGCGGGCCAGGGAGGTGTCGTGGCCGTGGGCGCCGAGGAGCGTGGTCAGGGCGTCCTCGTCGGCGGAGACCGGTACGCGGCGGAACTCCAACTGCACCTTCGCGGACAGCGCCGTCACCTTGTAGAGGGCGTGCAGATCACCGGCGCCTGCGAGGATCTGGCGGCGGATGTCGAAGGTTGCCTGGACCCCGTTCATGACGGTGGCGGCCACGATGGCGGCCGGGTCCGGAGCGGGGAGCCGCAGGCCGTTTCGGACCCACAGCGGGGTGATGGCACCGGCACCGATCTGGGCCAGCACGTGCTGGAGTCGAACGGACACATTGCCGGTGCGACATTCGGCGAGAGTGACGACGCTGACGCCGACCTTGACGCCCTCCAGGTCGGCGCGGAGTTCGGCCAGCACGTCGGCGAGGGGACCCAAACGGGCGTTGTCGGCGACGACGAGCACGTCGAGGTCACTCCACCCGCTCTGGTACCTGCCCTTGGCGGCGGACCCGGTGACGGCCAGCAGGTCCACCACCGGGTCAGCGCCGCCGGTGGTGCGGTCCAGCAGCTTGTGCAGGTAGGACTCCAGGCTGATCGGGAGGCCCAGCATGTTCACGGGCTGCGTCTCCGGGTGCCGTGCGGGCCAGTGGTGATCGAGGACCAGCGCGTCCAAGCAGCGCTCCAGGCGGAGCCGTGTACCGGAGTTGTCGATCACCCGGTCCGCGATGCCCGCGATCCTGTCCGCGCCTCGACTCTCCTTGACGAGGTCGCGCACGGCCACGTCGTCGGCTCCGGTTTCGCTGCGTGCGCGGCGGGCCGCCATAGGCGTGTCGAGGTATGTGACGGTGACCTGCCGTCCGAGCAGTCGTCGCAGTGCGGCGGTGGACTCCAAGGAGTGCAGCGACTCGATCGTCACGTCGGTCAGGTAGTAGTGGGCCGTCAGGTAGCGATCCAGGGCGTCGACGATCAACTCGGCCTGGACGTCCTCCGTGACCGCGTACGGGTCGGGAAGGCCGGCGTGCGCGGCGGCGGTGGCGAGCAGCCACCCGATCTTGAGGCGGGCGTGGCCGTGTCGCATGCGCAGGTACTCGCCGGCGCTGCTCTTGCCGCTCTCGGACAGCCCGGCGAGCGCGATGACCTGCACCCCGTCCAGGGCACGGGCAGGGACGGCCGGGTGCCGCGGGTGCAGCAGACGCCGGATGTCCCGCTGCACCTCGACGATGGAGCGGCCACCGATCAGCACCGTGTGCGAGAAGCGGCCCTCTTCGGTGGCCATGACGTGGAGTCGTTCGTGCAGGGCCCGCTGGTAGCGGTCGTAGGGCGGGGTGACGCTCGCCTGATGGGCGAGGCTGTGGGTCACGTTCTTGTCGATCTCGTTGGAGAACGCCAGGTAGAGGGAGAGCTCAGCGTTCTCGGCGACGCGAAGGTCCGTGGCCCACGGTTCGAGCAGGGCCCGTGCGCGGTCGGCCGCCGCCGGGGCGGCCAGGTTCTCGCGGACGGCAACGGTCGCGGCGACCGACGCCTCCAGCATGGGGATGCCCCGGTCGAACAGTCGCAGGCTCCCGACGCCGGGGGCGGCGGATCGCGCGAGGTAAGAAGACGCCAGGACGTCCACGAACTCCTCGATGCGGCTCTTCTCGAACCACCACCCGGCCATGTCGCCCTGGATGTTGGTCCATCGAGAGTCGTGGTCGTGCAGGGCGCCGGCGAGCGCCGCAGCCGGACCGATCCGGCGGCCCAGCAGGCCGATCTGCGTGGTCTTACCCGTGTTGTCGGCCCCGCTGAACGCGACCGACAACTTCGTGGACTCGTGATTCATCAGGTTTCTCCTCCTACTGCGCGGGCAGCACAAAGCGCTGCCCACTACATGGGTGTTCAGGGAAAGGGGTTCAAGTGCGGGATCCGGCCTGGTCGCGGCCAACCCCGATGGGTTCAACACAAAGCCAGTCGGGCCGTTTTGCCACACGCTCGCTACCGAATCCGACGGCTTCGAGATGCGCACCACCGGCCGTACAGAGCCTCGAACTTCACCGAACCGACTACTGCCAGGTTCTGGCCGAGACCTGTCTGGGCCGCGCCAACGATTCGCCCCGCTGTCCGTTGTTCGGAGCGTTCGGCATGAGTTCTTCTCCTCGGATACAGCAAAGCGCCCGGATCGACGACGTCGTCCGAGCGCAGTTGGCTGATTGCGCTGAGATATTCAGTTGTCCGTCATGCCCCCATCCGGATCGGCTTCGCCGATCAGATGATTTTCTCTTTCAGTGCTTCATCCGAATCAGCTGCGCTGATCGAATGCGTCGTCATTCCGAGCCCCGGATCGGCTTCGCCGATCAAACTCGCGTTCTTCGCCGAGCAACCGGCCACTCCCGACCAGACCACGGCGTGATGTCCCCTGGCTCGGCATTCACTTGACCTGCGCCAAGGCGTGCCTTCTAGGGGTTCTGATGCGGGATCATGTCGGCACGGGGCGTCATCATGAGTCGACGAGTTCCGAGACAGCCGCGCTGACCGAATACCTCGCCATTCCGAACCCCGGATCGGCTTCGCCGATCAACTTCACTTGACCTGCGCCAAGGCGTACCGCAAAGGGTTCTGATGCGGAATCATGTCGGCATGGCTCGTCATCATGAGCTGACGAGTTCCGAGACAGCTACGCTGACCGAATACCTCGTCACTCCGAACCCCGGATCGGCTTCGCCGATCAAAATCACGCTCCTCGCGAGCAACCGACCACTCCCGACCAGACCACGGCGCGACGCCCCCCAGCCCGGCAACGAGGTTGGACGACCGGCGGGTGCTGAACGGAATCGTGTGGAAGCCGCGGACGGGGTCGGCGTGACGTGACGTGCCGGCACGGTACGGGCCCTGGAGGACCCTCTACATCCGTTTCCGCAGGTGGGTGCTGGACCGGACGTTCACGCGAATGCCGGCCGCCCGTGCAGGCCATGAGGGACGCGACCGGTGACGGCTGGCTGGTGTCGGTCGACTCCACGGTCCCGCGGGCCCACCAGCATGCCGTGGGCGCCCGTAAAAAGGGGCAGGGCGGCGGGACGAAATATGTGATCACGCCCCTGGACGATCCCCAGGCGCACTGACCACGAAAGTCCACCTGTCCTGCGACGGCCGCGGCCGGCCTCTCGGCTTCGTCCTCACCGGCGGCAACGCCGCCGACTGAACCCGCTTCGAGGAGGTCATGGACACCGTCAAGGTCCGCCGGGCCGGCGGACAAGAGCCACAGCTCCCGGCAGCCGTCACCATCCCGCAGACGTTCACGGCTTGCGGATGGATCGGTTCGTGAAGCTGGTGAGAGTGGTGCGGGAGCGGGGCGGGAAGGGACCCGGTGGCGGCCGACCGTGATGTTTGCTGCCGCTGGCGGGCCGTCTTCTGCCGGTGGCGGTGTACTACCGCACGAACCTCACGATGCGGCAGCCGGCCCCGCTGTTCGGTATCTCCTCGGCGACGGTCGGCCGGGTCATCCAGCGGCTGAGGCCGTTGCCGGCGCTGGAGCCGGCAACGCGGCCCGTCGCGGACGTACACCCGGCTGGTCATGGCATCGGCCCGGCCGGCGCCGAGAACAAGGCCGATGCCCACGTGTGGCGGGAGTCGAACCTGTCGGCCGTGGCCGCCGGGACGACGGTGATCGGGGACGTTGCCTACCTGGGCACCGGGCTGATCACCCAGCACCACAGAAGGGCCGGTCGGCCCGTTGCGTGGGGCAGGAGGGGGACAACGCCGGACACCGGCGGGTCCTTGCCTGCGTCGAGCACACCTTCGCCCGGATGAAGACTCGTACGTGTCCGAGATCCGTGATCTCGACCCCGCGGAGCGTTGCGGTGATGAACCAGAACACCAGGGCCATTGCGAAGACGAGGAATGACGGACGGCACGACACCGGGCCGGCGGATCAGGGTGAAAGACTGCCGCGGCACGGGGCGGCGCGGAAGGTGTCCCCGCTCGCCCCGAACCAGGGCGGTCACCCAGTCGAGCGGGCCGGGCTCGATCAGGACCGGGTGCTGCTCGCCTGTCGCCGGGGCGGTGACTGTGGCGATCACGGGCGCTGTGCCCTCCGGGTCGGTGGGTTATCCGTCGGCCAGCTCGGCGAGCGCCTGGGCGAAGTCGGCGGCGGCCGTGGTGGTCTCGGTGCTCATGCGTCGGCTTTCGTTCGCTGGGCGATCTCTTCGTCGAGTAGGTACGCCTCGCCCCACGGGTTCGGCTCCTCGACGGGGCGGCCGTGCCTGATGTCGCGCAGCCGTTCGCGGCGGCGGTCCTGGACGTAGCCGCGGCAGAGCCGGGCGTCGTGCTGGGAGGTGGGCCAGTTCGAGGCGGTCGCGCACCACCCGCAGTGCGGCGTGCGGGTCAGGCCACGCCGTATGGCGAGGGTGAGCAGAGTGGCGGCGCAGCCGAGCAGCGCGCCGATCGCGAGCATCATGTCGTGTCTCCGTCCGTCGTGGTGGTGTTGGCGGCGAGGAAGACGGCGGCGGCATCTTCACTCGTGTCGTATGTGAGGTCCTCGGGTGCCTCTTGGACCTTGCGGTTCGCGGCGGTGGCAATCCACCACCGGGATGGGTTCACAGCCTCGGTGCTGACCGGTTGGGGCCGGCGCTTGCTGCGCCCTGGCGGGTCGTACCCCAGGCAACGCCAAGGTCTGGGTGGTGCGCGCCGTGCATTGTCCGGCGCTCTCCTTCCGAAGTGGACACGCGTCAGAGCGTGGCCCCCTGCATGAACTCCCGGCCTCCGGCGATGGACGCGAGCACTGCGCCGAAGGTCCGAGGGAGCCGACCGCAGCAGGTCGAGGCCATCTCGACTGCGAGGCACGGCAGTTCCTTGCACCAGGCTGCGCCCTGCTTTCGCAGAGCCCTCCGGATCAACTCTGTTGATCCCCAAGCGCCAGACGGGCCCGCAGGCACTCTGCGCAACCGAGTCCCGCTCTGTGCAGCCTCTACAACCCCCTATCGCGCGACATTCTGACTCACCACAGACCATCATTGAATGGCCACTCGAATAAGATACCCTCAGAGACCAGTGGATCCAATCAGACTGGTCGGCAACAGGGGATGCGAGGCGAGAAGAGATGAGGACCTGGAGGACGAGGAAGGTTGGACTCTCCACTGCGGTGCTGACTGCGGGCGTTGTGCTCGTCGGGTGCTCCGGCGGCAACGACGGAACGGCCAAGGAGGCGCAGCCGTCGCCTGTACCAAGCCCGACCGCGAGCACAGCCAAGGTCGCCGACACGGCTCTCGGCAAGGCGCTGGACAAGCTCGCCTTCCAAGGCGCCGGAAGCTCCGGAAAGAACAGCGGAGCTTGCCTGGGTAGCGCGGTGCGGAAGGCGGGAATGTCGGAGAAGGCGCTGGCCTACATCATCAAGGCCGACAGCGACGACATGGGCACGGTCATCGGCGGACTGAACAAGGTGAGCGAGGACGACGCCGCACTGCTGGCCTCGCGGTCGCTGCGCGAGGACTTCGACGGATGCGTCAGCGAGGCCGTACTTCCGAACAGCGGTAGCCCCAAGGCCCAGAGCTACACGCCGCCGGAGGCAGCCGCGAAGCCAGTGGTGGGCAAGCCGAACCTGAAGCCTGCCTACCCAGTCCGCGCGGATCAGCCAGTCAGCTCTTCCATCGAGCTCACCAAGGGCCTGGTCTCGATGTTCTCCTCCTACGCCCGTGACGAGAGCCAGAAGAAGACCTACGCGGCGGCCGGCCAGTGCCTGGCGACCTCGGTGTACAAGGCAGGCTTCAGCCAGGAGACGCTGCACTTCCTCGCCGGTGGTGCGCCGCTCGGCACCGGGTCAATCGTCGACCACGTGCCGAACGACAAAGACAAGGCGATCTGGCAATCCCCGAGGTTCACCCAGGAGCTTGTCGACTGCACGGCGAACGCGACGCCGACTCCCCTGTCCGGGCCCTGAGCGGGCGCTCATCAGACTGGCCCACCTGCTGCGGCAGTGCGTGGCAAGGGGGCTGACTGGGCGCGTCTTCGACTCTGCCGATGCTCGACAGGAAACAAAAAGAGTGGCAGATCTCTTATCCACCAGCGCCGATGGGGCGACTTCACGGATTGGCGAGGCAAGGCATGGAGAAGCCGCAGATGACGGCCGCACACGAGTTGGACAAGACGACGCAACCTGTACGCGGCGCGAGGAAAAAGCCGTCGGGCGGGACACAGACCGGCAGCGGTGGCCGCCAGGGCGTGTTCGTCCGGCTGAGCTCGGACGAGAAGCAGCGCGCGGAGTACTGGGCCGACAAGCGCGGGTTCTCCTCGGTGAGCGAGTACGTGGCCGAGGCGGTGGTCGAGAAGATCCGGCGCGAGAACCTCGACTATGACCTGCCGACCCTGGAGATCGCGCGGCTCAATGAGCTCGTCGATCAGGTCGCGGCGCTGGCGAAGAACTCGGCGAACCTCGAACGCGTCGTCACCACGGGCTTCGACTCGCTGATCGGGCTCACCCGCGGCGACAACTACCTGCTCGACGAGGAGGACGGTGAGCTCGTATGAGCCGGGACTTCGCAGAGATGCTGGAGGCGGCCACGCCTACCGACGAGGTGATGGATGTGGACACGTCCTTCCTCGACGCCTACCGGCGTGGTGGGAGCGAGGAGTTGAAGCGCGTCCAGGCTCAGGCCGCACAGCCTGGGCCTGCGGCGCCAACACCCGAGCCGGAGGTGCGGTTCGATGAGACCGGCGCCATCGACTCTCAACTCGGGGTCGAAGGTCCGCGGGCTGATCTCGACGGGGGAGCCGGAACGGATCGCCCGAACCTGGAGCAGAACCGCGAGCCCGACGTCGGCAACTCCGAACGCGCCGGCAGATCCAATCAGCGCGGTGGCGCCGGCGGCGGGCAGAACACCGCTGACGGGGTGCTCCCGGGCGGTGTGCCGGCGGGCCCTGCGGCCGACGACATCGCCCCACCGGACGAACCCGAGCAGGTGGGGCCCGGATCGCCGCAGTTCACCGGTGATCCGCGCGCCGCGCAGAGCGCGCCCTCGAAGAGGGGCTCGGGCAGTACAGCCGAGACCGCCACGCTCCCCCAGTCGGGCTTCCGGCTCGTCGGCATGCAGAGCCAGCCGCACATCAAGGCGCTGCCCGAGAGCGTCATGAACGCGCTGCGGGAGCAGCTGCGAGCAGCCGCGGTCCGTGAGCTGGGCGTGAGCGACAGCGCCGCTCGGGAGTTCAGCCGGCGGCTGAGCCAGGGCACGCTGGTGATGGCGTTCCTGTTGGCACAGCTCGACCTGCGCCTTGATGCCGATCCCGCCACCGAGCGCGCCGTGGAACTGTTCCGCTCCCGCGACCCGCTGCTGGGCAGCGTGTTGACACGGTTGATGAGCATCGAGGCTGTCGAACGCGAGCGGGACGGGCTGTTGCGCAAGCTGCGCGACGAGCTGGGCGAGGTGCGCCAGACCAGCGCGGTGATCGAGCAGGCGCTCGCATACTCCATCGCCGACCGCACGGAGAACTTCCTGCGGGGCTCGCACAACCTTCATGACGCGCCGATCACACACAAGGAAGCGATCCATCTCCGGGACATGGCCCGTGAGGCGACCAGGAAGCAGTCGAGGCTCGAACGCGAGCGGGAAGGGCGGCCGATCCGATGACCGTGAGGAGCAAGGAGAAGCTCATTTCCGTCCGTCAGCTCTGCAGGGCGTGGGGTTGTCGGGGCTCCGTGTCCAGGACCCGGGTGTGCGGACATGGCCGCGCCGGCCTCGCGCCCCGAGGACGCGCCACGCCTCACCGGCAGCCTCGTTCCACGCACGTGAAGCCCCAGGGCGCGCACGGCCCGAACCGTCCGGGTCCGAAGGTGCCCTCGTCGCTGGACGAAGTCGAGCGCAAGTACGGCAGCACGTACGGCAAGGCCGGGCTGGGCTCCAGCGACAAGGCGAAGTACCCGCTGCCGACCGAGAAGGGCCGGAAGCTCAGGCCGGCGCAGGCCGGCGAAATGAGCTCGCCACGATGACGGAGAACGCCTCGTCCATGCGCGCCAAGGTGGGCCTGGAAGACCAGGTCGGCGCCGCCCGCGCCGAGGGCGTGTGGCAGGCCGCTCCAGGTGGCCCGAAGAGGGTCGCCTTCAAGAAGGTCTGGTCGGGCCACGAGTTCAGCGATGACGAGGTGGCAAAGCTGCTCGCGGGCGAAACGATCTCGTTCGAGGCGAGGCCGAAGGAGAACAAGCCCTTCCCGGCCACCGGTGCGCTCGGCGTCGGCAACTTCAGGGGTCGCACGTTCGTCGGGTTCCAGCTGGAGGTGCCGGACAAGCCGACGAAGTGGTCCGGCCGGACGTTCACGCCGGCGGAGGTCGCGGCGCTCCTGGCGGGCCAGGCGCTGGAAATCGACGACTTCGTCAGCGCGCGGACTTGCAAGACCTTCGGTTGCAAGGTCACCTGGGACGCGAAGGCCAGGAAGATCATCCCTGATTTCGGCTCCGACGACGAGCCACCTCGGTCCTGGTGCCAGGTGACCTTCACCGATGCGCAGCGCAAGGACCTGGCGGCCGGTAGGACCATCCAAGGCACGGGTTTCGTCTCGGCCAAGGGCAAGACCTTCGACGCCCGCATCTCCTGGAGGAAACAGGGCGGCAAGAAGAAGATCGTCCCGTCGTTCGGTTGATGGCGGCCGGGTAGTGACGCGTGGGAGCGGGTCCCGGACCTCGGGGCCCGCTCCCGCTGCTGCCATTTCACCGACAGGAGGCGTCCGGTCCTGTCCTGTCCGGTCCGGACCGGACCGGACCGGTCAAGGAGACGCTGGTGCGGCGCCGGGCACGCCCCCCTCGGCACTCTGAGCCGGCAGTCCTCGACGCGATGTCGGTTCGTCAGGCCTCGACCAGAGCGGCTCCGCCGATGCGTTGGCCGTGCTCGGCCTGGGCGACGACGTTCCGCGCCTCGAGGCGGAAGCGATGGACTGAGCGCGACCGCTTCCGCGGTGCGACTGATCCGTCAGCCGTTCAAACAACACTCGATGACTCGGATCCGCCAGTCAGACTCGCCTCACGTCGCCATCCGACTCCCTTTCACTCTCGTTTCGAATGACTCGCCTAAGATAGGATGCCATTCGCGCGCCTCACATATGAAGGCTTCTCGACAGGTCGAGCAATGGCCATTGCGGTGGCAGGGGGATGGGAGATTCATGGCGAAACTGTCCTACAAGGTGCCAAGTTCGCTGAACAGGAGCTTCCTGGATCACGAGATCACGCTCAGCAAGGGCGGCTGGGCGGCGAAGCCCTCCCCGATCAAGCAACTGCTCTTCTTCGGTGGCGGCATCCTCGCCCTGCTGTGGTTCAGCACGTCGACGTTCGTCGCGAGCTCGGGCCCAGTCGCCATCACGTTCTTCGTTCTCTGGGGCCTGGCGGCGATCGCCTACTTCGGCGGGCTGATGAAGACGAAGGAACTGCGCATCATGCGGGTGCCGGCCTTCCTTGCCTACCTGCCCCGCAAGGCCCGCCACGTCTTCACCCGTCGCAGCTCGAACCCCACGGACTTCTACTCGATCGTCGGCATCGACGGGATCGACGAGGACGGGCTGATCCGTTTTTCCGACGGCGGCGAAGGCCGGGTCTACCTGGTTGTCGGCTCAGCGAGCTATCTGCTCTTCGACCAGGACCGGATCGGGATCCTCGACCGGGTCGACTCCTTCTGGCGCAAAGTCGAGACGACGTGCGAGCACAGCTTCATCACGACGAAGGAGCCGCAGCGGATCTACCACCAGGTGGCGAACCTGGAGCGGCGCAACCAGGCCCTTCAGCTCCGTGACCCCGATCTGATCGAGCTGCAGAACGAGCAGTACGACATCCTCACGCAGCACGTGGGCGGCAAGTTCCCCTCGATCCACCAGTACCTGCTGCTCAAGGGCAAGAACACCGACGCACTGCGCAAGGGACACCAAGTCCTCCAGGCCGAGGTCGGCGGCTCCACCCTCATGATCAAGGAAGCCACGATGCTCGACCGCGAGGAGGTCGAGCCGATGCTGCGGGTCTTCTACCAGGGCATCGACGACGAACTGCTCGACCTCAAGACGTCGCTGAACTGACAGCGCCAGGCCGACCCACACGACGAGGAACGAACGAAGGACACCATGGCGCTGATGACGAAAGTCCGGGCACAGCTCGGCGTCCCGGGAAAGAAGCCTCACGAGACGAATGAGAGCGGGGAGCTTCTGGTCGGTGATCTGCCCGCGGACGACGCTGCTCAGGCTGAGGGCGTGCAGACCACTGCGGCAGCTCACGGCGTGGCCGACGAATCCGCCGAGCCGAAGAAGAACTGGTGGCAGCGCCGCCGTGAGGTGAAGCACCTCCAGGGCGCATTCGACGCCTATCCGCATCTGCTCGCACTGAAGCCGAAGGAGAAGTACCTCTTCCGCTCCGACTACTTCGAGGTCGACGGCTCGGTCGCCTGCATCCTGGCGTACTTCCACGACGACGCCGCGCACGACAACTTCGCCGCCTTCTGGGGCATCGATCGGATCCCGGACGGTCTGGACGAGCGGGTCACCGCGGTCGTGCTTGAGCAGGTCAAGCGGATGGACGACAAGTGGATCGACTCTTATACGAAACAGTCCGAGAAGCTGGAACGGCTCGATGCCAACGAGCAGGAGGAGACGGGCACAACCTCCTCCAAGCGCAAGGCCGCGAAGATCTCCGGTGACCTCGGGGTCACGATCGGAGAGCTCCAAGACGGCGCGAGCTACCTCTCGGTGCACAACCGGCTCTTTCTCAAGGCACCGGATCTGGCGACCCTGGACGACACGATCGACCGGGTCACGCGCCTGTACATCGACCGCTTCGGCACGCTGAAGGCTGCGCCCTACGCCGGCGAGCAGCGCCAGGAGCTCTCGGGCCTGTGGAAGAACAACGAGAAGAAGAAGGGCAAGGGCTTCCACTTCACCTCGACCGAGCTGGCCGGCTCGTACTCACTGGTGACCAACGGCCTCAACGACAAGGGCGGCGAGTACGTCGGCTACATGGTCGGCGACGTCAACAACAGCGCCGTGCTCATGGACGTGAACGCCTACGCCCACCACGTGATCGTCGCCGACGCCACCCTCAGCGAGTACCTCGACCGCCAGCGGGTGGCCAACATGTGGTGCTCGAAGATCTCGCAAGCGACGCTGCTGAACAACGGCCAGGTCGTCCACCTCGTCCTTGACGGGGCGAACCTCGACAAGCTCGGCCCGAGGTTCGAGCGGCTCACCTCGCGCGTGGACCTGAACCAGGGCGACGTGAACATGTTCGAAATGTTCGGCGAGGAGGAGGACGAGCTGACGGTCTTCTCCGCTCAGATGGAGAAGCTCAAGCTGATGTTCGAGCAGCTCTACGAGACCACCGACGGTGCCGTCGGCTCGATCATCCGCAGTGCCCTCGAAGACACGGCCACGGACTTCTACATCGAGCAGGGCATGTGGCGGCACAACGCCAAGGAGCAGCGCAACCGCCTGCGCGTGGTGAACATCCCGCACACCCAGGTGCCGCGTCTTCAGATGTTCGTCTCCTACCTGGCGACCGCGCACAAGGCGCTGTTGAACTCCAGCAAGACCGACCCGGACCAGCTGCGCGCCTACAACGTGCTCAGAGGCATCGCCAACGCGATGCTGAGCACCAATGGCGACCTGTTCAACAACCACACGGCCTCGGCCGTGGACGGGGTCCGGGATTCGCGGCGCGTGGTCTACGACTTCTCGCGGCTCATGCGCCGCGGCAAGGGCGTGGCGATGGCGCAGCTGGTGAACATCGTCGGCTTCGCCGTCGGCAAGCTGGGCCTCGGCGACACGGTGATCATCCACGGCACCGAGCACATCGACGACCGGGTGAAGAAGTACCTCAAGGACCAGTTCGACCATATGCACGAGCGCGGCGGCCGGGTGGTCTACAGCTACAACGACGTCGACAAGATGCTGGCCGACAGCGACTTCAACAAGTTCGACGCTGCGGACTACACGCTCTTCGGCCCGATGCGCGACAAAACGGTGGCGGAGTACCAGAAGCAGTTGCACCAGCGGATCCCGCCGGATCTCGCCCGACTCATCACGACCAAGGACGAGAACCTCACGTACCTGCGCCGGGGTGTCTCCAACGTGGTCTTCCACCTGGATTTGGCACTGGGGATCAACCCCTACCGCGAGGCCCAACGCAGGCAGGTCCGACTGGAGGCGGCCAAGGCCGAAGAGACGGCGCGGATGGACTCGATCATGCACGACAAGCCGACGCCGGGCGCGAACCTCACCAGCATCCGGAAGCACAGCGAGGGCGACGGCGGTGGGGCCGACGCGGGCCAGGCTGACGCGATCAAGCGCAGCGACGGCAAGAGCCTGCAGCGGCCCGTGGACAACGCAAGGCGACCGGCAACAAGGCCCAGGCCCAGGCCCAAGAAGCTGGAAAAGACATGAGCGAGGTCGGCACCGATACGAGGACGAGGAGCAGAGGAGAGAGCATGAACCGGACGATCACGGCGGTGGCGAGGCTGCGTGCCCGGGCCGGCCACAGCGTGGGTGCAGTCCGCCCGGGCAGGCCCGCGCGCGGGCTCGCCCTCATGCTCCTGGCGGCGCTGCTCGTGCCGGTGTTCATGATGGCGACGTCTTCGCCGGCGTCTGCGGACGACAAGAAGGAGCGCGACAACTACAGCCTCTACCAGCTGGCCTCGAACGCGAGCTCGTACTTCAGCGAGAAGAACTCGCCGCAGAACGACAAGGGCATGCACGAGAACTGGAAGCCGGTCACGTCCAGCCCGGCCTCGGGCGGTTCCATTCTCGGCTACGCCGACCCGGAGTTCAGCCTGGGCAACATCGTGGGCTGGTTCTTCGCCGAGGTGTCGGGGTCCTCGCAGACCGTCACCTACGAGACCCTGGCCGCGAAGGATGACAAGGGCAACGCCAAGTACGCGGGCATGCTCGACTACGCGCACTTCGGGGCGGCCAACAACGACCTTGGCCTGGACACGATGTCCTCGGGCATCGGCGGCCAGATCGTGAGCGTGATCGGGGGGTCGATCATCTGGGTCCTCTACGCCCTGGCGCTGGCGGTCGGCACGCTGTTCTACGTCATCATCCAGTTCCTGAAGCTCGTCAACCCCTTCCTGTGGTTCTACAACGCGGTCGCGGCGGTGAATCCGACTTTCGCCGAGGGTATGACGGGAGGCGATACCGGAGGCGGCGCCCTCTCGGGTCTGCAGCACTGGATCAGCGGCTGGTACGGCTTGCTCGTCGACATCTCCTGGCAGGCGCTCGTGCCGATCTTCATCGGCTTCCTGCTCATCGGCCTGGTCCTGTTCAAGAAGATGGACCGTGGCTCGGCGATCAAGAAGCTCATCGTGCGCGTCGTCTTCATCGGCGTCGGCCTGCCGCTCGTCGGGTCGATGTACTCCGGCGTGCTCGGAAAGTTCGACGACTCCGTTCTCGGTCAACACGCCGGCCCGACGCGCGTCGTGCTGAGCACTTACGTCGACTTCGAGGCGTGGATGATGAACGACCGCCTGGGGATTCCGGACCAGGCCACTGTTTCCTGGGACGATGACCAGGCCAGCCCGGACGCGATGATGTCCGTGCGCACCAGTGCGCTGGCGATCAACAAGCAGTCCCACGGGGCGACGTTCAACGGCATCAACATCGGGACGAAGGCCAAAGACGCCGAGTCGGCTTGGAAGGACGGCACCGTATCCGTCAACGGAGGCCGTGCCTCGGACGACTTCAAAGCGGTGTTCTCGACCTTCGGGATCATCGGCAAGTACATCGCGAGCAACGAGATGGCAGCCTCCGACTTCGAGTCGGGGATCAAGACCTCGATCACGCAACTGGACGAGAGCTCGGATACCAAGAAGAGCTGGTTCGTCGACAAGGACAGCTACGGCGACGTGAAGCAGTTCGGTGAAGAAGAGGGGCCGAAGCCGGTCGATCACCCGGTGATCTCGACCGACGGCACGGGCTTGACCTCCTCTCGTCCCGGTAAGGACTCGACGGTCTTCACGACGACGGGGACGAAGGGTGGCTGTGGCTTCACGGTGGGCAAGACACCCTCCTCGTGCAACCTGTCTCCCCTGGCGGCGTACAACTACCTCAACACCGGGTTCCACCCCGGCTCACTGGCCATGTACTCGTCCAACAACGCCACCAGCGGGTTCACCCGCGAGAACCACATGGCCGTCAGCCAGGTGGGCACGGGGCCGGCGAAGTTCATGTACTGGAGCAACGCGGCCACGGTCCTGGGCTCCATCGTCCTGCTCGGCTTCTGGTACGCCATCGGCATGCTGGCCGGGGCGATCAAGCGGACCTTCGGCCTGGTGGCCGCCGTACCGTTCGCGACGCTGGGCGCCCTGCAGGCGATCGCCAAAGTGATCGTGTACTCCACAGCGATGATCATGGAAGTCCTCGTCACGCTGTTCGTCTACCAGTTCGTCTCGGAATTCCTGATCTCGGTCCCGGACATCATGGCCGGCCCCGTGTCGAGCTTCATGAGCCCGGGTGGCTTGTGGGGCAACGCCGCGCTCGGCGGGATCATCGTGGTGGTCCTGACCCTGATCTCCTCGCTGGTGATCATAGGCATCACCTTCGCCCTGCTACGGGTGCGCAAGACTGTGCTGCAGGCGATGGACGAGGTGGTCACCAAGCTCGTGGACAAGTTCCTCGAGACGAACAGCACGCCGAAGCCCGACAAGGGTGGGCTGATGCCTGCTCTGGCCTCGGGTGCGGGGGCCGGCGCGGGTATGGCCATGGGCAACAAGCTCGCCAACGGGTTCGACAGCAAGACCAGCGGTCCGGCGTCCCCGAGCGGGGGCAAGCCCACGGGCAAGACGGCGTCGACGAACGCCGGCGGCACGAACGGTGGCGCCACGGAGTTGACGTCCGGTAAGCAGCAGCTGACCCTCGAGGGTGGCGGGCAGGATGGACCGGATGGACCGGACAGTCCCGCGCTGGATGGTGGTCCTGGTGGGAGTGGCTCCGGCGGCGGCAGTGACGGCGTCAAGGCTCTGCCGGGCGGCACCGGGCCCGCCGGTGTTCTGGGCACGCCCGGTCACGACGGACCCGCGGACAAGGGTGGTCCGCTGCAGCTGACGAGTGGCGGAGCGGGCAGCTCGCGCTCGGACAAGCAGACGGCGCAGGGTCTGAGCGCCCAGGGTGGCCTGTCGAACCTCGGGTACACCGCGGACGGCCACAAGGTCATCCAAGGTGAGGTACTTTCCTCGTCGACGGACCCGTCGAGTTCTCGTGGTGGTGCTCAGGGCGAGAGCGGCGCCAACGGCGCTGGTTCCGTCCCGACCAGCGGAGCCCGTGGGGCTGTCGCCGGTCAGACGGGACCGACGCAGTTCGGCGCGGGTTCCCAGGGTGCGCAGAGCCAACAGGACGGCAACCAGCA
>NZ_JBHXTC010000038.1:12295-41567 GCF_042677605.1 Streptomyces sp. NPDC127106 | reverse complement strand
GGCCGCACCGCAGCGCTTCGGCGGCGACGCCGTGCCTGCCCCGGCACCTGCTCCGGCTCCGACGCGGCCGGGTGCGCCGAGCGCGCGTCCCACGCAGTCGGGTGCGCCGAGCGCGCGTCCGACCCAGTTCGGCGCGGGTTCCCAGGGTGCGCAGAGCCAACAGGACGGCAACCAGCAGGCCGCACCGCAGCGCTTCGGCGGCGACGCCGTGCCTGCCCCGGCACCTGCTCCGGCTCCGACGCGGCCGGGTGCGCCGAGCGCGCGTCCCACGCCCTCCGCTCAGAGCACCCCTGCCCCGGCTCGGGCCCAGACCCCCATCCGGCCGCCAGCACGGCCGGAGCAGGCCGAGGCGCAGACGAACAGTGACCGGCTGCTGCCCGTGAACAACGCCCGCCGCGACGGCTCCTCGACTCCGAGGCAGCCAGGGGCCGGTGCTCCGGCTGCGCCTGGTGCGCGGACTCCGGGTCGGACGCAGGCAGCGGGTCAGCCGGGTTCGATCCAGGCGCCGACGCCGCGCCCGACGCCTGCCCCGCCGGGGCGTGCTCCGCGGCCGCCGGCTCCTGCACCGGCTCCTTCGCCGGGGCGGGCTCCGGTTCCACGTCCGCGCCGGACTGCCGATCCGGCCCCCCGGAGCGTGGAGACCCCGGAGCCGCAGCCGCGGCCGGCCGTTGGCCCCCGCCGAGGCCGGGGCGAGGAGGACTGATCCTCCGATCGAGGGCGAGCGTGGAGGCCTGGCGCACCCGGTGAGAACGATCAACCTCACCGGGTGCGTCGTCCATACCCGGCGCCGCAGCTTCAGGAGGAGGCGCCAGAGGCTTGACCAGCCGAGGACGGACAGAACCCCGTGGACGCGATGCCCACGGGGTTCAGTGCTGCTCGCCGGCCGGCGGGATGTCGACGCTACTTGGCACACTTGGTCTTGAAGCCGTCCAACAGTGCCTTGCCGGCATCGGAGTTGTCACGCACGTACGCGCTACCGCTGATGCTGATCGAGGTGTTGCTGGTCGAGATTGGCTCGCTGCCGGTCCGCTTGTTGCGGGTGTCGTCTCCGGCGACCGTCCATATGATCTGGGACTGATCCTTGTTGAACTCGCCGGTGCTGGTCACGCCCGGCTTCTCGTAGACACCCTCGCAGCCGTACTCATGATGCGAGACGCTGTTGCCCTTGACGACCAGCTGGCCGAGTTTGGACGTGCCGTTGACGTCCTTGATGTAGTAGGTACCGTCGAGCTTGCCGGCGCTGTCGCTGCTTCCGCCGCAGGCGGTGAGTATGAGTGAGCCCGCGGCCAGGGCCGCGACGGACACGGCAATCCTGGCCCGCGTCCTACGTGCAGTCCTGGTGATCCTCATGGCGTTTCCCTTCGTTCGTCATGGCAGTCGATTCGAGACGGACAGGCCAGTCAAAATAACCTATGGATAGGGGACTTTGGCGGACCGGGACCGTTTGTCAGGTCCTTCTCGGAGGTTGTCGAGCCGATGCCCGGTCAGCGCCAGTGCGGCCTGGGCCTGATTGGGCGCGTGTTCGCCCTCCTGGATGCGCCACTGCGGACGCTGAACCGGCGGGGCGTCTGCCGACCACGAGTACCTGTTCCCGGCCATTGGCGGCGGGCTGCCGGCCAACACGAACTCAGCTACCAGAAGACCGAGGCCGTCCTCGGCACCAAAGCCGCGCTCGCGAACCTGGTCGGCATCGCTCCTCTGGAGGATCGCGACGCCGTCGCCGCCGCCGTCATCAAGGCTGTCGGCGTCAAGGAGGTCGCTCCCCTCACCCTCGGCAAGCAGCTGTCCGCCTCGGCCGTCCGGCAGCCCCCGGGCGTCACCGGCTCCGCGCACCGGGGCCGCTCGCGATGAGCGCCCACCACCACGTCCAGGCCCCCGCCATCACGCCGGACGACGACGCCGACCTCGCGCGATGGGACGACGACGGCGCCCCGCCCGCGCAACCCCGTTCCTCCCCGGACGCGCGGCTGCGCGTGGGAGCCGAACTCGGCGATCGGCTGGTCGCCCTCTCCGGCCGCCAGGACCTCCTCGTCACCTGCCGCCCCGGCACGCGCAGCGGCGCACCGGCCGCGTTCTTCCCCACTTTGGGCGAGGTCGAGTTCGACGCCGGCCTGTTCGCCCCGCTCCAGCCCCACGAGATCCATCCGCGGATCGTGGGCGACGAGGAGCGGTATCCCGCCGCCTGGGGAGTGTTCGTCCACGAGGCCGCGCACGCGGCCCACTCCGTCTGGACGGCGCCAGCCGGAGCGAACCCCCGTGTCGTCGAGGCCGCGCTCCTGCTGGAGGAGAGCCGTGTCGAAGGCGCACACCTGATCACGCGGCCCACGGACCGCACGTACCTGCGCACCAGTGCCCGAACCCTGGTCATGCCCGACCTCGCCCACCCCACCCTCCAGGGCATCGAGCACGCCGCCGCCGTGGCGGCCCTGGTCCTCGGCCGCCGTGACGTCGGCATCCTGGACGCCGGCGAGACCCGGGCCGTCGCCGATCTGTGCGAAACGGCGCTGGGCGCAGGCCTGCTGGCCATAGTCACCCGCATCTGGACTGCAGCCCACCAGTGCGCCGACCACGACGCCACGACCATGCTCGCGCACGCTCAAGAATGGTGCGACGCTCTGGACACCGCGGCCCCTGCCCTGCCCGTGCCGGAGAACCTCACCGATCTGCTGTCCGGCGCCGTGGGGGTCGTCATGGACAGCACGGCAGCCACCGACGCCGCCGACCTCGCGGCACAGGCCGCAGCGACCAACGCCAAGGCCGCGCAGTCCACAGCGCAGGCTCAGGACCGCGCCCAGCGGGCCAGCCAGCGACGCAAAGCCGCCGCCACCGCCAAGTCGGTCTTCAACGCCCGTGGCACCACCGTCGCCCCCGACGGCACACCGGCGCCCTACGGCAACCCGGTCACCGGTACCCGCAGGCCCACCGCCGCCGAGCAGAGTGCCGCCGCACGGCTGAGCCGCGCCCTGCGTGCCGCCGCCTACCGCGAGCGGACCGAGGAGCGGACCACCAGCCCCACCCCGCCCGGCCGCCTCAATATGCGCGCGGCCCTCGCCCGGGACGCTCAACGCGCGGCCGGGTCGGTCCCCACCGCGGAACCGTTCACCCACACCCGCCGCCGGAACTCCCCCACCCCACCGCTGCGCGTGGGTATCGCCGTCGACGCCTCCGGCTCCATGCGTGCCGCCTGCGCGCCCGTCGCGTCCGCTGCCTGGGTCGTGGCACGCGCAGCAGCCCTGACCGACCCCGACTCCCGTACCGCCACCATCGCCTATGACAGGCACCTGACCGCATTGACCCGACCCAGCGCTCGCCACGATGCCGTTGGCCGACTACGGCACCACGAACATGGACCTCGCTCTCCGGGGGCTGGAACTCAAGACGCTCGACCCCTATCTAGCCGGTTGGCGGCTCCGCGTTGTCCCTTCCCTTGGCCATCTTCCGGTCCGGCTGATCACCAACGGCGCCATGGACCGGACGGTCTACCGGTGGATCGCTGACGAACACAGCCGCTCCACCGTCAAGAACACCATCGCGGTCCTCGTGCGCGTGATGGAGCAAGCCGTTCGAGACGGGCTCATCAAGGTCAACCCTGCGAGGGTCAGCGGTTGGCAGCGCCAATACCAACTGGTCGAGGACGAACTGAATGACCCTCGTGCGTTGGCCCTGCCCGACTGGGAAACCCTCCAGGCCCTCGCGAAGGCCTTGGTGGCCCGGTCGCACGGCGAATACCGCGGTCCTGCGCGACGCCACGCACTGGGACGACGTCGTCACCGAGCTCGGCTTCGAGCACCTCCGGCGGCACGACCTCCGCCACACCGGACTGACATGGTTCGCCGACGCCGGCGTCCCACTGCACGTGCTACGCAAGATCGCCGGACACGGCTCACTGACCACCACCCAGCGCTACCTGCACCCCGACGCTGACCAGATCACAGCAGCTGGTGCCGCACTCTCTGCGCACCTCATGATGCTCCGCGCACCTCGTTCACTGCCACTCACGGCAATGGCCGCCGTCTGACCCGTTCAGACCGGCTTGGTCCCCAGTTGGTCCCCAAAAACGATCTTGAGGCCGTATCGGATGCTTCCGATACGGCCTCTGACCTGCGTATTCGCAAGTCGGGACGACAGGATTTGAACCTGCGACCCCTTGACCCCCAGTCAAGTGCGCTACCAAGCTGCGCCACGTCCCGTTGTGCTCCGGAGGGCTTCCCACTTGGGGTTTTGCCGTCCCGGCGGCACATGCAGAACATTACCCCACGTTGAGGGGTGTGTATGCACGGGTATCCGTCGCGGGGCAGGATGGCCGCATGGACGGACGGGACCGAGACGCTGCCGGGCGGGCGCGGAGTGCGCGGCCGCGGGACGGGCTGGGGCGGCCGCTGCCCCACGGGGAGCCCGGCGTGCCGCGCCAGCCCGAGGGGGTGGTGCGGACGCCGGCCGAGACGGTCGGGGAGGCGCAGCGGCTGCTGGACGCCGGGATGCCGTTCCACGCGCACGAGGTGTTCGAGGACGCCTGGAAGTCCGGGCCCGGGCCGGAGGCGCCGCTGTGGCGCGGGCTCGCGCAGCTGGCGGTCGGCCTGACCCATGCCGCCCGCGGGAACACCGTGGGCGGGGCGCGGCTGCTGCGGCGCGGGGCCGACGCCCTGGATCCCGCCCCGGTGCCGGATGTGTACGGGATCGACGTGCCGGGGCTGGTGGTGTGGGCGCGGGACCTGGCACGGCGGGTCGAGACCGGCGGGCCGCCGGTCGACGCCGCGGCCGAGGCCCCGCGGCTCGTCCCCGGCGCCCCCGGCGCCCCCGCCGCCCCTCGGTCCTGAGCCGCCTCGGGGAAGCGGTCGCGGAGGCCTCTGCCCCGCTTCCCCGAGCCGGCTTACGCCTCGGGGGCCGGCTGGAGGAGGTCCCAGCGGTTGCCGTAGAGGTCCTCGAAGACCGCGACCGAGCCGTACGGTTCGTGGCGCGGCTCCTCCAGGAAGCGGACGCCCTCCTCGGTCATGCGGGCGTGGTCGCGGGCGAAGTCGTCGGTGTGGAGGAAGAAGCCGACGCGGCCGCCGGTCTGGTCGCCGACCCGGGCGTGCTGGGCGTCTTCCTTGGCCCGGGCCAGCAGCAGTGCGGACTCGGTGGCGCCCTGCGGGCGGACCACGACCCAGCGGGACCCGTCGGGACGCGGGGTGTCCTCGACGAGCGTGAAGCCGAGCGCGCGCGTGTAGAAGTCGATGGCCTCGTCGTAGTCGCGGACCAGGAGGGCGGTGAGGGCGATGTGTGCGGGCATGCGTCCTATTGTGCGGACGCGGTGAGCAGGACGGCCTCCAGGGTCCGGGGGCCGTGCACGCCCTCCACCCGGTCGAGTTCGATGTCGCTGGTGGCGGAGGGGCCGGAGATCCAGGTCAGCGGGCGGGCCGGGTCGAGGCGCTCCAGCGCTTCGGGGACGGAGTCCACCAGCTGATCGGGGACGCGGACCACGCAGATGTGGTGGTCGGGGACGAGGGTGATGCGCCGGCGGCCCTGGTCGGGGCTGCCGTCCAGGACGAGCGTCCCGGTCTCCGCGATGGCGAGGGCGCAGCCGGTGACCACGCTGTCGACGGCGTCCAGGTCGTACGGGGTGTCCCCGCCGAGGTCGGGAACGCGATGCTGCCGGGCTGCGCCGAGCCAGGGCGCGGGCAGCCCCGGCGGGACGAGGACGGTCCGCGCGCCGCGGTCGGCCAGGAGTGCCGCGAGGAGGGCCGGCAGGGCGGCTTCGTCCGTGCGGTGGACCCGGGCCCGGTACTCGGCGAGGTGGGCGGCCAGGAGGTCGGCGCTTTCGGCGCGGGTGCGGGCGGCGTGGACGCGCAGGTAGTCCCGCGGGATGTCCTCCCGGTCTCGGCTTGCCCCGTCCTCGGGCGGGAGGGTTCGGTCCGGGCGGGTCGGGGTGGGGGCCGCCACCGCCCGCCGGATGCGGCCCAGGATGACCTCCCTGCTGGTCATGTCCGCCCCCCTGGGTCGTGGCCGCCCCGGCCGTGGTCGCCCCGCTCGCCCCGGTCCTGCGAGGCACGGTCGCCGCGCTCGCGCGCCCACCAGTCGCGGAACGGCTCGGCCGGCGGCTGCGGCAGCTCGCGGCTGTCGGTCCAGGCCCGTCCCGGTCCCGGCAGCCGGCGCGGCCGGATGCGCCGGGCCCGGGCCAGCAGGCGTTCCCCGGCGCGCAGCGCGCCCGGGTGGTCCAGGAGGAGCCGGGCGGCGCGCATCGCGGCCCGCTCGGCGGTGTGGCCGTGGGCGGGCCGGATCCGTACGCGAATGCCCCCGCGGGTCACCGGGCCGCCCTGGACCACCCGTTCGCGCAGGTGGACGAGGATCTCCGGAATGTCGATGGCGACGGGGCACACCTCGTAGCAGGCTCCGCACAGGGTGGACGCGTAGGGCAGCGAGGCGTCGATCGCGCTGCCGGTGCCGCGCAGTTGGGGGCTGAGGACGGCGCCGATGGGGCCGGGGTAGACGGAGCCGTAGGCGTGGCCGCCGGCGCGTTCGTAGACGGGGCAGACGTTCAGGCAGGCGGAGCAGCGGATGCAGCGCAGTGCCTGGCGGCCGACTTCGTCGGCGAGGGCGTCGGTGCGGCCGTTGTCGAGGAGGACGAGGTGGAAGGCGGAGGGGCCGTCGCCTGCCGTGGTGCCCGTCCACATGGTGGTGTACGGGTTCATCCGCTCGGCGGTGGAGGAGCGCGGCAGCGTCTGGAGGAAGACCTCCAGGTCGCGGAAGGTGGGCACGACCTTCTCGATGCCCACCACCGAGATCAGGGTCTCGGGGAGGGTCAGGCACATGCGGCCGTTGCCCTCGGACTCGAGGACGACCAGGGTGCCGGTCTCGGCGACCATGAAGTTCGCGCCGGACACGGCGACCTTGGCGCGCAGGAACTTCTCGCGCAGGTGGCGGCGGGCGGCCTCGGCGAGTTCGCGCGGGTCGTCGCCGAGTCCGTCGGGGGCCGGGCGCCCCCAGCGGCCCATCTCCCGGGCGAAGACCTCCCGGATCTCGGCGCGGTTGCGGTGGATGGCGGGGACGAGGATGTGGGAGGGGCGGTCCCGGCCGAGCTGCACGATGAGCTCGGCGAGGTCGGTCTCGTAGGCGGCGATGCCGACGGCCTCCAGGGCCTCGTTGAGGCCGATCTCCTGGGTGGCCATCGATTTCACCTTGACCACCTCGCGTTCGCCGGTGGCCCGGACCAGGCCGATGACGATCCGGTTGGCCTCGGCCGCGTCGGCAGCCCAGTGGACGGTGCCGCCCGCGGCCGTGACGGACTCCTCCAGCTGTAGCAGGTAGCGGTCGAGGTGGCGCAGCGTGTGGTCCTTGATCGCCTTGCCGGCCGCGCGGAGCCGGTCCCAGTCGGCGAGTTCGGTGACGGCGCGGGCCCGCTTGTCGCGGATGGTGTGCGTGGCGTGGCGCAGGTTGGCGCGCAGGACCTCGTCCCGGACGGTCTCGCGCGCGGCGTCGGGGAAGGCGGGGAAGGTAGGGAAGGCGGGGAAGGCCGGCATGCCGATGAACGTGCCCGTCATACGAGGGGGTCCTCCTCCGTCGATGCGAGGATCTCGGCGAGGTGCAGGGTGCGCAGCGGGGTGCCGCGGCGGCGCAGGACGCCGTCGAGGTGGGCCAGGCAGGAGGTGTCGCCGCCGCACAGCACCTCGGCGCCCGTGCCGGCCGCGGCGGCGGTCTTGTCGGCGCCCATGGCGGCCGACACGTCGGGGTTCTTCACGGCGAAGGTGCCGCCGAAGCCGCAGCACTCCTCGGCGCCGGGCAGTTCGACGAGGTCCAGTCCCTTGACGGCGGCGAGCAGCCGGCGCGGCCGGTCTCCCAGCCCGAGCCCGCGCAGGCCGTGGCAGGAGGGGTGGTAGGTGACGGTGTGCGGGAAGTAGGCGCCTACGTCGGTCACCCCGAGGACGTCGACGAGGAACTCGGTGAGCTCGTAGACGCGGGGGGCGAGGTCCTCGGCGAGCCGGGCCGCCCGGGGGCCGCGGCCCTCCTGCTCCGCGAGGCGGCCGATGCGCGGGTAGTGGGTGCGGATCATCGCGGCGCAGGAGCCGGAGGGGGTGACGACGTAGCGGTGGCCGGCGAAGGCCTCGGCGGTGCGTCGCAGCAGCGGTTCGCTCTCGCGCCGGTAGCCGGTGTTGTACTGGGGCTGCCCGCAGCAGCTCTGGGCCGCGGGGAAGTCCACCTCGACGCCGAGCCGCTCCAGCAGGCGTACGACGGCGGTCCCGGTGCGGGGGTACAGCGCGTCGTTGACGCAGGTGACGAACAGGGCGGCACGCATGGGGGGCAGAATAGCCGCGTGAAGAAGTTCTCAGTGATCGGCATAGGCGCGGGCGACCCGGACCACCTGACCCTTCAGGCGGTCCGGGCGATCGGCGCGGCGGACGCGTTCCTCATCCTGGAGAAGGGCGAGGAGAAGGCGGACCTGACCGGGCTGCGGCGGGAGATGCTCGCCGCGCACGCCCGCCCCGGGCACCGGATCGTGGAGGGCCGGGACCCGGACCGGGACCGGACCCCGGCCGCGTACGCGCCGACGGTCGACGGCTGGCGCAGCGCGCGGGCGGAGATTTTCGAGCGGTTCATCGCCGAGGACCTCGCGGACGGCGAGACCGGTGCGTTCCTGGTGTGGGGCGACCCCTCGCTGTACGACTCCACCCTCGCGATCATCGACGAGGTGCTGGAGCGGGGCCGGGTGGCCTTCTCGCACGAGGTCGTGCCCGGCGTGAGCAGCATCTCCTCGCTGCTGGCCCGACACCGCACCACCTTGAACCGGGTGGGGCGGCCGGTCCAGATCACCACCGGGCGGCGGCTGGCCGAGGGCTGGCCCGCGGACGCGGACGACGTGGTGGTGATGCTGGACGCGCGGCACGCCTTCACGGCCCACCTGGACCAGGACCTGTACATCTACTGGGGGGCCTACGTGGGTACCCCGGACGAGATCCTGGTGCAGGGGAAGCTGGCGGAGGTCGCCGGCCGGATCGAGGAACTCCGGACCGAGGCCCGTGCCCGCAAGGGCTGGATCATGGACACGTACCTGCTCAGGCGCGGCTGAGAACGGTCACTTCACCAGGGTCGGCAGGACGGCGGCGAGGCGTTCGTACTCCTCGGGGCGGTTGTAGAGCTGCCCGCACACGCGGATGCCGCCGCCGCCCGGCCACGGCCAGATCAGCACCCGGATGCCCTGCTCGGCGGCGATCCGCTCGCGCAGGGCGCGGGCTTCCTCCGGGGTCCCCGCCAGACCGGGCGGCAGCCGCAGGGAGCGCATGGCCAGGCCCTCGGTGTACGGCAGCGGGGTGATCCCCGGGAGTTCGGCGAGCAGGGCGGCGCCGTACGCGGCGAGCGCTGCGTTGTGGGCCCGGGCTTTGGCGGGGTCGAGCCGGTGCAGGAGGTCCAGGCCTTCGGGGGCGGCGAGCCAGCCGGTGTAGTCGGCGGTGGCGCGGTTCTCGACGGAGCGGGGGAAGCCCTGCGGGTCCTCCCAGGAGGGGACCAGCGCGCGGACCCGGCTGCGGTGAGCGGGGGCGACGGCGAGGACGGCGCTGCCGGAGGGGGCGTAGCCCCATTTGTGCAGGTTGCCGAACCAGAAGTCGGCGCCTACGGCGAGCGGGTCGGCGAGCATGCCGGGGGCGTGGGCGCCGTCGACGACGGTGGTGACGCCACGGTCGGCGAGGTCGGCGAGCAGCCGGGGCGTGGCGATGACCCGGGCGGTGGGCGAGCTGATGTGGTCGAGGACGGCCACCTTGGTCCGGGGTGTCAGGGCGGCGAGCACGGTCTCGCGGACGGCGTCCTCGTCGGGCAGGGACGGGTCCAGGGCCACGGTGGTGACGGGGGCCCGGCGGGCGGCGGCCGCGGTGACGGTGCCATAGCCGTGGTCGGTGACCAGGATCTCGTCGCCGTCGGCCAGCGGGACGGCGGCGAGGGCGAGGTTGGCGCCCTCGGTGGCGTTGGAGATGAACGCGATCCCGTCGGGCTCGGCCGCCAGGTGGGCGGCGATCCGGGTGCGGGCGGCGGCGATCCGGTCGGGGGCGGCGATGAAGAAGGCGTCGGGGTCGGCGTGCGCCTCGTCGCGCAGCGCGGCCTGGGCCTCCTGGACCGGGACGGGGACGGCGCCGAACGAACCGTGGTTGAGGTGGGCGATGCCCGGGTCCAGGCGGAACAGGCCGGGTCCGTCGGGGAACACGGGCGGGACGGCGTTCGGTGCGTCGCTGGTCGGCTGGGTCACGGATCCTCCGCGGAGTGGACGGTGCGGTCGTCTCCGGATCATCGGCGGCGGCGGGGCGGCCCGGAAGGGCCAATCCCGCCAGGGTGGCCCAGCTCCCGGCGGACGGCCACCGGGGCCGGTCGCGGGCGCGGGAGCCGTCGCAGCTCCCGGGCCGCCGCGGGACCGAGGGCCGGTCGCGGGCGCAGGGCCTCAGCTGCGGCCGCTGGTGACGGCGTGGTACTGGAGGTCCTGGACCGTGACCGTGCGCTGCACGGGCCGGGGCAGCTCCGCCCTGGCGCCCGTCTTCCCGCCGCGGACCACCGCCGCCGCGTTGGTGCCGGTCCGCAGCGGCAGCAGTGTGGAGTGGAGTCCGGCCGGGGCCTCGTGCGCGCCCGTGGCCGATCCCGTCCTGGTGCGGATGGTCGCCGGGGCCTTCAGGAAGCTGAGCACCTCCACCGTGTCGCGGGCCGCGGCGCTGCCCCTGCGCAGGGACATCACCAGGGACTGGTCGCCCGTGGGGTCGGCGGCCGCGAACTGGGTGCGGGCCGTGACGTACAGGGTGTCGCGGACGATCTTCGGCCAGCTGCCCGTCTTGAACCGGGTCAGGTAGTACGAGGTCAGGTCGAGGTAGGCGTGGCCGTTGTGCACGGACGGCGCGAACTGGGTGCCCTCGGAGTAGTCGTTCCAGGTGGTCAGTTGCACCCAGTCGGCCCCGTCGTCGATGGCGCGGGTCCAGGTGGTGCGCAGGGTGGCGGTGTTGCCGGCCTCGTCGAAGACGCCCTGGTTGGGGCGGACGTCCTGGACGGAGACGGGTTGCATCCACACCTTGCCCAGGTCGTGCGCCCGCCGCACGTCGCGGGCGGCGCCCTCCTGGCCGACGTAGCTGCGCGAGCCCCACTCGGAGAAGCCGTGGCTGATCGGCGCGAACCGCTCGTGGTGGGAGCCGAAGTCGAGGAAGGTCGGGACGAACGCGGTGCGGATGCCGTGGCGGGACTTCAGCAGGTCGATGAAGCGGCCCCACCAGGCCGGGTCCTTCTCCTCCGCCTTGAAGGGGGAGACGACGAGCCGGCCGTCGCCGAGGCGGTGGGCGGCGGGGGACGTGCCGAGGACGGCGACGGCGTCCGCGAGGACGGCCGGGTCGTCGGTCTTCAGCGAGGTCATGTCCGGCATCAGCATGATCTTGAAGCCGGGGTCGGTCGAACGGGCCGCCTCCATCAGGAGGTTGGCCCGGTCCCAGTTCTGCCCGCTGAGGGAGAGCAGGTCGAGGGTGAACCCGTCGAGGCCGGCGGTGCGTGCGGTGCGCACCTCCTGGCGGAGGTTGGCGAGCTCCCAGTCGCCGCTCTTGGGCTTGACGGGCAGGGGCCGGTCGCGCACCAGGCCGCCGTACCGCTCGTGCTTGCCGTTCTCGCCGTCGGGGTTCAGGTAGTTGCGGGTGTAGTAGTCCTTGTCCGCGCGCACGTTGTCGAGGGAGAGCGGGTAGGGGGTGAAGTAGTGCGCGAACACCAGCTTCCTGCCCGCGCCCGCCGCGGCGCGCAGGGCGGCCGGCTCGGGCATGTCGAACGGGAGGGCGCCCGCGGGCCGGTGGTCGCTGGTGTCGCCGGCGTCCGGGGCGGGGGCCGGGCCCTTGCCGTTTCCGGTGCCCCCCCGGGTCTTGCCGGGGGCGGGCGCCGCCCGTCCGCCGGAGCCCGAACCCGAATCGGAGCCGGAAGCGCCGGGTGCTCCGGGCGCGCCGGACCAGGGCTCGCCGATGCCGGGCACGGTGGTGTCCCGCCCGGCCCCGGCCGTGAAGGGGTCCAGCGCCATGCCGGCCGCGCAGACGCCGAGGAGCAGGAAACCGGACAGGAGCAGGGTCACCAGGGGCCGGCCGCGGAAGCCCCGCCGACGCCGGTGCGCGGCGCGCCGCTGCTCGGTTCGGGTTCCGGCCTGCCGTTGCGCGCGCCGGCCCGCTCTCCGGTCCGCTCTCATCGTGGCTGCCCTCCCTGGAATGTGCGTGGCCTCCCGGGCCGAAGAGCAGTAGAGCCGATCGACCGGCTTCCGGACAACCGTTCCCGCTGGCGCGTACAGCGCGCGGCCCGACTGTGTTACGTCGGACGCGGACGGGCGGATCGTTTCTCCGGATTGCGGTATTCCCCTGGTACTGCGTCAGAACTGGCGGATAATCGTCGACACGCGGCCCGAATCCACCCTTGGCCGCGCATGGACACGCATGCAATGGGGGGCATCGTGCCGATGAGGGAATCAGGCCGTGGCCGTGCCGGGACGCTCCCGGCGACGTCCGACGAACTGTCCAGGCTGCTCACGGCCGTCCGGCGCGGCCGGGTGCTGACGGTCACCGGGCGGTTCCGGGAACCACGGAGCCTGCTCGTGCGGGAGATCGCCGAGCGGCTCGCGTCCAACTTCTGCGACGGCGCCGCCGTCGTCCGCATCGACCGCTGCTTCGGCATCCGCGAGCTCACGGCGGCCCTGGGCTGCGTTCCGGGGATGGCGTTCCTGCCGTGCGGGGCGGCGAGCACCCTCTCGTGGCTCGCGGAGCGGGACGTGCTGCTCGTCCTGGACGGCGGCGAGTTCCTCACCCCGCAGGCGCTGGCCTGGCTCGGGGAGCTGCTCGCCGCGGCCCCGGGGGTGCGGATCCTGGCCTCCGGGCGGGGTCCGCTCGGCCTCGCGGGGGAGCGCGTCCACCGCCTCTGACGGACGGCCGCGGCCCGGGTTCCGGCCGGACCGACGGACGTACCCGGCGCGGTCCGGACGTACCCGGCGCGGTCCGGACGTACCCGGCGCGGTCCGGACGTACGGTCGTGCCCGGCCCCGGTCAGCCGCGGTGCTTGACGAGCACCCGCCGCAGCAGCCGGGCGGCCGCGCCGGCCTGCCGCGCCGGTACGGGCGGCACCGGCCGCCGGGCCCGGAGCTGCGCCCACACCACGTCCGGGCAGCGGCCCTGGGGACGGGACTTGAGGAACCTGCGGTACGGCACCACGCGGGGCTCCCGGCCGATCTCCACCCAGTGCGGGCGGCCGGACACCTCGTCCCAGCCCGTGTTCGGGATCCGGATGTGGTCGCGGCGCCCGTCCTTGTCCTTGCTGGTGATCTGCGCGACCTGGGCCGCGCCGGAGCCGGTCTCCAGCACCACGCAGTAGTGCCGCAACTGCCGCTCGGGGTCCTCCCGCAGGGGCACCATGGCCAGCCACACCTCGCCGGCGAGCGGGCGCGCCCCGCGCCGCTCGTCCCAGCGGCGCACGACGAGGTGGACGACGAGGGCCGCGAGCCCGGCCGCGAGGGCCTCGACCGGCGCCCGTACGTGCCACGGCTGCCCGGCCACCCGCGTCTCGGCGTACAGCACGGCCCCGGCGACGACGACCAGCAGGACGCCGGCACGCAGCAGGAACAGCCACCACAGGAACCGCCCGCCCCGCCCCGCCACGGCGGTGAGCAGGCAGACCGCGGCGACCGGGACGCCGTAGGCGACGGCCCACCGGCCTATGCCCGCCACCTCCAGCGGCGGGGTCTGCTCGGCCAGCAGGTCCGGCAGCAGGACGGGGAGGGCCAGCAGGCAGCCGACCAGCCCGACGACGTTGAGCAGCAGGTAGCCCGCGCAGCCCGTTCCCGCGCGGGACGTGTTGTCGCGACGTGCCACCAGGCCTCCCCCAGCTCCGGGCCGCACGCTAACGCACGCGCAACACCCGCGCCAGGGGCCACTGTTGGCCAGCGGTGGCTCAGCAGCCACGGGTCATCCGACCGTGCCGGAGCTGCTCGGGGCCGGGGCGACACACGGTGTCCGCGCGGGCGGATACGGGTCCGCCCCGGCCGGCGGCTGCCGACCGGGGCGGACCCGTGGATGACCTGCGGAGGCCTCAGAGCGAGGCCGCCGGGCTTCAGGCCAGGGTCGCGAGGGCCTGGTTGAAGGTCGCCGACGGACGCATGACGGCGGCGGCCTTCGCCGGGTCGGGCTGGTAGTAGCCACCGATCTCGGCCGGGGAGCCCTGGACGGCGATCAGCTCGCCGACGATGGTCTGCTCGGCCTCGGTCAGCGTCTTGGCCAGCGGACCGAAGGCGGTCGCCAGCGCCGCGTCGTCGGTCTGCTTGGCCAGCTCCTGCGCCCAGTACAGGGCCAGGAAGAAGTGGCTGCCGCGGTTGTCGATGCCGCCGACGCGACGGGTCGGCGACTTGTCCTCGTTGAGGAAGGTGCCGGTGGCGCGGTCGAGGGTGTCGGCCAGCACCTGGGCGCGGGCGTTGCCGGTGGTGGTGGCGAGGTGCTCGAAGGAGGCGGCCAGCGCGAAGAACTCGCCGAGCGAGTCCCAGCGCAGGTAGTTCTCCTTGACCAGCTGCTGGACGTGCTTCGGGGCGGAGCCGCCGGCGCCCGTCTCGAACAGGCCGCCGCCCGCCATCAGCGGGACGACCGACAGCATCTTGGCGCTGGTGCCCAGCTCCAGGATCGGGAACAGGTCGGTCAGGTAGTCGCGCAGGACGTTGCCGGTCACCGAGATGGTGTCCTCGCCGCGGCGGATGCGCTCCAGGGAGAACTTGGTGGCCTCGACCGGGGACAGGACCTTGATCTCCAGGCCCTCGGTGTCGTGCTGCGGCAGGTACGCGTTGACCTTCTCGATCAGCTGCGCGTCGTGGGCACGGGTGGAGTCCAGCCAGAAGACGGCCGGGGCGCCGGTGGCGCGGGCGCGGGTGACGGCCAGCTTAACCCAGTCCTGGATCGGCGCGTCCTTGGTCTGGCAGGCGCGGAAGATGTCGCCCTCGGACACCTCCTGCTCCAGGACGACGTTGCCAGCGGTGTCGACGAGGCGGACGGTGCCGGCCGCGGCGATCTCGAAGGTCTTGTCGTGGGAGCCGTACTCCTCGGCCTTCTGCGCCATGAGGCCGACGTTCGGGACGGAGCCCATGGTCGCCGGGTCGAAGGCGCCGTGCGCCTTGCAGTCCTCGACGACGGCCTGGTAGACGCCGGAGTAGCTGCTGTCCGGGAGGACGGCGAGGGTGTCGGCCTCCTGGCCGTCCGGGCCCCACATGTGGCCGGAGGTGCGGATCATGGCCGGCATCGAGGCGTCGACGATGACGTCGGACGGGACGTGCAGGTTGGTGATGCCCTTGTCCGAGTCGACCATCGCCAGGGCCGGGCCCTCGGCGAGCTCGGCCTCGAAGGAGGCCTTGATCTCGGCGCCGAGGCCGTGCGGGACGGACTCCAGGCCGTTCAGGATGGCGCCGAGGCCGTCGTTCGGGGACAGGCCGGCCGCGGTCAGGACCTCGCCGTACTTGGCGAAGGTCTGCGGGAAGAAGGCGCGCACGACGTGGCCGAAGACGATCGGGTCGGAGACCTTCATCATCGTGGCCTTGAGGTGCACGGAGAACAGCACGCCCTCGGCCTTGGCGCGGGCGACCTGCTCCGAGAGGAAGGTGCGCAGGGCGGCGACGCGCATGACGGAGGCGTCGACGACCTCGCCGGCCAGGACCGGGACGGACTCGCGCAGGACGGTGACGGCGCCGTCGGCGGCGACGTGCTCGATGCGCAGCGTGCCGTTCTCGGCGACGGTGGCGGACTTCTCGGTGGAGCGGAAGTCGTTCTCGCCCATGGTGGCGACGTTGGTCTTGGACTCGGCGGTCCAGGCGCCCATGCGGTGCGGGTGGGTCTTGGCGTAGTTCTTGACCGAGCCGGGGGCGCGGCGGTCGGAGTTGCCCTCGCGCAGGACCGGGTTCACGGCGGAGCCCTTGATCTTGTCGTAACGGGAGCGGATCTCGCGCTCCTCGTCGGTCTTCGGGTCGTCCGGGTAGTCCGGGAGCGCGTAGCCCTGGCCCTGGAGCTCGGCGATCGCGGCCTTCAGCTGCGGGATCGAGGCCGAGATGTTGGGCAGCTTGATGATGTTGGCTTCCGGCGTCTTCGCCAGCTCGCCGAGCTCGGCGAGGGCGTCGGCGATGCGCTGGCCCTCCTCCAGGTACTCGGGGAAGGAGGCGATGATCCGACCGGCCAGGGAGATGTCACGGGTCTCGACATTCACACCGGCCGTCGACGCGTAGGCCTGGATCACAGGCAGGAAGGAATACGTCGCGAGGGCCGGGGCCTCGTCAGTGTGCGTGTAGATGATGGTCGAGTCAGTCACCGGATGCTCCGCTCCACAGTCTGCGTCTCACGTCTGCAAGATTGCTCGACATCAAGATATCTCGTGATCGGGCAGGTCTGGACAGTCCCCTGCCCGATGCGTCGCGAGACGCTTGTCACCCCGGTGCCCGGTGCGGCGCCCTGACCGGCGGCTTCACCGGGCCCGGAGACGGCGAGAGCGCCGCTCCCGGCTGTCTCCAGCGGGGGCGGCGCTCAGGCGTTCGGACGTACCGGCCTGCCGGCCGGTGTACGGCCGGGTCAGGCCTGGAGGGCCTTCGGGTTCGGGCCGTACTGGTTCGGCTGCGGCTGGCCCTCGGTGGCCATCAGGACGATCAGCCAGATGCCGCCGATCAGCGGGACGAGGGATATGAACATCCACCAGCCGGACTTGCCCGTGTCGTGCAGGCGGCGGACGCCGACGGCCAGGGACGGGACGAAGACGGCGAGGAAGTAGATCCCGTACAGCAGCGGGTAGGTGCCGAGCGCACCGTCGACGACGGCGAGGATGATCGCGGCGGCCATGTTGAACAGGAAGAACATCCAGTACTCCTGCCGGCGGGCGCGGCCGGAGAAGACGGCGTACTTCTTCAGAACGTCGGTGTAGTGGTTCACAGAGTCCCCCCTGAGGACGGATCGACGGCCCGTCCTGGTGGAGCAAGCCGGGGCAGAACTTATGCCCCGCTTACGTCGCGGTCAAGCCACTTGCGGAGCAGCCGGAATGAGAGATTCCGGTGCCGTGGGCGACCAATCCCTCCGCCCCCGGGGGCCACTTGGAACGCATCGACGATCACAGGTCACACGGTGTGACGAAAGGCGGGTGACGGACGGCGCCTGATGGGGCACAAGTGCAGATTTACCCCGCTTCGCCGGGTCCGACCTCCGCGCCGCCGCGGGCCCGGCAACCGGCAGATCGCAGCCCGCCGTTGCCCACATCGTTACGCCACCGCGATCTCGCCGGGCCGGAGCGGCCGCTTCCGTGCCGGAGGCCCGCAACGGCCGGTCAGAGCCAACCGTTACGGCGGAATCCGCGGTGGATGAGGAAGCACGCCACCACCATCACACCGACCACGGCCGGATACCCGTACTTCCAGTGCAGTTCGGGCATGTGGTCGAAGTTCATGCCGTAGACGCCGCAGACCATCGTCGGCACGGCGACGATGGCCGCCCACGCCGTGATCTTCCGCATGTCCTCGTTCTGGGCCACCGTCACCTGGGCGAGATGGGCCTGCAAGATGGAGTCGAGCAGGGCGTCGTACCCGTTGATCTGGTCGGTCGCGCGCGTGAGGTGGTCGGCGACGTCCCGGAAGTACGCGCGCGCCTCCACCGGAACGGCCTGTATCGGCTGCGTGGCCAGCTGCTCCAGGGGCCGGGCCAGCGGGGCCACCGCCCGGCGCAGCTCCAGCAGTTCGCGCTTGAGCTGGTAGATGCGGCCCGCGTCGCCCCGGGCGCCGGTGTCGCTGAAGACGGCGGTCTCGACGGCGTCGATGTCGTTCTGCACCGCGTCCGTGACGGCCACGTAGTCGTCGACGACGTGGTCGGCGATGGCGTGCAGAACCGCCGCCGGGCCCTTGGCTAGTTGCTCCGGAGCCGCTTCCAGGCTCTCGCGGACCGGGCCGAGCGTGCCGCGGCCGCCGTGCCGGATGGTGATGACGAAGTCGTCCCCGGTGAAGACCATCAGCTCGCCGGTCTCCACCACCTCACTGGTCGCGGTGAGTTCCTCGTGCTCCACGTAGCGCACGGTCTTGAAGACGGCGAACAGTATGTCGTCGTAGCGCTCGATCTTGGGGCGCTGGTGGGCGTGCACGGCGTCCTCGACGGCGAGCGGGTGCAGGCCGAACAGCTTGGCCAGCCCGGCGAGCTCCTCCTGCGACGGCTCGTGCAGGCCGATCCACACGAAGCCCTCACCCGTCTTGCGGACCCGCCGCAGCGCCTCCTCGACCTCGGCGCAGCCGTCCTGCCGCACCCCGTCGTGGTAGACGATGCAGTTGACCACCGCGCTGCCGAGCGGGGAACGGGCCGGGTGGCTCAGGTCGACGGCCCGCCGGTAGCCGCGGCGCACCGCCCGGCGCAGGTTGCTGAACATGGACAACGGTGTACTTCCCTTCGGCGGATCAGCGGCCAGTCTGCCACCGCCGCCCGTCTTCCCCGCGCGTCCGCCCCCGCCGGGTCAGGCGCGGTCCACGAACACGCTCGTCGCCTTCACCCGGGCCACCGCCCGCGCCCCCACCTCCAGGCCCAGCTCCTCCACCGCCTCCCGGGTCAGCAGCGACACCACCCGGTGCGGCCCGGCCTGGATCTCCACCTGGGCGTCCACCGTGCCGAGCTTCACCGCGGTGACGATGCCGGGGAAGGCGTTGCGCACCGAGGTGTACGGGGCCTCCTCGGCCTCGGCCGCCTCCTGCGCGACCTGGACGCAGAACGCGGCGAGGTCGGGCCCGTCCACCATGCGCCGCGCGCCCTCCCGCCGGGTGGGGAACCGCTCGGCGTCCGCCCAGCGCCGGGCCGTGTCGACGCTCACGCCGAGCAGCCGGGCTGCCTGGCCGATCGTGTAGGAGTCCATGGCCGCAGCCTACGGGCCGGGCGGGACCTGCGGCGCCGCCCCGGGCAGGAGCTCCTCGGCCGCGACGGCCGCGACCACGTCCGCCACCCGTGACAGGGCCGGCGAGTCGAGCTTCCACTGCTGCCAGTAGAGCGGCACGTCCAGCGGGCGCCCCGGCACCAGCAGGACCAGGTCGCCCGACCGGAGCAGCGGCTCCGCCTGCGGCTGCGGCACCAGCCCCCAGCCCAGTCCGGCGGCGACCGCGTCGCAGAACCCTTCCGACGTGGGCACGTGGTGGCGCAGCGGACTGGCCCCGGCGTCCTCGTCGCCGGTCAGCGCGCGCAGGAAGACGTCCTGGAGCACGTCCCGCCGGTCGAAGACGATCACCGGCGCCCGGCGCAGCGCCCGTTCCAGGCCGGCCGCCCGAGTGGGCTCCCCCGCGCCGGCACCGCCAACCCCGCCGGTGTCGCCCGCCCCGCCCGCCCTGCCCGTGCCGGTCTCCGCCCCCGCCTCCGTGAGGTGGCGGGCGACGAACGCGGGGCTCGCCACCGGCAGGTACCGCGCCCGGCCCAGTCGCCGCACGGTGCAGCCCGCCACCGGGTCCGGGGAGGAGGTGACGGCCGCCATGACCTGGCCCTCCCGCAGCAGCGCGGTGGTGTGCGACTCGTCCTCCCGGTGCAGTTCGAAGAGGACGGGCGGGTCCTGCGGGACGCGGGTCAGGGCGGGCAGGAACCAGGTGGCCAGGGAGTCCGCGTTGACGGCGATGGGCAGCCGCACCGGCCCGCCCTCGTCCTGCGCCATCCCGAGCTCGGCCCGCGCGTCGCGCTCCAGGCGGGCCAGCTGCCGGGCGAAGCGGACCACGACCTGCCCGGACTCGGTCGCCCGGACCGGCTTGGTGCGCATGAGCAGCACCCGCCCGGTCCGCTGTTCGAGGGCCTTCACCCGCTGGCTGACCGCGGACGGGGTCACGTGCAGGGCGGCCGCGGCCGCGTCGAACGTGCCCTCGTCCACGACGGCGAGGAGGGTGCGCACCTGGTCCAGGGGAAGCTCGTCCATCACGAACGCTAAAGGTACGTAAAAATCTTTAGCTGTACTGCACACCACGCCGTTCATATGGTCGAACGCATGACACACGGCATCCTCGCGGCGGCTCTCGCCGGCTTCGGCACCGGACTCTCCCTCATCGTCGCCATCGGCGCCCAGAACGCCTTCGTCCTGCGGCAGGGGGTGCGCCGCCAGGCCGTCCTCGCCGTGGTCGCCATCTGCGCCCTCTCCGACGCCGCCCTGATCGCCCTCGGCGTCGCCGGCGTCGGCGCCTTCGTCACCGCCTGGCCGGCCGCGCTGACGGCGGTCGCCCTCGCCGGCGGCACCTTCCTGGTCTGCTACGGGGTCCTCGCCGCCCGCCGGGTGCTGCGGCCGGTCCCCGGCGCCGCCCTGGACACCGAGGGGGCCACCGCCGCCTCCCGCCGCCGGGCCGTCCTGACCTGCCTGGTCATGACCTGGCTCAACCCGCACGTCTACCTGGACACCGTGCTGCTGCTCGGCTCCCTCGCCGCCGACCGCGGCGACCTGCGCTGGGCCTTCGGCATCGGGGCGGGGCTGGCCAGCCTGATCTGGTTCACCACCCTCGGCTACGGCGCCCGCCTGCTCAGCGGCCTGCTCTCGCGCCCCAAGGCCTGGCGGGTGCTGGACGGCCTCGTGGCGGCGACCATGGTCACCATGGGCGGGATGCTGCTGGCCCGCGCCTGACCGCCGGTGGCGGGGTACGCATAGTCCTGCTTCCGCACGACCACAGGAGCCGCCGTGCCCGACACCCCGTCCGACCGCCCGTCCGACCGCCCCTCCCCCGAGCAGGTGCGCGCGTACTACGCCGCCCGCTCGGCCCCGCTCGTCGCCGCCACCGGCCTCGTCCTGGACGGCACCGGGCGGGTCCTGGTCCTGACCCCCTCCTACAAGGCGGGCCGGGAGCTGCCGGGCGGCACCGTCGAGGGCACCGAGACCCCGGAGGAAGGCCTGGCCCGCGAGCTGAAGGAGGAGCTGGACCTGAGCGTTCCGGTCGGCCGGCTCCTCGCGGTGGACTCGCGGACCCCGGGATCCCTCGGACGCTCCCTCGTCGTGCACGTCCACCTCGTCGGGCCGCTCTCCCCCGCGCAGGCCGCCGTGCTCTCGTTCCCGGACGGGGAAGTCTGCGAGGCCCATTGGCTCGCGCCGGAGGAGGCGTACGCGGTGCTGCCCGCGCGGATCGCGCCCCGGCTGCGCGCCGGGCTGGCCGCCCTGCGCACGGGCTCGATCGCCCACCTCGTCGACGGCGTGCCCCAGCCGGGCTCGCCGGCCGGCCTGGACCCGGAGCGGCGTACGGCGCTGGAGCACGCGGGCCTGTTCGACGCGGCGAGCCACCGCGCCGCCCGCCCCAAGGCCCTGACCGCGGCGAGCGTGCTGTGCACCGACGGGGCGGGCGGGATCCTGCTCGTGGAGCCCGCGTACGGCAAGCCGGGCCGCTGGAACCTGCCCGGCGGCGGGATCGACAGCGACCTCGGCGAGACCCCGCGCGCTGCGGCCCGGCGGGAGGCGCACGAGGAACTCGGCCTCGAACTGGAGCCCGGCCGGCTGCTCGGCGTCAACTGGGCCCACAAGCCGGGCTACCCGGCGCGGATCCGCTTCCTCTACGACGGCGGGGTCCTGGACGCCGGCACGCTCGCCCGGATCCGGCTGGCCCCCGGCGAGCTGCTGCGCTGGCGGACGGCGGCCCCCGGGGAGCTGCGGGGCCTGGTCAAGCCGAGCCTGCGCCGCCAGATCGAGGCCTGCCTGCGGGCGCGTGCGGAGGGCACCGGCCCGCTGGAGCTGCACGCCGGCCGCCCCGCGGACGCCGGCGAGGGCGGAGCGGCCGCCCGGAAGCGGTAGGGGCCGCGCCCGGCGGCGGGACGAACCGGCGGGACGAGCCGGCAGAAGCGCGGGCACGGGGTGACGAGTCGGCGGGGCGCAAGCCGGCGACGGTCCGGCCGGTGGCGGGAGCGGGCGCCCGCTGGTCCATCCGGGCGGCCCCGTGGCGTGGCGACGTGCGGGCGGCGGGCCCGTCTCACGCATCGTCGAAGCAGACAGTCCCCCCACCGCCCCACGCTCTCGCCTGCGAGAACGAGCGGAACCCATGGAGTCCACCATGTCCGCAGAACCGACCGGCTCGGCCCCCGGCCCGGGCTCCACCCCCGGGCACGGCACCGGGCCCGGAACCGGACCCGCCACCGGCACCGCCCCTACCGCCGGCCCCGCCGCCCCGCCCGATCCGCGCCGCTGGTGGGTCCTCGCCGTCATCGGCCTGGCCCAGCTGATGGTCGTCCTCGACGCGACCATCGTGAACATCGCCCTCCCCTCCATCCAGGACGACCTGGCGTTCTCCGACCACCAGCGCCAGTGGGTGGTCACCTCCTACGCGATCGCCTTCGGCAGCCTCCTGCTGCTCGGCGGGCGCCTGGCCGACCTGATCGGACGCCGCCGGGCCTTCCTCATCGGCCAGCTCGGCTTCGCCGCCGCCTCGGCCCTCGGCGGCGCGGCGGCCACGTTCGGCGTCCTCGTCACGGCCCGCACCCTGCAGGGGGTGTTCGCGGCCCTGTTGGCCCCGGCCGCGCTCTCGCTGCTCACCACGACCTTCTCGGCGCCCGCCGAACGTGGCAAGGCCTTCGGCGTGTTCGGGGCACTGGCCGCGTCCGGGGGAGCGGTGGGCCTGTTGCTCGGCGGGGTGCTCACCGAGCACCTGAGCTGGCGCTCGACCCTCTACGTCAACGTCCTGTTCGCGGCCTTCGCCGTCACCGGCGGTGTGCTGCTGCTGCGCCGGACGACCCCCACCGCCCCGCCCCGGCTGGACCTGCCGGGCACGGTCCTGGCCTCGTCGGGTCTGTTCTGCATGGTCTACGGGCTGGCCACGGCGGGCCCCCACGGCTGGCGGTCGCTCCAGCCGCTGGGCCTCCTGGCCACCGGCGCCGCACTGCTGACCGCGTTCACCTGGTGGCAGCGGCGCAGCCCGCACCCCCTGCTGCCGCTGCGGATCGTGCTCGACCGGGTCCGGGCGACGGCCCTGATGTCCGTGTTCATCACCGGTGTCGGCATGTTCGGGGTGTTCCTGTTCCTGACGTACTACCTCCAGCACACCCGTGGGTACGGCCCGGCCAGGACCGGCCTGGCGTTCCTGCCGATGTCCGGGTGCACCATGCTGAGCGCGATCGGCAGCAACCTGGGGCTGCTCGGCACGGTGGGCGGCCGGCCGCGCATCGTCACGGGCATGCTGCTCGCGGCCTGCGGGATGGCCTGGATGACGAACCTGTCGGCCTCGGGCCCGTACGCCGTCGAGGTGCTGCCCGGCCAGGTCGCGACGGGGCTCGGCATGGGGCTGATCACGGCGGCCGCCATGAACCTCGGCACGGCGGGCATCGACCCGCGGGACGCCGGGGTGGGCTCCGCGACGGTCAACGCCATGCGGCAGGTCGGGGGGTCGGTCGGAACGGCGCTCATGAGCACCCTGGCCGCCGGCACCGTCACCCGCTTCCTGGAAGGACGGCAGCCCGCGCCGGAACTGATGGCGCGGGCTGCCCTGGAGAGTTACCACACGGTGTTCACCGCCTCGGCGGCGATCTTCACCGCCGGGGCCGTGCTGACCCTGTTCCTGCTGCCCGGCGGCCTGTCCGTGGAACGCGCGCACGGCGCCCCGGGCGGCCGCCGTCCGTCAGGACCCTGAGCCCTAGGGGCGCGACGGACGCCCGGGCGCCGCCGCCTCCTCGGGGGACTGGGGGGAGGAGGCGGACGGCGCCGCGGGGGCGGCACCCTCGGGAGCCGCGGGCGTCGCCGGGTTCGCGGGGGTCGCCGGGTTCGCCGGGGTCGCCGGGTTCGCGGGCGTCGCCGGGTTCGCGGGCGCCGGAGTCGTGGCCACCGTGCAGTTCGCGATCGAGCTGCGGACCCGCTCGCCGGTCGAGAAGTGCTTCATCTTGCAGGAGTTGGTCCCGAGTCCGCCGTCGACCTGGCCGTAGCCGGGGCCGATGGTCAGGACGGTGTCGTCCTGACCGCGGACCTTGTCGTTGCCCGGGCCGCCCTGGACGACGCCCGCGGACTCCGCGCCCACCGACTTCGGCTCGATGACGTCGTGCTCGCTGCCGCCGAGGATCCGGCCGCCGAGGTCGACGTTGCCCGTGCGGATGGTGTCGCTGCCGTCGTTGCCGAACACCTGGCCTCCGCCGCGCTGGTACTCGCCCGGCTCGCCCAGCACGCTGCCCGTGGTGATCTTGTCGGCGCCGTGGTCGCCGTAGACGGTGGCGCCGTGCGCGGCCGTGCCCACGACCAGCGCGGTGATGATGGCGTCGTCACCCGCGCCGCCGCGCACGGACGAGTTGCCGTTGCGCGGGTAGAGGTTGTTGACCTGGATGGTGTCGTCGCCCTCGCCACCGAGCACCTGGGAGTCGACGACCATGCCCTTGACCCGGATGTTGTCGTTGCCGCCCATGCCGTCGATGATGACGTTCTCGACGTCGTTCTCGCACAGGATCGTGTCGGCGCCCGACGTGCCTCTCACCACCGTCATGCCGGACCGGGCCTCGACACCGTTGATGTAGCACCAGTAGGACGGCAGGGAATCGGCGGCCTGGGCCGGGCCCGCCGCCAGCGCGGCAGCGGCGACGACCGTGCCGGCCAGGGCGTACGTGGCGGTGCGAAGTTTGCGGCGAGTGCGCAGCATGAATTCTCCCGAGCGTGGGGGTGGGTGGTGGTGAGGGGTGCATACGTGACGCGTGAGGTGGTGCGTGGTGCGTCGTGCGTGGTGGTCGGTCAGGGCAGCTCGTGGCGCAGCGGCGTGAGCTGCTCGATGTCGTAGCGGGACCGCAGTTCGCTGATCGCGGCGGGATCCGGGGAGGCACCTGCGTCGAGCAGGGCGAGGAGCTCCTCGAAGTACCGCTCGTGGTCGGGTGGCGGTGAGGCCTGGAAGAACATGCGGGCCGGCTGGCCGGTCGGGTTGGCGAAGGCGTGCGGACAGCCTGGCGGGACCACGATCACCGTTCCGGGGGTGGCCCGTACGACCTGGCGCCCGTCGAGCGACTCCCAGTGTCGCCAGTCGTCGCCGCTGCGCACGCGCGGCTCGAACGCCATGACGTCGAGTTCACCCTCCAGGACGTAGAACAGTTCTTCGCTGCGCACGTGCCGGTGGGCCCCGACGTCGAAGCCGGGCGGGACGACGACCTCGAAGCTGGAGGCCACCGTGGAGTGCTCGCCGGTGACCTTGAAGGTGACCTGCTGGGCGTCGGTGTACAGGGTGCGCCCGTGGCCGGGTGGGACCAGCAGGCCGTCACGGGCCACGTGCGCGGTCATGACCAGGTCACCGGCAGGCCTTCGGGGCCGCGGATCAGCGCCCCCGGCCGCCAGCGCAGTTCGTTCAGGGGGACGGTGAAGCGCGCGTCCGGGAAGCGGTCGAGCAGCGCGTCGACGAGCAGCTCGGACTCCAGGCGGGCGAGCATCGCGCCGGGGCAGAAGTGGGGGCCGTACCCGAAGGAGACGTGCGGGTTGGGGCTGCGGTCCAGGTGCAGCTCGTGGGGGTCGGGGAAGACGTCCGGGTCGCGGTTGGCGGCCAGGTAGGAGACGTACACGGCCTCGCCGGCCCGGATGCGGTGGCCGGCGAGGGTGACGTCCTCCAGGGCGATCCGGGAGAGCCCCACCGCGTTGCGGTGCGGGATGTAGCGCAGCAGCTCGTTCAGGCCCGCCGGGCGCAGCGCGGGGTCGTCGCGCAGCTTCTGCATCAGGTCCGGCCGGGTGAGCAGGATGTAGACCATGTTGCCCACGTTGTTGGTGACGGCCTCGCCGCCGATCTGGATGAGCAGGCCCAGGCCGGTCGCCTCCTCCAGCGTGACCTCGCCGTCCCGGACCGCCTTGTCGAGGAGTCCGATGACGCTGTCGTCGTGCGGGACGTCCCCGGAGCGCAGGCGTGCGGCCAGGTAGGCCAGCGCCTCGTCCTTCGCGCGCTCGCTGCGCTCGGCGCCCTGGGCGGAAGAGAGGATGAGCGTGGTCCATTCGTGGACCACGGGCCGGTCCTCCTCGGGTACGCCCATCAGCTCGCACACGACGGCGAGCGGGAAGGGCGCGAGGAGGCGCTCGGTGAGGTCGACGGGCGGGCCGTCGGCCAGGATCTGCTCGACGAGGCCGTCGAGCATCTCCTTGGCGCGGCGGCGGAGCCGCTCGACCCCGGTGGTCGTGAACGCGGCTGCCACGGTGCGGCGCAGCCGGGTGTGGTCGGGCGGGTCCTCGAAGCCGACCGCGCCCGGTGCGGGGATGAAATGGGGGGCCAGCCGGGTGACGTCGTGTTCGGCGACCAGCTTGCGGCTGAACCGGGGATCGTTGGCCACCATCCGCACGTCGTCGTACCGGCAGACGAGCCAGGCCCAGCCGGACCCGTTGGGGAGGCGGATCCGGGTGACCGGCCCCGCCTCCATCAGGCCGGCGAGGACGGGGTCGAAGTCGACCCCGTCCAGGGCCGGGGTGGGCCAGTGCGTGATGGGTGGCCGTGCGGTAGCGGGGCCGTCCTTCAGCATGCTTCGGATTCCTCCCTCACCCGGTTCCTCGTTGCGAGGTCCAGCTGCCCAGTGAGATCTCTGCGGTGATGCCCGGACCGAACCCGGCCAGCAGGCCCTTCGCGGCGTCGGCCGTGCGGTTCTCGTCGAAGAGTCGGCGCAGCGCGTCGAGGACGACGGCGCTGGCGATGTTGCCGTACTCGGTCAGTGTGGCCCGACTGAAGCGGAATGCCTCGGGTGCCACACCGAGGTACTTGCTGAGGTCGTCCAGGATGCGCGGACCGCCCGCGTGGATGATGTAGAAGTCCAGGGCGGCGGCGTCCCATCCATGGGCCTTGGCCAGTTCCTTGAGGGACGGGGCGAGCGGCTCCATGGTGCCGGGAACGCGCCGGTCCAGCTTGAAGTGGAACCCGGTGGACTTGACGTCGTACATGATCCAGTCCTCTGTCCGAGGGATGATGTACGAGCTGTTGCGGTGGATCTTCATGCCCGTGCCGCCGCGGCCGCGGACGACCGCCGCACCGACGCCGTCGCCGAAGAGGCCGTTAGAGAGCAGGTTGCCGACCTCCAGGTCGCTCGGCTGGTAGCACAGCGAGCAGAGCTCGCAGGAGACGATCAGGGCGTTCGCCTCGGGGTACGCGGTGCAGAAGTCGTGCGCCCGGTTGACCGCCGCACCGCCTGCCGCGCAGCCCAGCTGGGCGATGGGCAGCTGCCGGGTGTCCGTCCGGAAGCCCATCTCGTTGATCATCCACGCGGTGAGCGAAGGCATCATGAAGCCCGTGCACGACACGTAGATGATCATGTCGATGTCCTTGGCGCGCAGTTGCGCGTCCTCCAGCGCCTGCCGCACCACCGCGGGGACCCGCGCCTTGGCCTCGGATTCGTACACGGCGTTGCGCGATTCGAAACCGGGGTGCTTGAGGGTCTCCTCGATGGGCTGCACGATGTGCCGCTTCGCGACGCCGGTGTTCCGGATCAGGCGCAGCGCCAGTTCGAGCTGCGGATGGTCCGCGTGGACGGACCGGCACAGGTCGAGGGTCTGCTCCATCGTGATCACGTGCTCGGGTACGGACACCGTTGGCCTGCACAGAGTCGCCATGGGTGGCTCTCCTTTCGTGTCTGACACAGCCTCACGGACCCCGGGCCGATGCGCGCGCGGGACTACGGCGTTGGTGACATGGGCCAATCCGGTGACGCTGTCGGAGGAAGGCAGCGACCGGCGTGGCGAACGGGAAAGGATGGGCTGGTCGATATGTCCGTGGAAGTCGGTTTTCCGCGGGATCGCGCCACGGGGGGTGCCATCCACGCAGGGAGATGTGAACGATGACGTCAGAGCCGCACACGGCCGTGGAGCCCGGGACGGGCCCGGACACGGACGAGACGGTGCACTTCTGGAGCCTGGACGACTTCGAGGCCCTCGAGTTCGACCCGTTCCTGCACGACCGGCTGAAGGAGAAACGGGCCGCCCGGATCCAGCTGCCGTTCGGCCAGGGCAGCGCGTGGCTGATGTCCCGCTACAGCGACGTCAAGGCGGCCACGACCGACCCCCGCTTCAGCAGGGAGGAACTGGTCGGCCGGTCGGTGACCGCCTCCTCCCCGCACGCGATCGCCTCGCAGAAGGCGTCCCTCAACTACGCCGACCCACCGCGCCTGAACAACATGCGCCGGGTGGTGGCGCGGGCCTTCACCGGCAAGGCGATGAACAGGCTCCGCCCCACGGTGCAGAAGACCCTCGACGGCCTCCTGGACGCGATGGAGCGGCACGGCTCGCCCGCGGACCTGGTCGAGCACCTGCACGGCCCGCTCCCCCTCGCGGCCGTGGCGGACCTGCTGGGCATGCCGCAGGAGATGCGGGCGGACATGACCTCCTGGGCGAACGTGGCCATGACGCCGGGGCCGGCCCCCGCCCAGAGCGTGGACGCCCTCAAGACGGTCCGCGAAACGATCGTCGCCCTGCTCGACATGCGCCGCAAGAAGCACGGCGACGACCTCGCCGGTGTCCTCACCGCAGCCGCCGAGGCGGGCGAGATCACCGACGACGAAGCCGTGTCCCTGGCCACCGCCATCCTGGTGAGCGGTGCCCACGCGGTCCGCAACAACAGCGCCAACATGGTGTACGCCCTGCTCACCCATCCGCAGCACCTCGAACGGCTGCGCGCCGAGCGCCAGCTGATCCCCCAGGCCGTCGACGAACTGCTGCGCTTCATCCCGCACCGCAGCGGAGTGGGCCTGCCGCGGATCGCGATGCGGGACGTGGAGATCGCCGGCGTCACCGTCAAGGCGGGCGAGGCGGTCTACTCCTCGTACCTGGCCGCCAACCGCGACCCCGAGGTCTTCCCCGACCCCGACACCCTGGACTTCGACCGGGGCCCGATCGTCCACATGGCCTTCGGCAACGGCCCGCACCACTGCGTCGGCTCGATGCTGGCCCGGATGGAGTCCGAGCTCATGCTGGCCACCCTGCTCGACCGCTACCCGCGCCTCGCCCTGGCCGTCCCGCCCGAGCAGGTCGAATGGCAGACCGGCGGGCTGATCCGCGGTCCCAAGTCCCTCCCGGTGTCCTGGTGATACGCCGGCACCGGATCAGGGTGGTCAAGGGCCGCCCCGACCACATAGAACTGGCGGCCCTCACGGCCGCCCTGATGGTCCTGGCGCGTACGGGCGCGATGGCCGTGCCGCGTCACTCGACCCGGCGCCACCGCGCCCACTGGGACCGCAACCTGCCGTCCCTGACCGACCATCCCGTGCACTCCTGGCGCTCCCGTCCCGCCTCCCCGTTCACCCACTGAGGGTGACGGGGCCGGGCGGGTCGACCGCCGGGCCCCGGGGGGGGGGGCGCGGCGGGGGGGGGGGGCCCGCCCCCGCGGGGGGGGGGGGCGGCGGGGGGGGGCCCGCGGGGCGGGGGGGGGGGGGGGGCC
>NZ_JBHXTC010000038.1:0-12285 GCF_042677605.1 Streptomyces sp. NPDC127106 | reverse complement strand
CCCGGCCGACGCGGCGACGCCACCCGAACACTGGCGCTACACCCGCCACCTCGCCCCCCGGGCCCCCCCGCCCGCCGCGGGGGCGGCCGGAGAAGCAGGGGCCGCCGGGGCCGCGGGGGCGGCCGGCGCCGCGGGGGTCGCCGGAGCCGTGGGGGCCGCCGAGGTCGGCGGGTCGCAGGTCACCTCGTCACGCGGGGTGTAGTGGGTGCGGTACGTCTCCCGCTTGACCTCCTGCCCGCCCCGGACGAAGACCCGGTCGACGGCCACGTCGAAGCCCTCCAGCGGGGTCTGCACCTCGCACTGCGGACCCGAGGCCTCGATCTTCTTCGGCGGGGTGACATGGGTGCGCGGGCCCTTGACCGCGCGGATCTCGTCGTACGCCTTCGTGCCCAGCAGGCTGATGGTCACCGAGGAGTCCGTGGACTCGGCCTGGACGTAGACCGCGTTGCCGGAGTCGTTCTTCCAGCGCAGGTCGAGGGTGCCCCAGGCGACGGTGGCCTCCCGGCCCTCGGGGTAGCGCTCGATGTAGAAGGAGTGCGCCCCGTGCTCCAGCGGCTTCAGGCCGGCGAAGAACATGGCGTTGTACATGGTCGTCGCGACCGCCGAGACACCGCCGCCGGGCGACTTCACGTAGCGGCCGTCGTTGATCATGATCCCGTCGACGAAGCCGTTCTCCTCGGTCCGCTCGCCGACCGTCCTGTTGAAGCTCCAGCTCTCGCCCGGCCGGACGACGGAGCCGTTGATGAGCTCCACGGCGCGCGCGATGTTGGTGGTGCGGTAGGGGGCCGCCGGGAAGTTGATCGTGAACGACGACAGCTTCTCCTTGATGCCGAGCTGCCGGGCCTTCTGCGCGGTCAGCCGCGGCGGGACGGCCGTCGTGGCGAGTTCCGCCGTACGGGCGTCGCCCGTCCGGGTCAGCAGCGGCAGGACGGCGTCCCCGAGGGCCTTCGCGGTCACCTGGACGCCGCTGCGTGCGTCCTCGGCGACCACCGCCCGCCCGGCGGCGTCCACCTCGAAGGTGACCCCGCGCGAGGGCGCGGTGATCGCGGCCACCTGCCGGGCGACGTCCGGGTCGGCCAGCAGCCCCGCGGAGTCGAGCTTCGGGACGAGCTTGCCCGCGCCGTCCGCCGTGAGCGCCAGGTGTCGGCCGAGGACCTCCGGGGTGAGGACGATCCGCTTGGTGCCGACCGTGAGGGTGACGGGCCCGGACATCGCGGGCTCGGCGAACTCCTCCATGGCCCGCGCGGTCTCCTGCGTGTCGACCGCCGGCCGGGTGAGCTCCACCGGCAGGGCCGCGGGGCCGGCCTGCGGGCTCAGGTAGGCGGCGCGGACGACCTCGGCCGCCCGGTCGGCGCGTACGGTCACCCCGGTCGCGGGGGCGACGGACCGGGCCGCGCCGTCCTGGAAGGTGACGGCGCCGTCGCGGACCGGGCTCCCGGCGGAGTCGGCGAGCTTCTCGGCCGCGCGTGCCGGGTCCACGGGGCCGTCGGCCCGGACGACGGGTTCGATCTCACGGTCCTCTGCCGGCATGACCAGCCGCCCGATCACGGTGAACGGGTCGGAGCCGGACCGTGCGGCGCGGTCGACGGTGGCCCGGGTGTCGAGGGACAGGCCGAAGGCGGCGGGGACGGCCTGTGCGGTGCGGCCACCGTCGACCTTCAGCGTGATCGGCGCGGCGGCCGCCGGGCCGAGGTCGCGGTCGAGGGCCGCCCGGGCCTCCGCCCGGCTCATGCCGCCGATGTCGACGCCGCGCACGCTGGTGCCGTCGGCGATGCTGTCGCCCGCCGCCGCCAGGCCGACGAGATACAGGCCGCCGAAGCCGAGTACGACGGCTCCGCCCGCGAGGGGCAGGGCCGTACGCCAGTCGTTCAGCAGGCGGTGTGCACGTCGCATGTCTCTCCCGTGGCGGCGGTGTGCCGTGTCAGTCGTGGCTGTGGCGGCCGGCGATCCACCCGAGACACGAACCGTGCGCCGGACCGCCCTCCAGCATTCACCAATTCGGACGAAAACGACCAAAAATGTGCGTGTTCTCACGCGCCGGACCATGTCGGACAGCAGGCAGGACAGAAATAAGGCCACTCACCCCGAATTGGCCCTGTGCCGCCGCAGAGTGGATGCCACACCGTGTGGTCCATCGGTCTTTGGCTCCACGAAAGGCACCACCCGTGTCCACCGTCCCACCCTCCGCACGCCCCGCGAGGCGCCTCCCCCGCCGGCTGCTCCAGCTCTACGTCGGCCTCGCCCTCTACGGCGCGAGCGCGGCGCTCCTGGTCCGGGCCGGGCTCGGGCTCGGCCCCTGGGACGTCTTCCACCAGGGCCTCGCCGAGCACACCGGGTGGACGATCGGCACCGTGTCCGTGGCCGTCGGGACGCTGGTGCTGCTGCTGTGGTGGCCGCTGCGGCAGCGGCCCGGCCTGGGCACCGTCTCCAACGTGTTCGTGGTCGGGTTGTCCATGGACGCCACCCTGGCGGCGGTGCCGGACGTGCACGGCGTTGCGGCCCAGGTGGGCGCGCTGGCGGCGGGCGTGGTCCTCAACGGCGTCGCCACCGGCCTGTACATCGCGGCCGCCTTCGGGCCGGGACCGCGCGACGGCCTCATGACGGCGCTGCACCGGCTGACCGGGCGGTCGCTGCGGCTGGTGCGCACCGGGATCGAGCTCACGGTGCTCGCGGCCGGATTCCTCCTCGGCGGCAGCGTCGGCCCGGGCACCGTCGCGTACGCACTGGCGATCGGCCCGCTCGCGCAGTTCTTCCTGCGGGTGTTCGCCCTCTCCGGGGCCGCCGGACCGGGTCAGCCGTCGCCCTCGCGCAGGTCGTCGTCGCCGGCCCGCCCTTCGACCTCGGTGGCACCGGCGGGTCCGAGCGGGACGCCGAGCACCTCGGCGGGGGCCCGGTGACCCGGGCCTGCCGCGGGGGCGCCCGGCCCGGCCCCCTACTTCGGCCGCGCGGAGGGGCGGTCCACGTGCGCGCGGGGGAACCGCCCGCGCCCTGAGGGACGTCTCCCCGTGTCCCGGCCGTCGTACCACGGCGGGAGGACGGGGTCGCGCCCGGCGGCACGAACGAACCAGGGGGGACCATGACCGGACGGTGGGGCGGCGCAGCGGAGCGCCGGCGGTTCCTCGCCCTGCTCGGCGGGGCCGCGCTGCTGCCCCTCGCCGGGACGGCCGGCTGCGCGGAGCTCCGGCCGAACGAGGACCACCTCCGCGTACGGACCGACGTCGAGCCGCTGCGCAGCCGGTTCGCGGCGCTGGGCGAGCTGTCCGGCGCGCACTGGCTCGGGTACGACCTCGACGAGGCGGGCAAGCGGCAGACCATACCCGGCCCGGACTCCCGGATCCGGCTGGTCGGGGTGGCCCGGCTGACCGAAGGCACGGTGGCCGCCACGCTCGGGGCGGCCCCCGCGGGGGAGCGCTTCGAGACGGTGTCCCTGCCCGCCGAGCTTCCCGCGCCGCTGGCGAAGCACGTGCCCGACCGGGCCGGCTGGTGGGCGAGTACGGCGTACGACCTGCGGGTACTCGCCCGGCAGCCGGAGCAGTCCACGTCCGGCGACGAGGCCGACGGCCGGTTCTTCCTCCACGAGGAGGACGACCTGGTCTGGTTCGACACGGTCTTCCTGTACGCGTGACGGTCAGTCCGACGTCGCCCCCGGGCCCGGTGCGGTGAAGACGCCCGCGCGGGCGGCCGCCGCGGCCGCGCGGGCGGCGCGTTCGGCCGCGGCCGCGTCCGGCGGTGCGGCGGTCGTCAGCAGCCGGTAGTACAGGGGGGCGGAGACGGCCCGGACGACCTCCTCCGCGTCCGTGCCCTCCGGCAGTTCGCCGCGCTCCACCGCCTGCCGGACGCACGGCGCCCACTCCCCCACGCGTACGGCGTAGAAGCGGTGCAGGGCCTCGGCGGCCCTGGGGTCCGTACCGGCGGCCGCGATCACCGCCCGGAACAGCGGGCCCTGGCGCGGGTCGGCCAGGGTGCGGCGGACCAGGTCGGCATTGGCCAGCAGGTCCCCGTCGAGCGAGCCCGTCTCGGTGCGGGGCGCGGACTGCTCGGCCATGTCGCCCAGCAGGTCCGCCACGAGTCCGGACGGCGTCCCCCACCTGCGGTACACGGTGGTCTTGCCCACCTCCGCGCGCCGGGCCACCTCCGCCAGGTCCAGCCGGTCGAAGCCGGCTTCGGCCAGCAGGTCGCCGGCCGCACGCAGGACCGCGGCCCGCACCCGGGCCGTGCGGCCGCCGGGCCGCAGGCTGCCCGGCTCCGCGCCACCCTCATCCGCCATAACGGTTCTCCAGTTCCATTAGTTCGTTCCGGCTGTTACGGTGGGGACAGCTTAAGGGGTCCGCAGTTCCATTAACCCGTCTTGAGGGGGCTCGTCATGGAGTACAGGCAGCTCGGCGCTTCCGGTCTCACCGTTCCCGTTCTGAGTTTCGGCGCCGGCACGTTCGGCGGCGAGGGTCCGCTCTTCGGGGCCTGGGGCAACAGCGACGCCCGCGAGGCGCGCCGCCTGGTCGACATCTGCCTCGACGCGGGGATCACGCTCTTCGACACCGCCGACGTGTATTCCGCGGGCGCTTCGGAGTCCGTCCTCGGAGCAGCCGTGCGGGGCCGCCGCGACCGGGTGCTGCTGTCCACCAAGGCGGGCCTGCCCACGGGGGACGGCCCCGGCGACGCCGGCACCTCCCGCTCGCGCCTCGTCCGGGCGACCGAGGACGCCCTGCGGCGCCTGGACACCGACCACATCGACCTGTTCCAGTTGCACGCCTTCGACGCGGCCACCCCGGTCGAGGAGGTGCTCTCCGCCCTCGACCAGCTCGTGCGCGCCGGGAAGATCCGTTACGTCGGCGTCTCCAACTTCGCGGGCTGGCAGCTGATGAAGTCCCTGGCCGCGGCCGACCGGCACGGCTTCCCCCGGTACGTCGCCCACCAGGTGTACTACTCCCTCATCGGCCGCGACTACGAGTGGGAGCTGCTGCCGCTCGGCCGCGACCAGGGCGTCGGCGCCCTCGTGTGGAGCCCGCTGGGCTGGGGCCGGCTGACCGGGAAGGTGCGCCGCGGCCGTCCGCTGCCGTCCGGGAGCCGGCTGCACTCGACCGCGGACTACGGCCCACCGGTCGACGACGAGCTGCTGTACGACGTCGTCGACGTGCTCGACGGGATCGCGCAGGAGACGGGCCGGACCGTGCCCCAGGTCGCCCTCAACTGGCTGTTGGGCCGCCCCACCGTGTCCTCCGTCATCATCGGCGCCCGCAACGAGGAGCAGCTGCGCCAGAACATCGGCGCCGTCGGCTGGAGCCTGACGCCGGAGCAGACCGCGCGCCTGGACGCCGTCAGCCACCGCCCGGCGCCGTATCCCTACTTCCCGTACGAGCGCCAGGAGGGGTTCGCCCGCCTCAACCCCCCGCTGACGGCGCCGGTCCCGGGCAGGGCCGCGTAGCGGCTCCGGACGGCGGCCGCGCGGGCTGCCGTCCGGCCGTCCGCCAGCGGACGCTCGCCCGTCAGCGTGTGGTCGCCAGTCGGTCACGCCACCAGTCCACGGTCGCCTCGATCTGCCGGTCGAGGGGCGTGGCCCGGACCGCGAACTCGGCCTCGTAGGCGCTGGAATCGACCACGAACGGGCGGTCGAACTGGTAGCGGACCTCCTTCAGCTCACGGAGCAGCGGCGAGAAGAGCGCGGCCGCCGCCAGCACGGCCGGGGGGAGCCTGCGCACCGCGACCGGTCCCGTCCCCGCCTGCTCGGCCAGGCGGCCGACCATCTCCCGGACGGAGAGCGCGGGTCCCGTCGGGACGTGCCAGCTGCGCCCCCGGGCCCGCTCCTCGCCCGCGACCTCGACCAGGGCCCGGGCCACGTCGGGCAGATAGGTCCAGCTGTGCGGGGCGTCCGGGTCCCCGAGGGTGGAGACCGGCTTGCCGCGCAGCAGCGCCGGCACGACCCGGGCGGCCAGGTGCCCGCCGTCGGTCACCCCGGGCCCGAAGAAGTCCGAGGCCCGCACCTCCACCGCCTTGATGCGCCCCTGCTCGTGCAGTCCCCGCGCCCGCTCCCACACGGCGGCGCGGACCCGCCCCTTGGTGCCGGTCGCCGCGAGCGGCAGCCGCTCGGTCACCGGGCCGTCCACCGGGCCGTAGCCGTAGAGGTTCCCCAGCAGGACCAGGACGGCCCCCGTCGCCTCGGCGGCGGCGCAGAGCGACGAGGCCAGTGCGGGCCATTCGTCCGCCCAGCGGTGGTAGGGGGGCGCGGCGCAGCCGTACAGGGCGGTCGCGCCCTTCGCGGCTTCGGCGAGCCGCTCGCCGTCCCGCGCGTCGAGCGCGATGTGCTCGATTCCGGGCTCCGGGCGGCGGCCCGACGCGGTGACGACCCGTACGGACTCGCCCTGTGCGGCCAGCAGCCGGGCGGTGGCGGCTCCGGCCGGCCCGAATCCCACGACAACATGAAGGTTCACCGTACGCACCCTAGTGCGCCGGCATGCTGACCTCACATCAGGTACCGGCGAGGCCACCGGCGGACCGGACAGCGGCGGGAAGTGGCCGAAGCCCTGCGCAATCCGGCTGCCGTTCGTCTGGCGTATCCCCCGCCGTCACGCCAGGCTCCCTCTCCGGTCCCCCGGGCCCGCTGTGCTGGGGGCGCTCCACACCCCTCAACCGCAGAGGTCATCCGCCATGGCAGAACTCAACCGCCGCCGGTTCCTGCAGCTCACGGGTGGCGCCGCCGCCCTGACCATGCTGGGCGACAGCATCGCCCGCGCCGCCGCCATCCCCGCTCAGGGGACCACCGGCACCATCGCCGACGTCGAGCACGTCGTGGTCCTCATGCAGGAGAACCGTTCCTTCGACCACTACTTCGGCAGGCTGCGCGGCGTGCGCGGCTTCGGCGACCCGCGCCCGGTGACGCTGCCCAGCGGCAAGTCCGTCTGGCACCAGACCGACAACGCGGGCAAGGAGACCCTGCCGTTCCGGCCGCCGTCGGACGACCTCGGCATGGAGTTCCTCCAGGGCCTCAACCACGACTGGGCGGGCGGACAGAGCGCCTTCAACAAGGGCAAGTACAACAACTGGGTGCCCGCCAAGACGCCCGCCACCATGGCGTACCTGACGCGCGAGGACATCCCGTTCCACTACGCCCTCGCCGACGCGTTCACCATCTGCGACGCGTACCACTGCTCGTTCATCGGCTCCACGGACCCCAACCGCTACTACCTGTGGTCGGGCCACACCGGCAACGACGGCAAGGGCGGCGGCCCGGTCCTCAACAACGCCGAGCTCGGCTACGACTGGACCACCTACCCGGAGCGCCTGGAGGCGGCCGGCATCTCCTGGAAGGTCTACCAGGACATCGGCGACGGCCTCGACGCCGCCGGCTCCTGGGGCTGGATCAACGACGCCTACCGCGGCAACTACGGCGACAACTCACTGCTCTACTTCAACAACTACCGGAACGCCCAGCCGGGCAACCCGCTCTACGACAAGGCCCGCACCGGCACCAACGCCAAGGCCGGCGAGGGGTACTTCGACCGGCTGCGCGCGGACGTCCAGGCCGGGACGCTGCCCCAGGTCTCCTGGATCGCCGCTCCGGAGGCCTTCAGCGAGCACTCCAACTGGCCGTCCAACTACGGCGCCTGGTACATCGCACAGGTGCTGGACGCCCTCACCTCGAACCCCGACGTGTGGGCCCGTACCGCCCTGTTCATCACCTACGACGAGAACGACGGCTTCTTCGACCACGTCGTCCCGCCGTACGCCCCGGCCGACGCCAACCAGGGCATGTCGACCACGCCCACCGCGCTCGACGTCTTCGGCGGCAAGCCCGGCTACGTCGCCGGCCCGTACGGCCTGGGCCCGCGCGTGCCGATGCTGGTGGTCTCCCCGTGGAGCACCGGCGGCTACTCCTGCTCCGAGACCTTCGACCACACCTCGGTCGTCCGCTTCATGGAGAAGCGCTTCGGCGTCCTGGAGCCCAACATCTCGCCCTGGCGCCGCGCCGTCTGCGGTGACCTGACCTCCGCCTTCGACTTCGCCCGCAAGGACACCGGCGAGGTCCGGCTGCCCGACACCGGCGGCTGGCAGCCGCAGGACCGGGAGCGCCACCCCGACTTCCACGCCGTCCCGCCGGCGGTGGGCAGCATGCCGCGCCAGGAGAAGGGCCTGCGCCCCACCCGTCCGCTGAAGTACGCGCCGTACGTGGACGGCACGGCCCTCACCGGCGAGGGGAAGTTCCGGCTGACCTTCAGCGGCGGCCAGGACCTGGGTGCCCAGTTCTACGTCACGTCCGGCAACCGCAGCGACGCCCCCTGGACGTACACGACCGAGGCGGGCAAGTCGATCGCGGACACCTGGAACACCCGCTACTCGGCCGGGGTCACCGACCTGACCGTGCACGGCCCGAACGGCTTCCTGCGCGGCTTCCGCAACCCCGGCACCACCCCGGGCCCGGAAGTCACCGCCCGCCACAACGCCGCCACCGGCAACCTCGACCTCACCTGCACCAACGCCGGCGGTTCGACGGCCACCCTCACGGTGACGAACGCCTACGGCGGCACCCCGAAGCACCTCACGGTCGCCCGGGGCGCCACGGTCACGTACACCGTCTCGCTGAAGAACAGCCGCCGCTGGTACGACGTGACGGTCACCGCGTCCGGGGCCCCGGACTTCGTGCGCCGCTTCGCGGGCAAGGTCGAGACCGGCGCGGCCGGCCTCTCGGACCCGGCGATCCTGACCGACAAGTCGTCCTGACGCTGGATCAGCAGCCGAGCCCGGCGGCCTTGAACACGGGCTCGGCTGTCTCCCGGTCGATGCGTGCGGCCAGCCGCCGCAGCGCGGTGGCCCCGTACTGCAACGTGCCCCGCCGCACCGAGGCCCGTGCGTCGGCGTCGAACCGGTGCCACAGGACGGGGTTGCGGACCAGCACGCCGGGGTCGACCTCGACACGGCGGCCGTCGGCGTCCACGAGGACCAGGCGCTGGGCGACGCCGTCCGACCAGCGGACGCAGACCAGGGCGTCGGTGCGGACCGTGCGCTCGGCGACCAGCGTGCGGACGGTCAGGCGGCCGGGCGCCACCCGTACCAGGGGTGGCAGCAGGACGGCGTAGAGCAGCAGGCCGAGGCCGGCCCACAGGGCGGCCCGCGGCCAGGAGGCCGAGCCGGCGGCCGCGTCGACGGCCAGCAGCGCTGCGGTCAGGAGTCCGGCCGCGCGGAAGGCGGTACGGCGCTCACCCGCCCAGTGGACGTCCCGCGCGGCACGTCCGGTGAATCCTCGTTCCATGGGCAGGACGCTAGGCGTGCCCGCCGGGAATTCCGCCGCTCCTGACGTGACGTCTACGCCTCTTTGGCGACATCGGTACGACCGGTCCGGCCGTGCGGCGGCGGGCCCGCGCAGCGCCCCAGCTCGCGCAGGTCGAGCGGCCGCCGCCAGGCATTGCGGCGGTGGGCCGCGTCGTACGCAGCCACGAGCGGGGACGGGGGCACGGTCAGCACGGGGCAGGCGGCGTGCGCGAGGCAGTAGCGGGCCACCGAGGGGCGGACCAGGCGGAGCAGCGGGCCGTGCGAGCCCGCGCCCACCACGAGGAGGTCCTCCGGGTCGCGGGCGGTGTCCACGAGCGCGGCTCCCGCGGTGGCCCGCACCGTCCACCCCGCGACGGTGACACCGGCCGGCGTGCCGGCTCCGAAGGCAGTGTCCAGGACCTCGCGCAGCCGCTCCGCGGCCGCGGCCCGCCACTGGGCCGGGGCCGGGTCGGCGCAGGAGCTGCGGCCGCCCAGCCCGCCGCCCGGCAGCTGCCACGCCAGGACGGCGCACAGCTCCGCCTTCCGCGTCCGCGCTTCGGCGGCGGCCCGGTGGAGTGCCGCCAGGCTGCCCAGACTTCCGCTGACCCCGACCACTACCTTCGGCACGAGCCCTCCCTCGCCGCTCCGTTCGAGCCACCCATCCAAGGGCAGGAACGGAGCGGGGGCGGGTGTGCTGACGGCCTTCTGACGCGGCGGAAGGAGTTCCTGGCGCGTTCCTTACGGGACGGGTGTCAGCCGACGTGGACGTGCGGGCGGCGGGACCGGTCCGGTTCGGCCTCGCGGACCACCTCGCGGGTGACGGGGGCCACTTCGCCCTGCCCGAAGAGGAAGAACCGCAGGAAGTTGGCGAGCGGGTTGCCCTCGGTCCACTCGAAGTAGATGTGGGGGCGCTGCCCGGTCTCGTCGCGTACGTGGAGCAGCAGGGCGGCGAGGGCGTTGGGAACGGAGGAGGACTCCAGGGTCAGGACGCGGTAGCGGTCGTGCATGACCTCGCCCTTGACCCGCAGGCCGGCTTCGAACTCGGACGGGTCCAGGACGGTGACCTCGACGAACATGAAGTCGTCGCCCGGCGGGACGTCGTTGTCGGCCCGGATCTGGTCGATCTTCTCCCGGTACTCGGTCTTGTCGCGGTTGTCCGGTTCGTTGGCGATGAAGCGGATGGTGCGGGTGGCGGTGTCCCGGATGAAGCGTTCCGCCATGTCGTCGAACTCGACGTGCGTGACGCGCAGCTCGAAGACGCGGGCCAGGCGGGACAGCAGCGACAGGGCCATGATGCCGGCGATGAAGCAGGCGCCGATCTTCACGCCGTCCGGGCGTTCGATCACGTTCACGGCCGTGGTGTAGATGAAGACGGCGGAGATGAGCGAGAAGGCGATGGTCCAGCCGCGCTCGCGGGCCCGGCGGGCGGCGATGGTCACGGCGACGGCCGCCGAGGTGATCAGGACGAGCACGCCGGTGGCGTAGGCGCCGCCCTGGGCGTCGACGTCGGCGTTGAAGATCCAGGTCACCAGGAACGCGATCAGGGTGAACACGATCACCATCGGGCGCAGGGCGCGGGCCCAGTGCGGTGCCATGCCGTAGCGGGGCAGGTAGCGCGGCATCAGGTTGAGCAGGCCGGCCATGGCGGAGGATCCGGCGAACCACAGGATCAGGATGGTGGAGATGTCGTAGACGGTGCCGAACGCCGAGCCGAGGTATTGGTGCGCCAGGTAGGCCAGGGCCCGGCCGTTGGCCTCGCCGCCGGACTTGAACGCGTCCGCCGGGATCAGCAGCGTGGTGATGAAGCTGGAGCAGATCAGGAACACGCTCATGATCACCGCGGCGGTGGTGAGCAGCTTCCTCGTCCCGCGGATCCGGCCGGCGGGCTTGTCCGGGGTGTCGCCCGGCTCGCCCTCGACGTGCGGCATCACCGCGACACCGGTCTCGAACCCGGACAGGCCCAGCGCCAGCTTGGGGAAGACCACCAGCGCGATGGCGATCATCATGACCGGGTTGCCATAGTCGGTGGTCAGCGCATTCGTCCAGTTGGTGATCACCTCCGGGTGGGTGGCCACCTGCCACAGGCCGACCCCGACGACGACCGCGTTGAGCAGCAGGTACGAGACGACGAGGGCCACGGCCAGGCCGATCGCCTCGCTGAAGCCCTTGAGGAACACCGCGCCGAGGAGCGCGATCAGGATGAGGGTGATGAGCACCTCGTGCCCGTGCAGGGTGCTGGTGAGGTGCGGGTTCTCCACCATGTGCGCGGTGGCGTCGGCGGCCGACAGGGTGATGGTGATCAGGAAGTCGGTCGCGGCGAACCCGAGCAGGGTCAGGACGAACAGCTTGCCCTTCCAGAAGGACAGCAGCCGCTCCAGCATCGCGATGGAGCCCTCGCCGTGCGGGCTCTCCTTGGCGACCCGGCGGTAGACGGGCAGGGCGCCGAACAGGGTGAGCAGCACCAGCACGATCGTCGCCAGCGGCGACAGCAGCCCGGCCGCGAGCGCCGCGATGCCGGGCTGATAGCCGAGGGTGGAGAAGTAGTCGAGACCGGTCAGGCACATCACCCGGTACCAGGGCTTGCCCTCGTGCGCGGTCTCGGGGTGCTGCTGCTGTTTGTGGCGGCGGTCGGTCAAGCCTTCCAGCAGCCACGCGCGCAGGCGCGAGGAGCGGGCAGGGGTGGCCATCGTGGGGCGCTCCTGTCGTACGGCACAGATTCAGCCATCGACGTGGACGGCTGCGCCAGCGTACGCGGCGAAGACGCCGCCAGTACGTCTATATCCTCGTCTGACGAAATCCTGACGCGCTCTTAACGCAATCCCTTCCGGTGGCGTAGGGACGCACTCGCGCCGGCGACGGAACCCACCTGCCAGGCGAGTACGGCAGTGCCGATGCAAAGGGAAGGCTGCGCCGCCGAGGCAGCGCTCGGCCTCCACAGCGGTCCCCTTTGTTGACGTGCTCCCCGCCCTAAAGGACAAGGCCGTGAAGTTAAGGGCTGGTCGGTCCTGGCAAGAGGATGTTGATGCTGATGGTCGCCTTGTAGGT